>JAYVIX010000287.1:0-20054 GCA_043769845.1 Cytophagales bacterium
GGTTTCATTTCCTTTACTCGAAAAAACAAGCATCTCCGTTTGTTCTATTTCAGGTGAAGGAGCAGAAAGACCTTTGTAGAGTTTTTGCCAACTATCGTCTATTTTTTTATTCGAAACATTCCTAAGAGTTGGAGTAAAACCTTTGTTGGTTAGCTCCAATCTTGCCGTTTTATCTTGCTGGAAATCAGAGAAAAACGAACGAGGAGCATAATCCAAACTCGGGGTAATATTATGCGAACCAAGTGCCTTGCGAACAGCAGCACTCAATATTCCATGTACGGTACGTTCGTCTTCGAACTTTATTTCAGTTTTAGTCGGATGTACGTTGATATCGATCTTGGATGGATCAATTTCAATAAACAAAACATAAAAAGGGTGATAATCGTGCGCAATTAAGTTTTTGAATGCATCGGCCACCGCAAAATGCAAATAAGTGCTTTTGATAAAACGTGTATTGACAAAAAAGAACTGTTCGCCTCGCGATTTTCGAGCAAACTCGGGCTTTCCTACATATCCCCACACTTTGAGCATGGGCGTTTCTTCGTTACAAGGAATGAGGTTTTCTTTATAGTTATTTCCGAATATATTCACAATTCGTTGACTCAGTTTTGCAACTGGCAAGTGGTAGATTTCGGTGACGTTTTGGATGTAGTAAAAAGCAATTTCAGGATGTGCGAGCGCAATTCTTAGAAATTCGTCCAAGATGTGTTTGTTTTCCACCATGTCAGACTTTAAAAAATTCCTACGAGCGGGGACGTTGAAAAACAAGTTTTTCACTTGCGTATTTGTTCCCACAGGAATTTGTAGCACTTCTTGTGAAAGAATTTCAGAACCTTCGATGTGCAAAGCTGTTCCTAATTCGTCCACGGCTCGTCTTGATCGCATTTCTACCTGTGCTACCGCAGCAATTGAAGCCATCGCTTCGCCACGAAAACCCATAGTTTTGATACTGAACAAATCGTCTGTAGTGTATAGTTTGGAAGTGGCATGTCGTTCGAAACACATCCGGACGTCTACTTCTGACATTCCCTTGCCATCGTCAATGACCTGAATCAGAGTGCGTCCAGCATCTTTTATTTGTAATCGGATGCTTTTTGCGCCAGCATCTACCGAGTTTTCCAATAATTCTTTGACCACCGAAGCAGGTCGTTGCACTACTTCGCCAGCTGCAATTTGGTTGGCGAGGGCATCAGGTAAAAGGCGGATGATAGAATTCATGAATCAAACGCAAGTTACACACTTAGCCATCTTACTCAAAAACAAAGAATAAATTGGATTTTAAAATAAATGAATAATATCTAAATTTTGAATATTACAAATTCAATCCTTCTATTTTTTAATCTATTTGCTTCAGACGTATTTGGAACCAAAGGCTTCCGTTCGCCATGACCCACTACCGAAATATTGTCTTCTGGGACATCCATTTGTACCATCAACTGTTTGATTTTTTCTACTCTTTTCATCGAAAGTGCCAAGTTGTATTCATCCGAACCTTTGTCGTCTGTATGTCCTTCGATCAGAATCATGAACCCATTTTTTGCAAATTCAGCAGCTTCCATAAACGAATCCATATTGACTACTGCAAATTCATCTTGGTTAGAAATAAAATTGATTGGTGGTAAATTGATTGATTCTCCAGGTTTTAACGCTTCAATTGATTCTCCATACTTCGCAATTCTTGGATTTAATTTTACTTTTTCGGTACTCGTAGGTTCAAGAATTGGAGCTGGTTTTGTAACTTCAGGTTCGACTTTTGTTGCTTTTTGGTTGTTGGTAGCCAATTCTGGAGCCTTAGAAACCGAGTCTGGAGATGGTTTTGGAGTTGATCTTGGAGCAGGGATATTGTGTGCGACTTCTGCCACATGTTCAACATGTCGATGATGTAAATGATGCTTGTTGTACGCCCCCATTGATTTACAGCGGTTTAATGATCGCTTGAAATGCAAGTGCTCCTCATGACCATGAGGACGAAAATGTTTTATTCTAAAATGCTGGGCATAGCCACTATAAAAAGTAAAGAAAATGAAACAACTAAAAAATACACGGCTCATCATGCAATCATTTTTTCAAAAGGTCAAACCATAAAAATAGAAGAGGAGTCAAAAATAAACAATTCAAAAATGACCTGCCTATTCTTAACTTTAACAATAAAAACGCTTTTATTTAAATGAATTATTTTTAATCACAAAAAACAAAAAAGAAGCCAGACCTAAATCTAGCTTCTTTTTTGTTAGGGTTATTCGGACGTTTTTTCAGTCTTAGTTTTTCGGATCGTCAAAGTCAACTCCTCGGCTTTGTCTAAATAATCAGCCATGATCGTGCAACCTTCTTTGGCCTCACCTTTTAGAATTTCTTCTGCAATTGGGTCTTCCAAATAACGCTGAATCGCTCTGTTGAGCGGTCGTGCACCATATTGGTGATCGTATCCTTTGTCAGATAAGAAATCTTTTGCGCTATCTGTCAATTCGATGTTAATATTCAAATCGTTGATACGTTTGAATAAGCTTCCAAGACTGATGTCGATGATTTTGTGAATATCAGGCTTTTCAAGAGAATTGAACACAATCACATCATCCAAACGATTCAAGAATTCTGGAGAAAATGCTTTTTTCAAGGCATTTTGAATCGTACTTTTCATGATATCGTCCATGTTGTCGACTCTCGACTTAGTCGCAAATCCTACGCCTGCTCCGAAATCTTTCAAGTCTCGCACTCCAATATTGGAAGTCATGATGATGATTGTATTTCTAAAATCAACTTTACGACCTAATCCATCCGTCAAAATACCATCGTCCAATACTTGAAGTAAAAGATTGAATACATCAGGATGTGCTTTTTCAATTTCATCTAATAGGATCACAGAATAAGGCTTTCTGCGAATTTTCTCCGTCAATTGTCCGCCTTCTTCATACCCTACATATCCTGGAGGGGCACCAACCAAACGAGTGATTGAGAATTTCTCCATATACTCGCTCATGTCTACACGAACCAGCGAATCTTCTTTGTCAAACAAATAAGTAGCTAAGGCTTTTGCCAATTCGGTTTTACCTACCCCAGTTGGACCAAGGAAAATGAATGAACCAATTGGTTTCTTTGGGTCTTTCAATCCTACACGCGTACGTTGAATGGCTTTTGCAAGTTTTCCGATGGCTTCGTCTTGACCAATGATGCGACTTTTCAGTACATCTTTCATTGCCAGCAACTTAGTGCCTTCGTTTTGGCCAATTCTACTTACAGGAACTCCCGTCATCATCGCAATTACTTCTGCAATGTTTTCTTCTTTTACGCTGTAACGTTTCAGTTTTGTTTCTTCTTCCCAACGCAGTTTGGCAATATCCAATTGTTCGATCAGTTTCTTTTCTGTATCGCGTAATTTGGCTGCTTCTTCGTATTTCTGACTTTTTACAACTTTATTTTTCTCCTTTTTGATATTCTCAATTTGCTCTTCTAACTTTAAGATATCGCCAGGAACATTGATGTTGTTGATGTGCACTCTTGCTCCCGCTTCGTCCAACACATCAATAGCTTTGTCGGGCAAGAAACGGTCGCTGATGTAGCGATCTGATAATTTCACACAAGCGTCAATCGCCTCTGGGGTATATGTTACGTGATGGTGATCTTCGTATTTATCTTTAATATTAGACAAGATTTGAATCGTTTCGTCTACCGTAGTAGCGTCCACCATGACCATCTGGAACCTACGAGCCAATGCTCCATCTTTCTCGATGTACTGGCGATATTCGTCCAATGTAGTTGCTCCTATGCATTGTATTTCGCCACGAGCCAATGCTGGTTTGAACATGTTCGATGCATCTAGCGAGCCAGATGCTCCACCGGCACCTACTATAGTGTGTATTTCATCAATGAAAAGAATCACATCTGGCGATTTTTCCAACTCGTTCATTACCGCTTTCATTCTTTCTTCGAACTGGCCACGGTATTTTGTACCAGCCACCAATGAAGCCAAATCAAGTGTGATCACGCGTTTGCCAAAAAGTACACGAGATACTTTTTTCTGAATGATACGCAAGGCAAGCCCTTCTGCAATGGCTGTTTTTCCAACCCCAGGTTCACCAATCAAAATCGGATTATTTTTCTTTCTTCTACTAAGAATCTGAGCCACACGCTCTATTTCTTTTTCACGACCTACAATTGGATCTAGTTTTCCGTCTTCGGCTACTTTGGTCAAATCGCGACCAAAATTATCCAAAACAGGCGTTCTAGATTTTTCAGTGCCAGGTTTTGAGCCTTCTTTGCCCGAAGCCGATGCGCCAAAAAGTTTCGAATTGTCGTCATCTCCATCGTCTGTATCTGACGAGGCCATTGGGTTTTGGGTGTGATATTCGAGTAGTTCTTTCACTACATCGTAGCTTACATCAAATTTTCCTAAAATCTGCGAAGGCACATTGTTTGTATCTCTCAAAATAGAAAGTAATAAATGTTCAGTTCCTACCAATTCGCTTTTGAACATCTTTGCCTCCAAATAGGTGACTTTTAATGTTTTTTCCGACTGACGGGTAAGTGGAATATGTGTTAAATTTTTAATATTCACCGTCTGGCCAGCAGTGGCTTTGGTGGTATGTTCCAGATTTTTTCTCAAATCTTCGATCGGAACTCCTAATTTTTTCAGTAAGGAGATTGCTACTCCTTCCCCCTCGCGAATCATTCCGAGGATAATATGCTCTAAACCAATAAAATCGTGTCCCAATCTCATTGCTTCTTCGCGGCTCAAAGTAATTACTTCCTTGACCCTGTTTGAAAACTTTGCTTCCATATTGCCGCCTTTCGCCATATCACTCATAAATATAGGATTTGAGTATGAATTTCCAAATAGTTTAGTTGATTTTTATGCCCTCCAATGCTTTAGGACATTGTTAACCCAACATTATACTTTCAATTTTAGTGCCATTTTTTCTAATAACCTAAATACAGATATTTTGTCGCTTACTTGGGTTATTTTTTCTTCGATTTTTTTCAAAAAAGAGAGATGGTCTTGACCATCTTTGTTAAACGCACGATGGTTTAATGCGGTTTGAATTTCGCCTATTTCTTTATTTAAATTTTGTGTTTCGGCCGAAAAATAGGTCTCAGCGAATTTTTCCCAGATATACGTTTCGGCTTGTTGGTTAGGATGAATCAAATCTTCTTTATAAAAACGATAATCACGCAAATCGTCCATCATGATTTCGTAGGCAGGAAAATATGCCACATTATCCGACTCTAGTTCTGTTATTTGATGACAAGCAAGACGTAAAACGGCCTTGCTGACTGCGTTCAGTTCGAGTGTATCTTTGGTGTGCCGCACTGGGCTGACGGTGATAAGTATCTTACAGTTTGGGTTTTGCAAATTTAGTTGCTTGTAAAACTGCTTGAAAGATGAGACGATTTCTTCTACTGAAAGCATTTTTTTGTCGAAATAATCAGCTGGTTTTCTATGACAATTTGCCACAGAAATAGTTGTTCCTTTTAAATAATAGACAAAAGCGGTACCCAGCGTGATGAACAAGTAGTCGGTAGATGACAGCCTTTCGGAAACTGAGCGATTTATTTGTTTTGTTTTTTCGACTAATTCTTCAGCCGAAGTTCCAGAAATTTGAGAATGAAACTGATAATTAAAAAAGGTTTCTCTCGATTCGATTATATTAATGAAATTTAATTCATTAAATTTTAAGGCATTTTCTGAATTTCCGAAGATCGAAAGTGGATTGTAAAGAACACCAAAAGGATTGGATTGGATGTCGAATTGAAAATGTTCGAAACGTTCTCCCATGCAATCGGCAAAACATGAGCCAAAGCTCAGGATTTTATCGGAATGCGAAATTTGAAAACGGGGTTTCTTCGGATGAAGTTCGGTGCGAAAAAGCATGGGCGTATTTTCTACAAAGCTAAAAAATACGCCCAGATTTTGAATTGACTTTTAAACCGATTGGCTCGTCACGTGTTTCAAAAATTCGTTCTTGAAACCGTCTTCTTGGAACTTGCCATAATACTGTGAAGTGATGGTACGACTGTTGATATCTTGAATTCCTCTTGATGACACACACATATGCGAGGCATCTATTACAACAGCCACATCGTCTGTTTGAAGCACTCTTTTCAACTCGTTGGCAATCTGTACAGTAAGTCTTTCTTGTACTTGTGGCCTTTTAGCATAGTACTGTACAATACGGTTGATTTTCGACAAACCAATCACTTTTCCAGACGAAATGTAGGCGCAGTGTGCTTTTCCGAAAATAGGCACAAAATGGTGTTCGCAATTCGAGAAAAACGTAATGTCTTTCTCGATCAACATTTCGTTGTATTTGTATTTGTTGTCAAAGAGCTTGATTTTAGGCTTGTTAGCTGGATTTAGTCCGCTAAAAATCTCCTTGACATACATTTTAGCCACTCGATCAGGTGTACCTTTCAGGCTATCATCATTCAAATCTAAACCCAATAAGAGCATGATTTCTTTGAAGTTTTTGGCTATCAATTCCATCTTCATTTCATCGCTCATGTCGAATGCATCTTTTCTGAGTGGCGTGTCGTAAGACGAGGCCATGTGGTCGTCACCGATTTCATCGTTGTCGAAATCAGTCAGCTGCAGGGTATTCGACAAAATTTCTTTCTGTTTCATAAAGCCAAACTTTAATGGTAAAGCGGTTGTCCAACTCCTTCAATAGTATGTTCCAGATGACGACAGCTATATTCTCGGCCGTTGGATTTAAGCTTTTGAACTCTTGCGTGTCTAAATTTAAGTTTTTATGGTCAAATTTATCTAGGATTTTTTCCTTAATAATTTTGCTGAGCACTTTCATGTCTATTACATAGCCTGTTATGGGATCTACTTCTCCTGTAATCCTGACAACCAATTCGTAGTTGTGACCATGAAAATTGGCATTATTGCATTTGCCAAATACGTTTTGGTTTTCCGAATCGCTAAGGGTAGGATTGTGAAGACGATGTGCAGCGTTGAAGTGCTCTTTTCTAAAAACAGAAACTCTCATAATTATCTAAACAGAAGTCAATGATTTTTTGTTTAATATTTTATAAAATAAATTAAACAAAGTGTCTGAAAGAAAATCTGTCATCATTATCGGTTCGGGAATGGGTTCGTTATCAGCAGCTTGCATTCTCGCTAAAAACGGCTTCAAAGTTACGATAATCGAACAAAATTATCAGCCGGGAGGTTGCACTAGCTCCTATAAAAGAAAAGATTTCGTGTTCGAAACAGGTGCGACCACTGTTGTGGGGTTAGACGAAGGCATGCCATTGAGGTATTTGCTAGATACAACTGGAATTGAATTACGAGGAATCCGAAAACTTCCTGTTCCGATGAAGGTGTATTTGCCTGACGGAAAAAACCTCATCAGACACCAAAATTTGGCAAAATGGATAGAAGAAGCCGAATGTGTTTTTGGAATTGAAGGACAAAAAGAATTTTGGACCGATTGTTTTGAAACCAGCAAAAACGTCTGGAATAGCAGTATGATGTTTAAAAATTTTCCACCCGAAAAATTTTCGGACTTTACCACTTTGGCTCTTCAATCCAAAATCGGACATCTTTCGATGATCCCGAAAGCGTTTCGAAGCATTGATGCCAAAATAAAGAAAATTGGTTTGGACAAAAATCTAGTTTTTAAGAAGTTTGTAGACGAGCAATTGATGATTACTGCCCAAAACACTGCAAGCGAAGTGAATGAGCTTTTTGGTAGCACTGCGCTGTCCTACACCAATTTTGGCAACTATTACATGGATGGTGGCTTGCTGAATTTGGTAAATCCGTTGTTGTCATATATTGAGAGGCATGGAGGTGAAATTCTGATGCGGGAAAAAGTACAGCGAATTTTACGCAAAAACCAAAGCTATAGCGTGGCTACAAACAAAGGAACGTACGAAGCTGAATTTGTGATAAGCGGCATTCCGCTAGACAATACGATGGGTTTGATGGATTTATCTAAAAAAGTGAAGTCCAATGTGGTGGCAAAAGAAAAACTGAGCTCGGCTTTTCAGTGGAATATTGCTTTGAAAAAGAAATTGGAATTGGATGTGCTTCATCATCAATTTATTCTCGAAACACCGTTTGTTGAAACCCATTCAAACAGTTTTTTCGTGAGCCTGAGCCATCCAGACGACATAGAGCGAAGCCAAAACAGGACAATCGTTTCGATCAGTACACACGTTGCAAATCCTGATGCGAACATGGAACTGGATAAAGAAACGCTGAAATTACGTATTCTCGAAGTCTTGGAAAACCAACAACTGTTTAATAGAGAAGACATTGGCTACGAACATGCTTCTGAACCAAAAGATTGGGAAAAATGGACGGGGCGAAAGTATGGATTTGTAGGCGGCTATCCACAACTGATGGCTACCAAACCTTGGCAAATGGCGGGAGCGAGATTAGACGGACATAAAGCTTACCAATGTGGCGACACGGTGTATCCTGGACAAGGAATCCCTGGAGTGACGTTGGGAGGAATCATTGCAGCCGAAAAACTGATTTCAGACTGGTTGTAGATTTCATCGTATAACTTGCTTTATATTTGTTCAACAAAAACTTAAATAAATGAATTATATTTTATCTATTATTTTCTTTTCATTTTCGCAATTGCTTTTTGCACAGACAAGCAAAAACATCCTTAAAAAATACCCGAAAGAGGTTCAGAAGATAATTTTGAATGAAACGGGCGCATTTCGTGGTTTCAATTTCGGGGAAACAAGAGAGGTGATCAAAGCAAAAGAGGTACTGCAATTACATTCCGAATCGGATTCGGTTTTGCTGTATACGCTTTATTTAGACAAAGACGATTCGGCTGATTTGATTTATTATTTTGATAAAAACGGCAAAATCAAAAGTTTTGCGATTGTATTTATTTTGAGTGATCAGAAAGAAGAACAGATTTTGAGAGAAAACATCACTAAGTATTTCAATGAAAAATATGGCGCATATGCTGTCGTCAATCAAGAAGATGAGCTTTGGGATAGTCAAATGGGGCATGTGATCGAGATGCGCGACACAAGCGATGAGGCTGGAATTGAGATTGAGGTGGCGTATTATCTTCCTTAGATCAACCAAAAATCTGTTTCAATTCCACCAAATTTTCAATCTCGAAAGTCACCTCTATTTGGTGGCTTTTTTTTTCGGGGTTGAAATACACTTGGTCGATTCCACAACGTTGGGCTCCTAATATATCCGCTTCCAAATCGTCTCCGATCATAATGGCGTGTTGGGGCTGGCAGTTGCCTTGTAGCAGTGCAAACTCAAACATTTCTCGTTCGGGTTTTTTGTATCCAGAATGCGTGGGTGTAGTGACGCTTTTGAAATATTTATGCAAAACGGTATTCTGCACTTTCATGAGAGTGGTTTCGGAAAATCCGTTGGAAATAAGATGTAGCGGATATTTTTCAACTAAAAAATCAAGAATTTCTACAGTATTTGGAAATAGATGTGGCTTGGTCGGGCAGATTTTTAAATAAAGTTGCGCCATTTTTTCTGCCAATTCTTCGTCTTGTACACCATTTTCTTTTAACGAAGTGACAAAACGAGAAATTCGAAGCGTTTCTTTGTCCATCAGATTTTGATGATACAAATCCCAAGCTTTGCGGTTGGCACGTTCAAAAGATTGGTACAGACTTTTGGCTGAAACCACGCCTCTTTCGGCCATTTTTAATTCTTGAAACAACTCCGAAATGGTTTCTTCGGAGTTGCGTTCAAAATCCCACAAAGTGTGGTCGAGGTCGAAGAAGAGGTGATGGTAGGTTTTCAAGGAGGTTTTGGGTGTTAGGTTTTGGGTATTAGGTTAGGAATACTGGCTAATACCTAACTCCTAAAACCCAAGACCTAGAGTTCAATATATACTTCCAAAATTTTCGTCAAGCCAATTGGCAAAATCGAAACGTCTTTGACTGAATAGGGAATCAAGAAACTATCGCCCATTTTGATTTCGTACGTTCCTGCGCTAGTTTCCAAAGTTGCTTGTCCTTCGAAACAAATATAAATAACGAAGGATTTTAATGACGAATAATTTTTTATTGATTTTTTATCCAACGAAAGCAAGTTAGTCGTGAAATATTGGCACGAAACTAGCGGAGCTGTTTGGTTCAATTCTTCTTTGTACGAAGTCTTGTATTGCTTATAGGATTTATAATCCAATGAATCAACTGATTCTTCGGTATGCAATTCACGCTTCTGGCCTTTGTCGTCAGTGCGGTCGAAATCGTAGATTCGGTAAGTAACGTCCGAAGTTTGTTGGATTTCGGCCAATAGTAATCCTTTACCAATAGTGTGTACACGACCAGCTGGGATGAAATAACAATCGCCCGCTTGGGCTGTCTCGCGGTTTAGGATCGACATCAATTTGCCGTTTCCGAGGCTTTCGAGGTATTCTTGTTTGTCGGTGTCTTTGTTGAACCCTACGATCAACGAGGAATCTTTATCGGACTGAAAGATGTACCACATCTCGGTTTTTCCAAAGGAGTTGTGGTGTTGTTTGGCCATTGTATCATCTGGATGTACTTGAATCGAAAGGTCTTCGTTGGCATCTATGAATTTGATGAGCAACGGAAAGTCTTTGCCAAACTTCTGATACACCGCTTCGCCCAGCAATTCGCCTTTGTAGGTTTCGATCAGCTCGTTGAGGCTTTTGCCTTTTAGACTGCCATCGGCTACTACCGACACGTTGCCAGGTACGCCTGATATTTCCCAAGTCTCGCCACAGTTGGGAAGTGGCGAAAAATCTTTGCCCAAAACAGTCTTTATTTTCTCACCGCCCCAGATTTTGTCTTTGAAAATGGTTTCGAATTTGAAAGGATACAACATTATAGTGAATAGTTAATAGTCGATAGTGAATAGAAGGCGAATCTATTAGTTTTTGAGCGAAAGGCCAATTAGAATCTTCTTAGCAATCATTTTTGGTCTAGTTTACCTTGACAACATTCGTTTTTCAGATCTTGTCAACGGTGAACATGCTGTGAACGAACGGTAAACGAATAACTAAAACCGAATAACCGTTGTCGAGGTTGAAGGAACCGTTGATAAGGTACTGCTGATCCTAAATGTGTGAATCATGTAACTTTTCTAAAGTCTTGTATAACACTTGGGCTTTGGCAATGCCTCACCTTTGTAGCATAGAAATGTATCATTCAAAACCGAAACGACATGATTAACTCAACTTCAATAGAAGCCAACTGGAACGAGACAAAAGGCAAACTGAAACAGCAATTTGCAATGCTTACCGACAATGATGTGCTTTTGGTCGAAGGCAAAAAAGATGAAATGCTCGGGAGACTTCAAGCTAAACTAGGCAAGACCAAAGAAGAACTAAACAAGCTGATCTCTGAATTATAGTTGCAATCTATATGCATTTGATTTTGAGTTGAATGCAGAATTTTTACCAGTTAACTAAATACACCTTATCACCATTTAAAATTAAACAACATGAAAAAAACATTCCTAGTATTTACTGCATCTGCTTTTATCGCCACGCTAGCCCTTACGAGCTGCAATTCTCCTGCTGAAAAAGTAGAAAATGCAAAAGAAGAAGTAAAAGACGCTAAAGAAGATTTGGTAGATGCCAATCAAGAATATTTGGCCGAAATAGACACTTATAGAAGAGAGACTGCCGACAAAATAGCTGCAAATGAAAAAAGCGCAGCCGAATTTAGAGAGCGTATCAAAGATGATAAGAAGGAGGCCAAAGCAGAGTACAACGAGAAAATAACAAAGCTGGAAGAAAAAAACAGCGACATGAGAAAGAGAATGGACGACTACCAAGCTGACGGCAAAGAGAATTGGGAGAAGTTTAAAACCGAATTCAACCACGATATGGACGAAATCGGTGCTGCTTTCAAGGACTTGACTGTTAAAAACGTCAAATAAGGTCTTAATTCTTAGCTCTTTCCCCACGGGGAAAGGGTTGGGATAGGGGCTTCTTAAACATCATAGCAAAATTTTCTCCTTTAACTTAATTGAAATGAAAAGAACGATCATCACTTTAACTGCTTTGTTTGCGATCGCAACGGCAAGTTTTGCGCAGGATAAT
This sequence comes from Cytophagales bacterium, assembly GCA_043769845.1. Taxonomy (GTDB): domain Bacteria; phylum Bacteroidota; class Bacteroidia; order Cytophagales; family UBA9547; genus UBA9547. The sequence continues at coordinate 12,024 of JAYVIX010000287.1, forward strand.
ACTGACATGGACGACCGTGAAAAATTCAAAATAGGTATCAAAGCGGGTGCTAACTATTCGAATGTGTACGATTCGAATGGCGAAGATTTTGACAACGATCCGAAAGTGGGTTTTGTAGGAGGTGGATTCTTGTTCATTCCTATTGGCAAGTTTTTAGGAATTCAGCCTGAGGTCTTGTTTTCACAGAAAGGATTCAAAGGCAGAGGGCGAATATTGGGTGGTCGGTACGAATTCACCCGAACGACTAATTTCTTGGACATTCCGCTTTTTGTAGCCCTTAAACCTGCTTCGTTTATCACGTTTTTGGCAGGGCCTCAATTCTCTTATTTGCTTAAGCAAAAGGATACTTTTGCCAACGGTGTCACTACCATCGAGCAGGAAAAAGAATTTGAAAACGAAAATGTACGTAAGAATATCCTCTGTTTCGTAGGTGGAATTGATATCAATATCGACCACATAGTGATAGGAGCACGTGCAGGTTGGGATGTTACCAACAACAAAGGAGACGGCACTTCAACTACGCCACGTTACAAAAATGTGTGGTTGCAAGGTACGGTAGGACTTCGTTTTTAACTCACTTTAATTCAATGTTTAAAGTTCAAAATTCAAAGTCTGAACTTTAAACATTGATTTTTAAACTTTAAACTCAATTTCATTATGGGAAATATACTTTATACTGTTGCAGTAATTTTGGTCATTATTTGGGCCGTTGGATTCTTAGGCTTCCATACCGGAGGCATCATTCACGTTTTGTTGGTGATTGCAGTCATCGCTGTTTTGTTGAGACTGATCCAAGGAAAAAGCATGGTCTAAATTTCAGTATTGGTATCTAGTAGTTAGTATACACTGCCGTTGTTGGTGTTTTTACCAACAACATTGGTAATAATAACTAATCACTAGCTACTAGTAACTAATAACTTTAAACATAAGCCATTATGAAAAATATACTCCATTCACTTGCTTTCACAGTATTGTCGGCCAGCTTCTTTTTTACTTCTTGTGCTTCGAAAAGAAAAGCAAGTACCAATGCGAGCGCAAAAACAAACACCAAAGCAGAGCAAAAAAGCAAGACTAGCGAAATGAAACCCGCTACTATCAATACCGAGATCGTAAAAGTCGAGACTCATACTACCACCAAAACCGAGGTGACTAAAACCGAGGCCACTCATCGTAGCCCCGATCATATTACAATTGCCACTCCTTTGCCACCCGAGAAAGTATCGGATGTATTCAAGAAAAGCTATCCTTTTGCTTCCGAAATCACTTGGACAAACACCATGGCTAGCTCTAAGCCCGATCAGCAAACACATGATTATAAAGCTTATTTTTTGCTGAAAGAGGAAAAAAACACTGCCGTCTATGCCGAAAATGGCGATTTGATCGAAAGCCGTGCTCAGATATTGCCCGATCAGTTGCCGCAAAACGTGTATACCGCCATCAAAAACAAATATGCCGATGCCGAAATAGTATCGGCTACCACTTATAAGAGTACCAAAGTCAAAGGTTCGTACACAGCTATCGTAAAATCGGAAGCATTTGCCACTCTTACGGAAGTAATCCTGACGGATACAGGCGTGTTTGTGGAATAAGTAGTTAGTTGTTAGTATTTAGTATCAAGTAGTTAGTGCCACTCCTCACCGTGTTCTGTGTCTCACAGAACACTAACGTTTTGCTCTTTGAACATATTGAGCGAAACGTTACGGAGGCAAAATGAGGGATTCATTCGGGCTCGGGAGAGTTTCCCGAGTTCGAATGAGACTCCCGAGCTAAAATGATCTTCTCCGGAGGCAAAATGAGAGGCTCTGGAGCTAAAATGGAACTCTCCCTTGCCTTCGGGAGAGACTCAAGATGAGTGCTAAGTTGGTGAAAACACCAACAACGGCTAGGTTTTAGCCCTTTCCCCGCGGGGAAAGGGCTGGGATAGGGGCTTTTTCAAACATTAGAGCTCGTCAAACATGACTTATTTCAGTTAATAACAGATTTATAGTCATTCACAATCAGGGTCTTAAAGAAGACTTTTGAATGCCAAGTTGTACTTACCTCGGTCTGCCGTTACTAAGGTTTTAGCCCTTTCCCCGTGGGGAAAGGGTTGGGATAGGGGCTTTTAAAACGACATTACTCATCATTTCAAAAATTCCTTATGAAAAAAATCCTTTTAACACTTCCTTTGTTGTTTTGCATTGGGCTATTATTTGGCCAAAATGTACAATGGTCTTTTCGGGTTTTAGATTTTTCTTCCCAAAAGGAATCAAAAGCTTTTTCGGCCAAGCAAGTGCTGGGCAAGCCAAATGTGTTGCCAGCCAACGGTGTGCGTGCTACTGCTTGGCAGCCCAAAGGCAACTTGAAAGAAGAATTCATCAAAGTAGGTTTTCAAGTACCTATTGTTCCAAAACAAATCGTCATTGGCGAATCGTTTCACCCAGGTTATGTGAGCAAAGTATTTGTTTACGATGCGTCAGGAAAAGAACAAGAGATTTCGTTTTATAAACCAAAATCTACGACACTTGCTAGTAGGCTTTTGAATATTAATGCTTCAGAAATCGACTTTGCCGTGTTTGCTGTGAAAGTTGTTTTAAAACCGAGCAAAAACATCGCAATCGGGATAGATGCAATCGGAATCACAGAATCAGCCAAAACGGTGGAGTTCAAACTCAACCAAGCCGAAGTGATCAAATCAAACATGGTGTCGATCAAAATGGATACTACTGTCAACAGTCCGTATCAAGAGTTTGGGCCTTTAGTTTCACCTGATGGCAACATGCTTTATTTTGGTAGGAGAGAAGATCCTAACAATATAGGTGGCAAAGAAGATTCGGAAGATATTTGGCATTCGAACTGGAACGACAAGAAACACCATTGGGAGAAGGCAAAAAATATGGGCGCGCCTTTGAACAATACGTTTCCCAATTTTGTCAATTCGATCTCGCCTGATGGTAACACCATACTTTTGGGTAATTCGTATTTGCCCGATGGAAAGATGGACGGTGGCGCATCGCTGAGTTTTCGTACCGATACTGGTTGGTCGTTTCCGCGCAGACTGATTATTGAAGACGAAGAAAACAGAAACCCTAAAGCCAACTTCTTCTTGGCAAACAGTCAAAAGGTGGTTTTGATGTCGATTGAACGAAAAAAAGAAACCTTTGGCGACCGCGATATTTATGCCAGTTTTCTGAAATCAGATAGCACTTGGACAAAACCTTTGAACCTTGGCAATATTGTCAACACAATTGGTGTAGAAGCAGCTCCTTTTTTGGCGGCTGACGAACGCACCTTGTATTATACCTCGACAGGATTGGCTGGTTATGGCGGAAGCGATATTTATGTGACGCGCAGGTTAGACGATTCGTGGACCAACTGGACTGAACCCGAAAACTTAGGGCCGATCGTGAATACGGCTTTTGATGAATCCTATTTCACCATTTCGGCACATGGCAACAAAGTGTATTACTGTTCGGAAGGCGAAAAAGAAGGTGATTACGACATGTATACGCTCGAATTGCCAAAGATCTTGAAACCTTTGCCAGTCGTGTTTGTACGTGGCAATGTGTTGGATAGCAAAACGAACCAACCTGTTCCGATGGTAAAAATCGTGTTCGACAACTTGAACACAGGCATCGAAGTAGGTGTCGCAATGTCTAGTCCAATGACAGGCGAGTTTGGAATTATCCTACCAGTAGGAAGCGAATACGGATATTTGGCCGAAAAAGCTGGATATGTATCGGTACATGCTCATATGGATTTGACTAACCATACCGAATATTCGGATATCAGAAAAGACCTTTATCTAACACCTATCGAAACGGGGCAAATAGTGGTGCTGAACAATGCCTTCTTTGATTTCAATAAATACACCTTGCGTAAAGAATCGTATCCTGAACTAAACCGTGTGGCCAAGCTGCTTGCTAATAGTCCAAGCATCAAAATAGAAGTGTCGGGTCATACCGACAATGTGGGACTGATCGCCTACAATGACCTTTTGTCTTACAACCGTGCCAATACAGTAGTCGCTTATCTAATTTCCAAAAGCGGAGTAAAGCCGGACAGAATCGTGTTGAAACATTACGGAGAAGAAAAACCAATAGCCGATAACAAAACCGAATCGGGCAGACAGCTAAACCGTAGGGTGGAGTTCAAAATACTTTCTAAATGATGAATTAGGAGTGATGAATGATACATAATGCATTCATCACTCCTAATTCAATATGCATAACTAATGATTTATAATTCATCTTTTATGAAAACGATCCACCAACTCAATGACGATATTCTGAAAATCACACAATTGATTAGAGAATCGTATCCTGAATTACTGAAATTTATTGGTGAAATGCCTGTAAGAATCAGTGAGCCAATAGACGAAGCGATCACCCGAAAAGATCTTATTGATTATTATTCAACACTTGAAAGTTTGTTAAAAAACTATTCGGTCGATCATAAATAGGTTGATTTTGGTTCATATCAAAACGGTTTATCTTCTGAAGAGAAGGTAAACCGTTTTTTGTTTTTTGTCTTGATGGAAGATGAAAAATCAGGCGAACATCTTTCCAATCATTGCCATCAGTATACGGAAATTTAGCAAAGATGTAAAAGATGTAACTCTTTGGATGAATAATATAAGAGATACGCTTTAAAGAACGCCAATTTTGTACTGTGCTACGAGAGTGCATTCAGTACCATTAGCGATCTACAAGCCATGAGAAAAGCAGGAGAAAACAAACGAATTTCGGTCAATAATTTGAAAGTCAGTTATACCGATTTGGGTTCCGAAGACCATCATACGATCGTCTTTATCCATGGTTTTCCTTTTGATAAAACCATGTGGAACAAGCAATTAGATGCATTGCAAGATAATTACAGAGTGATCGCCTACGATATTCGTGGCTTTGGCGATTCTTATCCGAGTGCTTCTGATTACAGCATTGCTCTATTTGCAAATGATTTGATCAATTTGTTGGATGCTCTGAAAATCGAAAAAGCAATCGTATGCGGACTTTCGATGGGCGGTTATATCGCGCTCAATGCCATTTCAAGATTTCCTGAACGTTTTGAAGCCTTGATCCTTAGTGATACCAATTGCATAGCCGATACGCCTGAAATAAAAACAAAAAGATTGTTGGCCATCGAGCAGATAATGGAAAATGGGGTAGAAAAGTATGTGGAAGCAAGCTTGAAAAATTTCTTTGCAGCCGAATCGTTCATGACCAAAGTCGATGAAATTGAAAGGGTAAAAACAATGATGATGCACACTTCTAAAACGACCCTTTGTAAAACGTTGGTCGCCATGTCAAACAGAAAAGAAACCGCTAGTACGTTGGGTCAAATAAAAGTACCCGTTCATCTGCTAGTGGGCAATCAGGATATTATCACGCCACTATCTAATGCGCAGTATATGAACGAGCAAATAAAGGATGCCAGCCTAAGTGTGATTTCGGAAGCGGGACATTTAGCCAATATAGATAATCCTCTGGAATTCAACGATCAACTGAAAAAGTTTGCCGATTGGTTTGCCCAAAGTTGTTTGGAGTACGAAAGTGTAGAATTGAATTCGGAACAAAGTCTTTAGTAAATAGTAAACAATTTAAATATATATAAAATGAGAAATGCCCTTTTAGTATCCACCGCCTTATTAGTAGGAATTACGATGTCGTCTTGCAAAAAAGACTATTCGTGCGAGTGTACCAAAACCTACACCAACGGCACCACCACCGTATCGAACAAAGAATCGATTCGGATTTACAAAGACAATAAAAAACGTGCCACCGAACGCTGTAACGATAACGAATCGTCAGGAACCGATTTGGGAGGCCGATACAGCATCGACTGCGAGATCAAATAAGGATTGTTTGAATTTTGAGCATAAAAAAAGCGGTCTTGCACTTCATTGTGCAAGACCGCTTTTTGTGTATTTGTCTCTGCGTTCTGTGTCCGAATCAAAAACTGTTTATCGTTTTTTTTATTGAAGAGTTCTCGTTGCTCCCTTGCTTGCACTTATTCATCCTCATTTCCTTTTTCGTAGCCCTCGTAATAGTAAGATTGTTCGATGCCTTTAAAAATAATCTCCCTATTATTTACTTCATCTGTTAAATTCGCAATGAGCAAAGTCCTTAATTCTAAATCGTTAATGGGGCTTCTTTCCATCGATTGCAGATAGAGTGTTTTATCCACAAACTGCCAATTCACTACTTTTTTTACTCTTTCTTTCAAGATTCTATCCAGCCATATCCGCATGGTTCTGCCGTTGCCTTCCAAAAACGGATGCGCAATGTTCATTTCTACATATTTGGCTATTATTTCTTCAAACGTATTTTCGGGCATCTGTTCAATCTTCACCAAAATCTCGTTCAAGTACAATGCGTTGGCAAATCTGAAACCGCCTTTTGAGATGTTCATCGTGCGTATTTTTCCTGCAAAGTCATACAAGCCGTCAAACAGATAGTTGTGTATCTTCTGTAATCCTTTGGTTGTGCCAATCTCAATTTTATCAATATCGCCCGATTCAAACAAACGATAAGCGTTTTCTAAACTTTGTTTATCTATGTTTTTCATCTTTGATTCGAAAGTTGGGTTTAAACTTAGTTTTAGTTTCTTTGAAGTTGTTGATCTTGCCCTACAATTTTTTCCTGCATCACCGACTATTGTTTGTTGGTGAAAACACGTAAAAACACCAACAAAGGCGTAAAAGCTATATTAACACTATTATTACCTGTTGTGCATTTTTAGCACAAACTGATTTCATGAGCGTCCATTTTCATAAAGGCATCCACCTCGCTCTGTGTCCCCACAGAACGAAACATTAAAACGCTTTATTAAAATTAGTCAAAAAACCAAAATCGTCTTTGTCTGTCTCATAATACTTAGCTGATGACCAATAATAGTTCTCTGGTCTATCTGCCAAATTTCATTTTCCCTGTAATGGATTAGTATGGATGTAATTACCTTTTTTCTGCCGTTGTTGGTCTTTTGACCAACAACTTCTTCCTGCATCACCGATTATTTTTCTTGGTGAAAACACAAAGAAAGGCGTAGAATTTGAAATTGTCGAAAATCCAAGAATAGAAATAATCTCCCACTTTTTGGTTTTTGACTTGGTCAAACTTTGCAAAAAAAACGTTTGTATGTGTCTTGTCCAGGAGCTTGTTTCCATTCAGAAATTTTGGCTAAAACAGCATCGTGTCGAGTTACTTCTGTATGTAAAAATCGGTTGGCACCACATCAAATACTGGTAATAAAACTTTCCAAAATGGTGAATGATTGATAGCATCGATTTGATCCCGGTGCAGGCAAATCTGGATTTTCTTCTACCAGTTGTCTAAATCCTATTTTCTGAAGCATTTGTTTCAAGAAAACCATCCCTCCCCAAGGAGTTATCTCTCTGTCTGTAAAGCTAATATCGAATTCCATACCCAAAAATAGCTATTGCTACGCATTAGATAAAACATCCTCTTTTAAACGTGTGAAATTCTATTGCGTAATTTGGGTTAAATTACCAAATTAAGTTACTTTGTAATAATTAACAGTATTAAAGCAAGTATATATTAACCTATTTAAAAATGAAAAAATCAATAACCACAACATGTTTGCTCTTGGGTAGCATTTTGGCTCAAGCTCAGTCTTCCGTATTATTATATGAAGATTTTGAAAAAAGAACCATAAATGACAAACTGATTTCAACAAACAACTTGAAAGTTTATACAAACGAGAAGAATGAAAAGAAAGGAAGCCTCTACTATAATTCTAACGATACTTTGGCTGTATCACTAAGTTATTCACTTTCAGGAAATTCTGGTGTAAATGAAGGAGATTCTGTAACAGCTTGCTATATAAACGATTTCAATTCGAGTCGTTCCAATAGAGAAAAAGGCACTATTACTATAGTTAGAGATTCTGTATCTTACCAAGATTCTACAGTGGTATCAGTAGGAATTGGAGATACAAAATTACCATTTGTACTTTATTTGAATACGAAGGAAATTGTAGACAAAGCAGTGTACTTAAATAGTGGCAGTGTAATGGTCTGCAAAAGTTTAAAAA
>JAYVIX010000288.1:0-8479 GCA_043769845.1 Cytophagales bacterium
TGCTTGATTTCGCCTTTTGCTTCGTTGATAATTTTGTGCGAATAGATCAAGCCTGTGTCTTCAATCATTTCGACAAGCGTAACAGCTTGTGGAACAATCATAAACCAAAGCTTTGTACCCGCCTTACGTTTTGTTTCCTCATAAAACTCTTTGATGTGGTAGTACACCAACACACCGTTTGCTTTGTCGTAAGCATCATTCAAACCAAGAGCCTTGGCGTCAAATGTTCCGTTGATGCTATAGACTTTGCCAAGCTCTATTTTGCCCGACACAGCAACCCCGTTCATCACGATACCGCTGATATTGTCAGCACTCAAAGAGAGGCTTTTGTTTGCCGATACTTTTTTGACTTTTACGCCACCTATTGCCATTCTAGAAGGGTTTTAGAAAGTTAAACAGTTGGTTCTTGTGGAGCTGTAACGGGCTTTACAGGCTTAGGAGCCGCCTTTTTTGATTCAGCTTCTTTCACTGTTTCAGCCTGTTTCGTTTCTTCAGCTTTTGCTGGTTCTACAACAGGTTCAACTTTTGCAGGTTCAGAAGTTTGTCCCGCTGGTTCTACTTGCTTTAAGTCTTCAGTTTTTGAAGGCTGAACAACAGGTTCAGAAATAGTAACTGTCAATTCAGCGTTTCCAGTTGCCTCGGCAGTATGTCCGTTTTGGTCATCAAGCGAATTGCCTTTCGTTTCTTCAGAAGAAACAGGGTCAACGTCTTCAGCTTTTGATTTTAAACTTGGTGCTGGAAATGCTTTTCTGTGCGTTTCGCCACTGTTTGATGCGGCTCTAGCCGATGAATAAAAGTGACCGCTTTCGGTCATGAACACTTCTTTTAAGTTGTGTTTCTTTGCCATGCTTTCGGCCTTGGCTATCAACTCAGGTGTCAATTTCATTACTTAACTGTTTTATAAATGAGAAATGCGATCACAACAAATAAGAAGAATAGAGAGAATGCAGCCCAATAAAGAGAGCCTTTTACCCACCAAGGAAACGGCTTATTTATCTCTTGGATATAAACATCTTCCTTCTTGTGCCAAATCTCTTTTTCTTGTAGAAGCCTAAATATAACCGCCTCATAGTCAGCAATATCACAATCTATTTGAGCCATGCCAACCGTGTCGACATACATCTTTACAGTAGATCGGCCTGATTTGCTTTTCGCTTTGAAAGTTTTGCCAGCCAGTTCTTTGCAAGGGATTTGAACCAATAACCTAACCGAATCACCTTTGACAGTTACAGTGTCAGTAACTAGCCTTTCTTTAATCACGACCGAATCTTTTGTAGTGCGTGAAGCCAGTTGCTTAGGCTGGCAAGAAACCAAAGCCAGCATCGAAAACATGAAGACGATTACAGAAGCTTCGCCACTTCCTTTTTTCAGCTTCAAAGGCAATAAGCCAACGCCAATCACAAGAGCCGTACAAGCTTGCGTCCAATCCGATTTACCTGTTAAAACCGTATATAAGGCAATTGCAATAATTGCCAACCCTACCAATGACTCTATTTTTCCCGAAATGATGTTTTTGAAACTAAACATGCTTGTAAATATTTTTAAGTGGAATGCCTATGCCTTTTAGCCATTGAGCAACATCAAAACTTGGACATGCCTTAGGCGCAAATTGGTTGTGTCCCGCAACTTGAATGTTTGGATGTGCCGCAATTACATGCTTCACATAATTGGCAAGCGCAAGCAGTTGCATGGGCGTTCTAGTGTCCTTTGCCTTCATGTCAGCATTGCAACCGCCCACATACACCACGTGCCTTGCTTGTGGGTTGACAATGCCAGAAACCCCGTTTGTGATTTCCCTAGCGTCTACAAAATCGTCTTCGTTGTAAGGCACTAAATTTTCAACCAAGCCAGTTAAATGAATGACGTCAGCATAGCCTACTTGCTTCCAACCTCTACCGCCTTCGCTCACTGGCTTCGTATGCCAGTCACGTATTTGTTTTGCGCTTACCTCACGACCTTCAGGCGTAGCGGTGCAATGAATAATTAGTAGATTAAGCTTTCCCATTTTTAATTTTTCCGACTATCCAATTCCAACCTAGTTCCGCAAGTTTTGCCCCTATCCAACCAAGACAGCCAAACAAAACGGCTTTGCCCCAATCGACAACCATTTGATTTTGAACTATTTCGATGATAAATGCGAGAACAAAGCCAGCCGCTTCTTTTTTATGAGACATGCTATTTCATTTTTGTAGCAGGGGCGGGGATCGAACCCACGACCTTTGGGGAATGAACCCAACGAGCTACCAACTGCTCTACCCTGCGATATGATTTTAAAAGAATCCCCCGCCCAATTGCGGGGGATTTATGTAGCGAAGCCTTACGGAGCTTATCAGTGGCCTAATGGCCTAGTTGTATCTATGCAGCTTGCACAATGGCTACTACTCCTTTTTCGTCTAGTCGTGAAATGGTAGTTCCAAAACGAACAGAAGCATTTACCACATCGCCCAAGTAGGCAGGGTCTCCAATCCTTGCGTAGTTCTTAATGTTACCTTCAGCACGTCTTACCATGCTAGGATGCCATATAATAATAGACTGATTGTCATCGTCATCAGCAAGGGAACCAACAGGCTTCTTGACAGGCGTTCCTTGGTTGTCATACAAGACGGATGAACTTCTTTCGAAGGTGTCAGAGCCTTGAATCTTGCCGATAGTGCCTGTTGCAACAGCACCAACAACACCCGTTTTGTCGAAGTCTTTAAATTCAAGGATAGAGCGAATCTCTTTACCCATTCTTGCAGGGTACATCATGTACAATTCGTCTGTAGGAAGATCGTCTTCTCTAAGAATTGTGAAAGCATCGAGGAAGTTGGCATAAAGCAACGCTTTTCTAGTACCAGCTGCGCCAGCCGCTAACGTCCCCGTATTACCGCCTGTAGTTCTCACTATTCTACTTGCCAGCGTAGGCGCAAAACCGTAAGCCGCCTCATTTGCCATTTGAGTATTAAGCGTATCAACGTGATCTTGAAGAATATCCATACGCTTATCGTATGACAGAGTCTCCAAGTCTACATCTGGCATGTGAATAGGAGTAGTAGCAAACAAATCGACATCATAGATTTTCTTAAAGTCCTTTCGGTTTCCCAAAGGCAACGGGAAGTTTTGAGGATTCTTAAACACCTCGGGCAATATCCCAGAAATAGGAATAATACACTGATCGCCCTGAATTCTACCGCCAGCGTCTAGCTTGCTTTTCTTGTAGAAAATGTTTTGAGGGAATAGATTTCGCTGAAGGTCTTTTAAGAAAATCTTCACGATTGCCTGTTCGTACAAGCCAGCTTCTAGCGGTTTGGTCGTAGGCCAAAAGGCGTACACCATTGGCGAAGCTCCGACAAGCGTAGCTACAGCAGCCGATTCAGTAGCCCCAAAGGCAACCGAACCTAGCACTAGGCAGAAAAAGAGGTTGTAGACAAATGCTACAATAGGTATTGTTTTTGCGAATCTCATTCAGCTTTTAGAAGGGTTTTAGAAAGGGTTAGTCAATTTGTTCGTTTGTCGAAATGAAGTTTGAGCCATCATAGACAAAGAGCTTCGTTTTGGTTTTGCCAGCTACGCCCACAAGGGCAACCCCGTTGATTCCGCTACCAAATGTGGTTGTCTCAGTTGCTGTGGTTTTTACTTTCACGATCACTTCATCGCCAACTTGTTGTTCTGAATGAGCATTGACGTTTAGCGTCAAGTTTCCAGTTAGGATAGCAGGCTCAATAATTGTTTTACTATTCACGATGTCCACCGTGATAGTAGCGGCATAAGCTGGTTGCTGGTGGTCAGCGTTGCCAAATGGGTATTTTTCGTTTGCCATTATGAATTTGTGTAAGCGTCTACAAGTGATTCAAACCATTCGGGGTCAGCGGCTTTTCTTGCCATCAAACCTTGCGGGTCTTTGGTTTGCCATTTGTCCAAGTCCCAATCTTTACGATCGCTCGCATTTGCAACCGCTGCGCCTTTTGAGCCAGCGAGAGGAAGTGAGTTTTTGGCGGGCGTTTTGTCAAGCAAGCGTTTTACGAGGTCGTAATTAGCCGTTGCGTCTTCAGTGTATGTTGCTCTTTCGCCTTCAAGTATCTTCCCTTGTGCGACAGCATCATTTACCAAATTGGTAACCTTTGCCTCACGCTCTTTTGCCAAATTGTCTTTTAGCTTACTGATAACATCTTTATCAATATCTGCCTGAGCTTTAAGTTTCGAGTAATTAGCAAGCTCTGCCATTACATCCGTGGCGTTTGCGCCTGCCGTCATGCCAAGAACTTTGGCTACGGCCTGAACTTCTAATTCATCCATTTTATGTACAGGGGTTTTTAACTCTTTTTGTGTGGTGACAAATTTTGCGGCTACCTCGTAGCTGGCTAGTTCTAACCAGTTGTCAGGAATTGAAGCATTAGGCTTAGCGTCCGAATATCCCGTCATGATGCCAGATTCTACAGCATCATCCGATGTAAGCCAAACGTCTTTGCCTTCTTGAAAAAACTTGGCCTTGATTTCATCTTCACCTAGCGAGGTAGAAACGGAAACCATGTTAATCATTTTGGCCTCGAACTTATCGAGCATATCGGCTAGTGTGCGTAGGTCGGTAGAGTTGGCACTCCCTTTCATGTCTTGCATAAAAGGTTTGTGGAACATCATTCTTGCACTCTTGCGGATAACCCCGCCAGCAGCTATAACAGCGGACATACTTGCAGCCAACATGACCACCTCTTTCGTTACTTCAATCGGGCTTTCTTCGATCAGATTGTAAATCTTGATACCTTGAATAACAGACCCGCCAACTGAGTTGATTTCTAATGTTGCCTTGGTAACGCCCGCTGCTTCCAGCTTCTTGAACTCCGTTTGAAATGCTTCAAAGAAGTTCGCCTTAGGGTCAATTTTCCCCGTCAGCTTTATGACTGCCTTTTTTCCATTTGCCTGAATATTTAAGTGTGTCTTGTGCATCTTTTGCGTTTGCTACGACACAAAGATTGGCGGCTTTTTTCGGTTCTAAAAGCCTGTTTTTGAGACATCTACGAGCAAAATGAAAAGAACACTTCTAGAACTGTGAAGTTCTAAAATGCCCCTTCTACACCCCATTTTTTAGCCGTTCCTTTGAGTCACAAAAGCAATAGGAATGCCTGAATTGTCGAGAAAATCACAAAAAATACTTGCTGAACAGCTGTTCGTTCATGGAGACATGAACGGTAAAGAGGTTGCCGAATATCTGGGAGTTACAGAGAAGACAATAAGCGGCTGGCGTGAAGCTGGCAAGTGGGACGAAATGAAGGCGGGCAAAACGCTAGGCAAAGACAGCCTAGTAAGAAACCTATACGCTGAAGCTTTGGGAATCACAGACGATGCAAAAAAGGACGGAAGACGCTTAACCTCTAAAGAGGTCGATTCGCTTGTAAAACTGGCGGCCAGCATTGAGAAGCTAGACGGCAAAGTAAACATGGCTACTACTATTCAGGTCTTCACAGGGTTCAACGAATATCTAAAGCGAGTTGATTTGGCCTTAGTCAAAAAGCTAACCGAATATCAAAAAAGGTATCTCCATGAAATAGCCCCTAAAGGTTAAGAATGAATAATTCGGAATTAAAAGCACTTAGGGAATTCGAGTCGCATTGCAAGGCAATTGAGCAAGCCACTGAACTTGTCGCAAATGAAAGCGACAAGGATGTAGAGGCAAGGATAAAGCGTGCTAGAAAAGAGTATAAGTTTTTCGTTGAATACTATTTCCCTCATTATGCCAAGTCGGAATGTGCCGATTTTCAATTAGAAGCCGCTGATAAGATTAAGGCAGATGCTACTATCAAAGCGGTATTTGAATGGGCTAGGGGACACGCCAAATCTGTTCACATTACCGTAATGATTCCACTTTGGCTAAAGATTCAACAGCCAAGGCAATTGAACACAGTTATTCTTATTGGCAAGTCTGGCGATAAAGCAAACACCCTCTTAGGGTCGATGCAAGCCGAACTAATGAATAACAAACGCTATATAAACGACTATGGCGTACAACACAGTTTTGGCAACTGGCAAGATGGTGAATTCCTTACCCGTGACGGATGCTACTTTAAAGCGTTTGGTCGGGACATGTCCGCACGTGGTATTCGTAACTGCGAGAATCGTCCTGATGTCATCATCATCAGTGACATTGACGATGACGAAATGAGCCGCAACCCTAAACGTGTAAGGTTGCTTTGTGACGAATTGCAAGAGGCCACTTTTGCGACAATGGACATGGGGCGTGGTCGTTTTTTGGTCGAAGGAAACCGAATTTCAAATAATTCAGTCATCGCCCACTTTGCCAAGAAAAAAGGGGTTTTCCATAGCAAAGTAAATGCCATAGATAAAAACGGAAAACCTAGCTGGCATCAAAAGTATACGCTTGAAGAAATCAACAAAGTGCGTGAATTCATGGGAATGCGTGCTTTCGAGAAAGAGTATATGAACAATCCGATTGTTGAAGGCACGATCTTCAAACAAGTATGGATTAAGTTCAAAAAAATGCACCGACTTCGAGACTACGACATGCTCGTGGCCTATGGTGACCCTTCATTTAAAGAACATGGAGACTACAAGGCAATAAGGCTCTGGGGTAAGAAAGGAAATGAACTACATCTTATTTGGTGTTATGTTCGTCAATCAACCGTGAACGCCTACGTTCGGGCTTGGTACGATTTAAACGAACGCATTCCTTCAGATGCGGTAGTGTATCATTACATGGAAGCCAACTTTATGCAAGACACCATTCTTGATGAATTTGAAGCTGAAGGAAAAAAAAGAGGCTACCACTTTTCACCCATGCCAGACATGAGAAAGAAGCCCGACAAGCTTCAGCGAATTGAAAGCATTAGCCCGCTTTGGGAACGTGGCCTAGTTTGGTATAACATCGCCTTGGAAAACGACCCCGATATGCAAGCGGGTATTGAACAAACATTAGCCATCGAAAAAGGGAGCAAAGCCCCTGACGATGCGCCAGATGCTGACGAAGGCGCAATAAACAAGTTGCAGAACAAAACAAGAAACACCTCTGATCTAATGAGCGGGGTACGTCTTGGAGCTAGAGAGGAAAGCGAAGACAATTGGTAGCGATGAAACACATTCTAATAATCGGAACAGGGATTCATTTGGGAAGCCTATTGCGAGAAGCCTTTGAAGATCACGAACATCATGTTTTGGTAGTAGTAAAAGATCAGTTCGAACCCGAACCTATCGTATTCAAAGCCCCGCCAGTTTTAGAACTTCCAGCAATTGAATGCTTCAAGCCAACTATTGACAAACAGCACACAAAGCCACGAATACACAAAGATTCAAAAACTCAAAAACTATGTTCCTACGCAAAAAAGACTACAAACCGCAAATTCGGACGGAAGTATTAAGCATTATTAGCGGCTTTGACGATGAGACTTGGCAAACGGCTGTTACTTCAGCTATTAGCCGAATGACTGGCTATCTTCAGGCTCGTTTCGTGACCGCTAAGATATTCGCACCTTTAGTTCCGTGGAATATTGAAAGTGTGTACGCAAAAGACACTCGCATCATTGGAACGGCTGACGCTTACAACACTACTCTTACTTACGAGGCTGACGATTTGGCCGTCAAGGATAACAAACTGTACAACGCGAACGCAACTACAACAGGCACATTTGATTTAAGCAAGTGGGATTTCATTTGCGCTGACGAAAGTTTGTTTTACGTCACCGCTACCACTACCACAGCGGGGACGCTTCCAACCGATACAAGTGAGTATACGGCTGGCGATACTCGCACGGCTGTTATTGTCGAAACCGTGATTGACTTAGCCGTGTACTTGCTTCACTCCAACGGTAGCCGTGCTCAAATGCCAGAAGCGAGACTAAACCGCTTCGAAATGGCGATTGACTGGCTGAAAGAAATAAGAGACGGGAAAATAGAAGACGATACTTTACCAATCCGAATCAACGAAGACGGCACGGTAAAAGGAACGCTATTTAGCTGGGGAAGTGACGAAAGTTTCAACGCAAGTAGCTGGTAAAATCTGGATAGTTCTAAAATCATTCTAAAAGGCTTCTAAATGGCAGCAAAACGCAAAGAAAGTACAAACGCTCACGATTCACACCCGATGCTTATAGAGGGTGAAAACGAATGGTTTCATGCTGGACAATCAAAACCAGCGATTGACCCCAAAAAGTCCCGCCAGATCATAGACGATTTAGTAAAGCAATTTGTAGACCGTACCAAAAAGAACATTGCCACATTCAAGTTAGCACGTGACTTAGCGGAACAGCCACACATGCCACGCTGGGAATCGCTACAAGATTTGTTTACCGACATCACGGACGATCTACATTTAGAATCAGTAGTAGGCCAACGCATCAAAAAGGTGACGGGGTTAGAATATTGCGTTGTAAACGATAATGGAGAAGAAGACAAAGAAGCAACTCACATTCTTCGAAAAAAGTGGTTCAAGAACCTGCTTACTCTATTTTGCCAAGCCAAGTTTTATCACTATTCCCTAGCTCAATTCGGGAAT
>JAYVIX010000289.1:0-2245 GCA_043769845.1 Cytophagales bacterium
CAACCTCAATCAGGGTGCCGAATCGACAGTTTGCTACCTCATGGCACGCCTCAAAATGGAAGAATACATGCTTTTGCACGATTTGGCCAATAATCAAGCGACCACTTTTGTTACTATTTAAATGCTTCTGAATATGAAACCAGTAATCGAAATATCCGACAATCATCGACAAGAAGTAGCCAACGTGCTCAATATTCTTTTGGCTGACGAGTATGTATTGTTCACCAAGACGCTTAATGCACATTGGAATATACAGGGCCCTAATTTTATGGAGCTTCATAAGTTCTTTCAATTACAGTACGATGAGTTGTATTTGCTGATCGACAACACCGCAGAGCGTACGCGTTCGCTTGGACATTTTGCTATTGGGTCGCTCAAAAACTTTCTCAGCGTCACCCATTTGCTCGAAGACCATTCCGAATTTGGCAATCAGAAACAAACCGTTCAAGCACTCATCAACGACCACGAAACCATTATTCGCTACATCCGCAACGAATTGCCAAAGGTTTCAGAGATCTACAAAGACCTCGGTACCACCGATTTTATGACCGGTATCATGATGCAACACGAAAAGATGACTTGGATGTTACGAGCGTATTTGGCCTAAGTGTTTTATTAAAATGCATAATAGACTATACATTTTAACACAAAAATTGTATAGTCTATTATGCATTTTGTAGCTTTGTATGCTGAATGAAATAAGCATTTTATGGACACACTCTTTGCAAAATCAGAAATTCTGAAACGCAAACACGGCACAATGGAGGGGCGTGGAATTTATTCACAAATCGAATGGAACTCTAGACTAATTGGAATCAAAGGCGCGCGAGGTGTGGGCAAAACCACTTTGATGTTGCAAAGATTGCATGCACTGAAAATGCCAGTGAACCAATCCCTATTTATTTCGCTGGACGATTGGTATTTTACCCAACATTCGCTAAGCGAAACCGCAGAAGCTTTTGCAAAAAAAGGAGGACGCTATTTGTTTATAGACGAGGTGCATAAATACCCCAATTGGGCTATTCAAATCAAAAACCTGTACGACTTTACCGAACTAAACATCGTTTTTACAGGCTCCAGCATCATGGACATTGCCAAAGAACAAGGTGATTTGAGTCGCAGGGCGGTGATGTATATCATGCAAGGCTTGTCTTTCAGAGAGTATTTGAGTATCGAATATGGGTTTGAATTGCCCATATTCACCCTTGACGAATTGACCAAACAAGCTTCAGAGGCATGGATAGGCGCTTTTCCCGTAGGCTTCAATCCGTATCAGTATTTTGACGAATATTTGCAGTATGGGTATTATCCGATCTATAAAGAAGGAAAAAAGGTATTCGCCACCAAGATTCAGCAAATGGTGCGGCATGTTATCGAAAACGATATGGCCGAACTGAAAGGATTTGAAATCAGAAATGCAAAAAAAATAGTACAACTTTTGGGCGTAGTTTCACAAAGTGTGCCTTTCAAGCCTAATATTCAGAAATTGGCAGAAAAGATGGATTTGAACAGACTCACGCTGAGCAATTATCTGACCTATTTGCAAGAAGCCCAATTGATTGAACTGATTTACCCTACCAATCACAGCATTGCGAGTTTACAAAAGCCAGAGAAAATATATTTTGAAAACACGAACTTGAGTTTTGCCTTGTCGGATGCGTCACTCCAAAACGAAGGCTCGCTGAGGGAAACCTTTGTAATGAATCAATTGAAACAAAAGCACCAAGTACAAAGTGCCAACGAGGGCGATTTTACGATTGACAATACATGGGTATTGGAGGTTGGGTGCAAAAACAAAAACGCCAAACAAATAGAGCAACAAACGAATGCTTTCAGGGTCTTGGACGATTATGTGTTTAGCAGTCAATCGAATATTATTCCAATATGGATGATAGGTTTCTTATATTAAGTGGTAAAAATTTAATTTATTTTTGAAACAAAATAATATAAATAAATATTCATATTTTACTTTAATCGTAATTTGATTTTGGATTCAATGCAAAACTATTAACTATCGACTATTCGCTATAAACTACATTAGTTGTGGTCGATTGTATGTAACTTACCAAAACGAAGCACATGCTTACTAATCGTTTAAAAAAGGTTTAGTATTTGCAAACCTGTGAATTATGTAAGCTTTTTAATGATTTATGTAATACTTCTTGCTTTCGAATTGAGAAACTTGCCTAATCAATTCTAAACTGCAATCTTCTTTTGAAACTATACATCAAATACATGGTGAGTA
>JAYVIX010000290.1:0-17935 GCA_043769845.1 Cytophagales bacterium
CAAAAGCGAAAATTTGTAGTCCTGAAAATACCACCCAACAATATAAGAGTAGTTCAAAATCAAGTGCTTACAGGGTAATTGCTGCAAGTTGGGTTAAAACTACCACCATTTTAATATCTGGTGTATTTTTGACCTTAAATACCCACAAAATAGTAGACCTGACAGGTCTTGAAAACCTGTCAGGTCTACTATTTTAACCATCAAAACAAACTAAAGCTTCACCGCAATCTTCAACTCGTTCAATTGCGCATCGGCTAGTGTGGATGGAGAATCAATCATCACATCGCGTCCGCTGGTGTTTTTAGGGAAGGCTATAAAGTCGCGGATGATGTCTACGCCACCGAAAAGCGAACAAAGTCTATCAAAACCGAAAGCCAAACCACCGTGTGGAGGAGCTCCGTATTCAAAGGCATCCAGCAAGAACCCAAACTGCTTTTTCGCTTCCTCGTCTGTAAAGCCCAATAATTTGAAAATCTTCGATTGAAGATCGCGGTTGAAGATACGGATAGAACCACCGCCTACTTCTACACCGTTTATCACCATGTCGTAGGCATTGGCACGAATCTTTCCCGGATCGGTATCAATGAAATGCTCGTCCTCTGGTTTCGGAGCGGTAAATGGATGGTGCATTGCGTACCAACGTCCGTCTTCCTCGCCATATTCTACCATTGGGAAGTCGACCACCCATAGGCAGGAATAGTTATTCTTGTTGCGCAAACCTAGGCGTGTACCCATTTCTAGGCGCAACTCACACAACTGCTTGCGAGTCGCATTTACTTCGCCCGAAAGTACCAAGATCAAGTCGCCTTTCTCGGCACCTGTTGCTGTAGCCCATTTGGCTAGGTCTTCTTGTGAATAGAATTTATCGACAGACGATTTGAATGTTCCGTCTTGCTCACATTTTACATACACCAACCCTTTGGCGCCAATTTGTGGGCGTTTTACCCATTCGGTTAGTTCGTCTATTTGCTTGCGGGTGTATTCGGCACAACCTTTGGCTGCGATTCCTACTACCAATGCCGAATTGTCGAACACGCCAAAGCCTTTGCCTTGTGCTACTTCGTTCAGTTCGGCAAACTTCATCTCGAAACGAGTGTCTGGTTTGTCGGAACCATAAAGCCTAGCGGCATCGGCAAATGTCATGTGCGGAAGCGGAGGAAGATCAATTCCCTTCACAAACTTGAACATGTGACGGATCAAACCTTCGAACATGTCGAGAATGTCTTCTTGCGTCACGAAACTCATTTCGCAGTCGATCTGAGTAAACTCAGGTTGACGGTCGGCACGTAAGTCTTCGTCACGGAAACATTTCACGATTTGGAAATAACGGTCGAAGCCCGACACCATCAACAATTGCTTGAAGGTTTGTGGCGATTGAGGCAAGGCATAAAACTCGCCCGGATTCATACGTGAAGGCACTACGAAATCGCGCGCACCTTCTGGAGTAGACTTAATAAGGACAGGAGTTTCTACTTCGATAAATTGTTGACCGTCCAAATACTTGCGTACTTCTTGTGCCATCCGATGACGTAACTCTAGGTTTTGGCGAACAGGATTCCTGCGCAAATCCAAGTAGCGGTATTTCATCCTTATTTCCTCGCCACCATCGGTATCATCTTCGATTTGAAAAGGAGGAAGTTTGGCAGCATTCAAAAGTTTAATGGAAGTGACTTTGATCTCGATATCGCCAGTTTCGATTTTGTCGTTTTTCGACAGACGTTCTATCACTTCGCCAGTTGCTTGAATCACGAATTCACGTCCATAAGAACGTGCTGCAAGTAATGCTTCCTTATTATTCTCGTCAAAAAGTAATTGAGTGATACCGTAACGGTCGCGCAAGTCGATCCAAAGCAGCGAACCTTTGTCGCGCACCTTGGATACCCAGCCGCAAAGTGTTACTTGTTTTCCCTTATCCGAAAGGCGGAGTTCACCGCATGTATGTGTACGTAGCATGTGCTATTTCTTAACGTTCTAAAATCGAGGTGCAATTTTAGCGTTTTTAGTTCAAAGTTTAAGGCACGAAACCTAAAGTTCCAAGGAAATAGCATTCGGAATGTACAAAGTACGTTTATCAAGGTACGAAAAGGAAAAGGTTGGTGCATTGTTTTGCGAAAGGGATGGTAGTGGAGCTCTTTTTTGCTTTTTCAGCAAAAAAAGCGGGAACGAACAGCCCGACCCGCAGGGATTCGCCCTCAGAAGGAAAATTCAACTAATCGGGATCCAAATTTCTTCTTCGGAGCTGGGGTCATTGTTTTTGTAGTTCTCTCCCAGTATTTCGAAATGAGGTCTATTGTCCAACACATAACCTGAATTGGGCAACCAAGTAGTAAAAATATACTGAAACGCTTCGGCAGCTCGACTCGAATCTCCTTTATAATGAAAGACTGCATACTTGCCTCCTACCAACACAAACGCTTCCATTTCGTCAGGAATTGCTTCAAAATGAGACACTTCCTTCAATGCCCATTTTTCAAATTCTTTGTGGATGTCGAAGTTCTGAAAATCAAAATCGGAAGGATAGACTTGCAAAGAGTAAAAGTCCTCTCCTACCCCATTCAAGATTTTGTTCCGAAGCGGCATAAAACTACTCCAAAGTTCGAATGTCTTATTATTGACTAATGACATGTGTACTTTCTTTCCGACCATTTTCTTTTCGGGAAGGAGTTCAATATTAGGCTGAAAAAGCATGTTAATAGTTGTCAGTCGTTAGTTGTTAGTTTCTTCAAAAATATCATTCATCTCGATTGTCAGTTCTGGCAAAATATGTAAGGTCATGGTGTCGTCTCGCGTGTATTTGCCTTTAAACTGATATTTGTCGTTTTCTAACACAAACTGATCAATTGTTTGGGCAAGTGGTTCTACAATCCAATATTCACGAACGCCAAATTCTTCATATAGGCTGAATTTCTTGTGAATGTCTTTGCTCCGAGTACTTGGCGAGGTGATTTTTGCCGTTGTTGGTCTTTTGACCAACAACTTTCTGCACCGTTGCGTGCCGATTATTTGTTGGTGAAAACACCAACAAAGGCGAGATTCAACTAACTACATGTCATAATGGCTTCTTTTTTTTGCGTTTTTCTTCGGTACTTCAAATTCTTCTTTCGGGTATTTCTGTTTCACTTCTACCACAACAGGTTTCGGTTTTTCTTCCTTGATTATTTCGTCCACTAACTTGGCCGAAATGGCGTTGGCTTTTACCAATACGATTTCCTTTTCGCGCGAAACTTCGGTATCGAACAAATTGCTGCGGCCAATTGCAGCGCCTTTTTCGTCTTTCAAATTGAATAATAATTTTCCAGCCGTGCTCTTACTACGTTCATAATGAGCGTCTTCTTTGGCATTTGCTTTTACCCAATCTAAGCCTTTCAAACAGCTCGATTTAGTGGAAAATGCTTTGCTGAACAAAATGATTTTTTCCGAATCGGCAATCAGATTGAATCTGAACTCGCCATTTGCTTTTTTGTGGATGACAAACTTTCCCATTTTTTTATTGAATATTAGTTCAAATTTTAGTCGAATTTGATTGCTTTGACTGGTCGCAAAGTGCTAATCACGTAAGCAGGAATGTACAATACTGCAAAAAGGATCAAAATCAAAACCGCATTCACCACCAAATAACTCGTCCATTCCCATTTGATAGGGACGTGGCTCATGTAATAATGGCTCGGGTCGAGCGGAATCAGTTTGAATTGAAATTGAAGCCAACACAACAACAAACCTACACCATTGCCGATGAGCAAACCGATCATGACCAATTTCAAACCTCGCAAGACAAAGATACGCTGGATAAGACTGTTTTTTGCGCCCAATGCTTTCAAAATCCCGATCATGTTGGTACGCTCCATAATGAGGACCAGCAAGGTAGAAACCATGTTGAAACAGGCTACAAATAGAATAATGACCGAAAAAATGAGTACGTTGTTATCCAACAAATGAATCCAATCGAATATGTTTACAAACTTGTCTTTGATGTTCGCAATTTTCAAATCGTAATCCATTTTTTCGAACACTTCCTGTTCGGCTATTTCCAGATTTTCAAAATTGTTGACATACAATTCAAACCCACCCGCTTGCGAGCTGTCCCAATTGTTGATTTTTTGAAGCATTTTCAGATCGCAAATCACATAGGAATTATCCAGCTCGTCCAGACCAGTTTCGTAAATTCCACAGATTTTTAGTTTTCGATAACGAGGCGGATTTTGGATAAAATACACCAAAACGGAACTGCCTGTGTCGAGAGCGAGTTTATCGGCAAGTCGTTGACTTATAATTATTTGCTTACTTTCTGCAGTATCGGTGTAGACTGGCATAGAGCCTTTCGTCAGATTTTGCTGAAATTTTTTGGCATAAAATCCTTTGTCAACTCCTTTCAGAAGTACGCCATTTACCTCGTCATCGGTCTTGAAAAGTGCGGCTTTATAGGCAAAACGCTGCACATGTTCGATGTTTTTGAAATTGGGTTTTAGATAAAAATCGGTGTAGGTATTGATTGGGGACGATTCGTAAGATTCATTCAGATCGTATTTTGTGACCACCAAATGTGAGCCGAAACTGAACAGTTTGTTTCGAATATCCATTTGAAAGCCTTTCAAAATCGAATAAGAAACGATGATCGCAGCAATACTCAATGCGACACTCGCTACCGCAATGCGCGACACAAAAGTGGAGAAACTTTTCCCTTGGCCGTTGTAGGTGCGTGTGGAAATAAATCGGGCGAGGTTCATTTTGGTTTCTTTAACATTCAAAGAAAGCAAAAAACAACCGTCTACCCTAAAGCCAGCGTGTATTCTATTTCTAAAAATGAGCCCAAAACGGCTTCGTTAGTGGTTAATTGCTCGGCTTTGGCTATCTCGATAATGGCGTCTTTTTCTTTTTTAGAATATGAATATTTATTCATGTCAAATAAATGTAAATAAGCACGCGCCTGAAACGCATTGGGTTCGAAATGGTAGAAAATATCGTGTCCTTTAACTCTAAGCAATTCCAAGCCCAATTTTTCGACTAATCGAATGTTGTAATCGGCTGTGAGATAGAGTGTTTTGTCGAAACCTAAGTACACCGACAATGCTAAACCAGCCTTGAGCAATACATAACTCAAGCCCCAACCTGCTACTTTTTTAGCATTCCAAACCGCCACTATTTCGGCTGTTTTAGGGATAATTTCGACTTCGTAAGGCGAGTTGGCTTGGGTATTGAGAGTGGTCGTTTTGAATGGAAAGGAAGGTAAGGATTCGGTAGGATGATAGAGCAAAAGTCCACCGATTATTTCGCCTTCATACGAAGCCAAAATACCGTATTGTGCCTGAGTAGAAAGAGCCGTATAATCGATTGATTTCAGAAAATTGATGTTTTGATCGGTCAAAACGCGCTTGTATCCCTCGACAAAATCCAAACAGGAAGCCAAGTTTTGGGAAGTCTCGAAAGACCAAATTTTTATTTTTTTTGTCGGTTTAGTCAAACTTTGTTAGATCGATTTGGTAGATTCTGATTCTATATCAGAATGCCTAGAGTTTTCGTAACGTGTAGCGATGGAAATAGTTCAGCGATTTTAGACCTGACAGGTTTTAAAAACCTGTCAGGTCTGTATATACAAAAATTAACTTCTTAGAATCAACGTGTTACGTTGTGTCTGTTTGGATAGGTAACCGAATAAGTAACTTACTATTTGGTTGTATTTACAGCAGTTTGAAAGAACTAATTGGATGCTGTAAAGGTACTAAAAATGAGGATATTAGCCTATCAAACGAGTATAAATAATCGCAAAACTTATTGGCTTTCAGGGGGCTTCTGTGGCTGGTGATTTCCTTGGTCGTATTGATTGTGCCTAGCCTGTTTTAATGGCTTCATGCTCCATCTGTGGAGCTTCTACGGGGTTTCCGTAGCTAATCAATCAAGAACCTCGATACTTCTTCCATCGTGATTCCCGTGAACTGGCAGAACTCTTGGACGGTGACAAACCCTTCTTCGGGTTTGCCCAGCTGCATCTTGATCTTGTTGAGCAATCTGCGGGCTGTTTTCTCTTTCCTTCCAGTAATGTTCTGCACGTCTTTGGGGTAAATACATATCCTTTTCGGTACTATCATGCCTTTTCGGACAGCGTGATTTTTTAATCATCCACTACTCCCGTAAAGTTGTTGAAAAAAAGCAACAAAACGATGCGAGCAACCCTAGTATTCACCCTTTTAATGTCCGTTTTGGACGGTTTTTGCCAAATCAACGCACGAGTGGTACGTGTGAAGGATGGCGACACTTTCGTAGCCCTATGGGGCGAAAAAAGCTACAACTGCCGACTTTTAAATGTGGATGCGCCAGAACTGAAGCAAGCCTTTGGCGTGGCTTCGAGGGATAGCATGGATAAACTGCTGCTTGGGAATATCGTCACTCTAGACAGTATTAAAAACGACTTCTATGGGCGTGTGTTGGTGAATGTGCATTTGGGCAACATTCGACTGGATAGCTTGATGATTTGCAAGGGATGGGCTTGGCATTATGCCAATTATTCCAACGACAACAATTTGGCTTTGGCGATGCAAGAAGCTGTTTTTGAGGGAATTGGACTATGGAAATGCGGAGTGCAAAACGTCTGCCCTCCTTGGTTTTATCGAAAGTACAATTTCTGGAACAAGCAAAGGTACTGCACAGGCTGTCAATCAATTTTCAACTAAACTAAACTTCAAAACAAATGGCTAGACAAAATGGGATTCTGAAAATCAAGGGCACGATTGGGGGCATGACCTTCTACAAATCGCAGGACGGTGATTTGGTGCGTGAAAAGGGCGGTGTGGATGCAAGCAGGATTGCAAATGATCCCGCTTTCGTTAGGACTCGTGAGAATGGGGAAGAATTCGGGGCATCAGGGACAGCAGGTAAAGTGTTGCGCGATGCGCTGAGACCTTTGATGCTGAACGCTGCCGATGGGCGTGTTACCTCCCGAATCACGCAGTTGATGACGGACATACTGAAACTGGACACGACCAGCGTTAGGGGCAAAAGGACTCCAGCCGTTGGCTTGGCAGGTGCGCCTGGTAAAGCCTTATTGAAGGGGCTGAATTTCAACATCAATTCTGCATTGGGAAGCGTATTGTTCAAACCGTTTGCGGTAAACACGACTACTGGGGTCATCACTATTACTGGATTAGTACCTATCAATGACATTGCTTTTCCTGCTGGTGCAACGCACATGACCATTACGGGCGGATATGGCAACGTCAATTTTGCTACTGGTGTGGTCGCTCTAAACTTGACCAATGCCGTGAACTTGGCTATCAATGCCGTTTCGGGTACAGTGACGTTAACGCCTACGGCCGTTCCTGCCGGTACTGGAATCAAGGTGTATCTCTTGAAGATTGAGTTCTTCCAATTGCTGAACACGGTTCAGTATTCGCTCAAAAACGGTGCTTACAACGCATTGGCAATCGTGGAGGTAGCATAATGGAACTGCAATTATTCAGAACCTACTTTCCGCCAAATAGCGGAACAAATGGGGAGCTTTGGTGTGGTGGGCAGCTTGTCTGCCACACCATCGAACTTCCTTGGTTGGAGAACAAACGCAGCATTTCCTGTATCCCAGAGGGGATTTACAGGCTACAAAAGCGGTTTGTTGAAAAGTTTCAATGGCATTTGGTGGTGCAAAAAGTGCCGAACAGGCAATGGATTTTAATCCACCCTGCCAATAATGCCAAGGCGCAGCTTCGCGGCTGTATTGCGCCCGTGATGAAACTGGAAAGTGCTGGCATTGGGAGTTTCTCCCGTGAGGCACTGAAAAAGCTTACTGATTTGGTTTTTCCCGCCTTGGACAATGGCGAGGAAGTGACCCTGAAAATTTCTGTTAAACCTTTAAATTCCTGAACCATGAACATTTTCCAAAGGGCAAAAGCCCCAACCCCAAAATTCTTTAAAGTGCTAAGAACTGTAGGTCTGAGCCTTGCAGCTATTGGCGGCTCTCTTTTGGCTGCCCCTGTTGCGCTTCCCGTTGCCTTGGTCACTGTGGCTGGTTATTTGACCGTGGTAGGTGGTGTGATCGGTGCCGTGAGTCAAACTGCTGTAAAAAATGAATAGCGAGAGCGGACATAACAGCACTTTATTTGGAACAATTGGCGGGACACTCTTGAGTGTCCTTGCCAGTGTTCATCTTGGAGATGTGGTAAAAACTTTTGTTTTGGCAGTGATTGGAGCTGCCACAAGCTTTACGGTATCGCTGCTCTTAAAAAAGGCAATACGATGGTTGAACAAATAAGGGGCTGAGAAAAGCCCCTTTTTACATTCCAAAACTGAAACCCATTCCTTTTGATTTTGAAATGTTTATTTTTGGTTGTTCCTCTATTTCCATTTCTATTTTTTTGTCAAGACCAAACCCGTCCGACATATCAATCACTAAAGGTTTCCTTCCTTCCAAGTAGTTGACTAGCACTCCCGATGACGAGGTATTCGTTGGTTTAGTGTTCTTTTCCAAAAATGTGAGGTAGGTTCTTATCTCGTCTTTATCTGCTCCTACTTTTTGCCCTATGAGCATCTTAAAGAAAACATCCTGAGAAAAAGGCTCAGGGAAGTTCGTGCTATATTTTGGATTCAAATATAAGTAGGGACTGACTGAAAGCTCCATATTCTCCCCAAAAGCAATAAAATGGCTTTTGGCTGAAACCACCAACAATTCACTACTCAAATTATCCTTCAGTAGGAAGTCCTTAAATGCTTTTTTCGTCTCCGATTTCAGTAGTTGCCTGTTTCTCTTAAACTCCATTATAAAGTTCATCCCCCCAATCCTTCCAATCAAATCCCCCACCGTAGAATCCGCAGGTGTTTGTTGGAGTAGGTCAACTTTATTGTTTATTACCTTCATCTGGCAGGAAGCATACCCCAATGAGTATATAAAATCGCCTATCAATAAATTCTCGTATTTCATCCTAAAAAGTAGTGGAACATTTTTTCAAAAGAAAGAAGAAAAAAACGAGAAAAAAAAGAAAAAAGAAAGCCATCTCCCAGTGAGGCGCACGGGACTGTCAAGGTTTTTTGGAAAAATACTACCTGACGGAGGAAGGTGGAGATTTTTTCAAAAACCCGAAGGGCTTGACCTTTACAGGCTCGTGAAGCCGAACTACTTTTGCTTTCATTTTTTATTTTTTGGTTTCCACCAGAGGGGAGATAATCGCAGTGGGACAAGCTATAAACCGCAACGGAACAGAGCGCGAGTAAGCAAGGGTGGAGATTTCCCACTGTTGCGCGCGCGGTGCTGGAGGTGGGTGAGCGAATGGCTGTTGACTGGAGCGTAGTTTACGGAGCGCAAGGAAGCGGAATGAGGGAATCCGACCGAAGGCACTGTTCAATATACAAATATAGTTTGGCACGCTGCCACCTTGAAAAAGGGCGGTGGGGCTGGTGGCAATACAATAAACTGCGAAGCACCTTGCTTTTTGGCGTGGTTTTTTTGCTGGGTGGGTGCTTTTGCAATGTGCCTGTTTTTCTCAGGCTTATTGCAAAAGCATTTTGGGTGGGCAGAAAGCAAAAAACATGACAAAAAGCCCCACGGGGTTGAAGGGGCAGTGTTAGCCCCTGGTAGATATTTAACATAAGCAAAATTATAAACACTGCCATTCCCCTAAAATATAGAAACTAATGGCTGGTTTTATAATGGTAGCGGCTTATGTTATATAGCGTTCTTCATTCGTTTGCACGACCGAATGCACCTAGCCCTTTGCGGACGGTTTTGCAGCTTCGCTTTACAGTATCAAGTAGTGAGTAGCTAGTATTAAGACAAGAACTTTGAAGAACCAACACTGTATCTAAGCTGCAAAAAGGGAGTACGCATTGGGTTGGGTGTATGAGAGAGGGCAAGTTTACCGTGCAGCTTGACGGAGCGGTAATGGATAATCGCAGGTGTGGCAAAAGGGAATGCCTAGTAAAAATGGGTAATCTTCCCTTTTGCTACTCATGCCTCCTTGTTTTATGCTGTTAGAGGTTCTTTTTAGTACACGGCTGAGGAACGAAGCGGTGTACGGTGATATGGCATTATAAAGC
Source organism: Cytophagales bacterium (assembly GCA_043769845.1). Lineage (GTDB taxonomy): Bacteria > Bacteroidota > Bacteroidia > Cytophagales > UBA9547 > UBA9547. The sequence goes on from JAYVIX010000290.1 coordinate 10,015, forward strand.
TGCTATTTGGTTGATGACATGTTGGGTATTGTCCAACCCTTTGAACAAATCTTGTGGAGGATGGCCTAGCCAGTTCGTTTTTTCTACAATCAAATTGTAATGTTTTTGGGCGTAGGATACGTCTTTTTGATGGCTGCCGTTGAAACAAAGTGGTTCGTGGTGGGCTACTCGGTTTCTGAAATCGAGGATAAGGGATAGGTCTTTGAATATGTCTTTGGGTTGTGTCCCTTTTTGCCTGTTCACAAAAATCCTGTGGAGCGTTTGCCCAGCGTAACGGAATTGCATCGGGGCGAAAAGGTTTATCCAAAAACCAAAGCTTATTGAGGCTACCAACCTGTCATGGGTGTATTTGACCCCAAGTTTTTTGATGCCATCGTTTACCTTCTTTTTTGACTTGTGCCTCCCCACTGCAAATGCAGGATTATTCAAAAATCCCGTTCCCGTGCATTGGTTTTTGAGCCATTCGGAATCGGAAAATTGGGTTTGGTAATGGGTGTCTATGGCATTGCGAAACGAGACTTCAAATAGGCTGAGGATGGCGTAAAATTCTTGGGAAAGCTGAATGTTTAGCCTGTACAGTTCCAGTGCTTTGTTTTGATCCCTATTTACTGCTCCCAAATATCTGTTGAGCCGTGCTGGGGAAAGTGCTTTTTCAAATTCAGGATAGGTCATTTTTTATTACAATGGTTTCCTTGTTGTGTTTTCCTTTTTTCCTATCTTCGCAATGTTATTCCCATTTGCCCCTGTCGAAAGATATGCAAATGGGTTTTTGCTTTTTAGGAGGTGATGCCAAAGTAACCGTATTTTTCAGTATGGCAAAACTCAACCTCTCTTATCCCTACAATCTCTACCAAACGCTATTAAATTAAACATTTCCCTCATTCTACTTCGTACTCTGCTGCCATACATATTTTCGATTTCTGTAGCAGAAAGATTGGTAGTTATGTGGGTAAACATTTTGCGTTGGACAAAGAGGTCGTAACGGCTGAGTAGGATTTCAGCCATTACGTTGCATTCGTTACCAAAGTATTTGAGGTTGTTTTCGACTCCCAAATCGTCAAAACAGTAGGCTTTTACGATGTTCTCTTGTGCATTTTTTCGGTACGACAAATGTGTGTATTTTTGGATGGTTTCGTAGCCATCTTTGATAAATTCAAAACTAATTTCTCGGCATGATTTCATGAAGAAACGGTGTTGTTGTGGGTAGAAATGATTGGTCAGGGTCATGAGGGTGGTTTTTCCACATCCGACTGGACCAGAAAGTAGGATGCCTTTTTGGAGGTTGATATTGAATTTGGTTGCATGGGTTTGGTCTTTGATGGCGTACACAAGTAGCTTGAAGATGATTTCGTAATCGGCTGGGTGAATTGAAAAGTGGTCTCCAAATTGTTCTTTGCCTTTTTGGTTTAGGAATTGAACGCAGTGGTCGAAGTCTAACTTCCCCCTGTTTGGACTTGCGTCCGAACTACCCCCACCCCTCTGTCCTGCGGATATCTCCCCTGGTTCAGGGGAGAATCTCTCTTCTTGTTCGATTTGTTCCAAGGTTTTACCGTTAGAGCGGCTCGGAATAGTCTTTGTCGTTTGTGGAGTGGAGCTGTCCTGCTTTAGGTTGTCGGGCATCAGGTCTTTGATGTTTTTCATGGGCATTGAATTTTTCGGTGTTGGTCATCCATTTTTCTGATGCTGCTTTCCAGTCTTTCATCGGTGATTTTCCACCCACCAGCCAGCCGTTGGATTGGTAATGGTTGTAGAATTTTTTTGCTTCTGATTCGGGGAATTTTTGTTCTAAAAAAAAGAAAACTACTTCTTCAAAAGTGGGTGCGTTTTCCGTTTCTCTCTCTTTGTTTTGTTTGTTTATATTACTATAAGGTGTAAATGGCTTTACTCTTACAGCATCTGTAACGCTAGTGTTACAGGTAGTGTAAGGGTCACTGTAATAGTTACTATTACAAAAATCGTACAAGTTGACCCGTGTCCCGATGGCTGGATTATGGGATGGAATGTACTCGATATACCGCCATTCGTGTAGTTCTCGGAGACACTTTGTGTAGGTAGAAAATGAGCCAATTTTGGCGATTTTCATGACCTCTTCCCTGACTATTGAGACGGGATTTTCGAAGCGGTTGAGGTTCCAAGTTTGGAACAATCCCATGTATAGTGATACATGGGTTGGCAATAGTTTTTGGTCTTTGGACATTATTTCAAATGTCTTGTTTAGGTGTTTGATGTAGTTCATAATACCCCTCCGTCCCGCGGACACCTCCCCTTGAAATAAGGGGAGGACACGGACTGTTTACTTGTTGTGGATTTTTTTGGATTGCATTACTTTTTCGATGTCGGCTAGGGAGTAGTAGACTACTCCGCCTATTTTGGTATAGGGTAGTGTGCCGTTGATGCGGAGATTCTGCAATGTGCCGGGTGAGATTTTCAGGAGCTTCCTCACTTCTGGGGATTTGATCCACTGCGGTTGGTCGGCTGTCTTTTCTTTGATGATTTCTTTGAGTTCTACTAGTAGGTCTCTTTTGAAACGCATGAGGTCTTCTTTGGTGATTATTTCTACTGCCATGTTTTAGTATTTAGTTAACCCCTCTCTATCTCCCCTAATACAGGGGAGACTTTTTAGGACATAGCAAAGTGAACTAAAAGCGAGCAACCAAAACAGTTGCAGGGGTTGTACAACCCTTTGCAACCCTAGCTGATTTACAGATAGATAGGTCTTAACTATTTTAAAGAATTTTTAGTTAAGCTAAAAAAAGCGGATATTCGGCACTGATTTTAACCAAAACTGGATGTATTGAGGCAAAAAAAGTGATATAAAATATTGTTAGCTGAAAGCTAACTGACCGTACTTAGAAAACGACCAATTTAAATAAGCACCTCGGGAAAGTTAGACTGAAGGCTCACGCATGGCGTGGGCTTCGGTCGTTCTCGTGGTGTGGGTGCTTGGTCGTACCTCTAAGGCGGAATGTGTCGAATGTCCCACGCTGTTTTTTTAACAAGGTGGGACGAAAACCGTTTAAGTATTCAATGGACGTTCCAAACAATATTTTACAAACCCCTTACAAAAAGCTGCCCATCAGTAACAGCCTAAAACGTGTATTTGCTGTACATGGAATTTCAACGCTTGAAAAGCTGATGGAGATAACTCCAAAGGATTTATTCGAAATGAAGTGGTTCAATGCCCACCTGTATCTTGAACTTATTGGAGTGCTAGAGAATAATGGTTTGTTGGGGGATTGGGGGAAGTCTTGACTAGGATTTTTTGGATTAGGGGATTGTAGGATTCAAGCATGTTTCTATTTTTGGATTGGTTTTTCCGAGTATTTCGTTTTTAAATCATTCGTACCAAGTGAATGATTATCAATGAATTTCTGAATTTGTTCTGCCGATAAGTCATTTAAGTCTAAAGCATTAAATTCTTTGAAAAATTCTTTTACGTTTTGGATGAGTTTTGAAAGACTTGCTTTAGTCATAATCTCGGTATTGCCATTAGAAAATCCAGCTGATGCTGATGCGTATTTTGTTGGCACTATCAAAATAGGCTTATAATCAAACTCATATTCTCTTTCAAACCATGCGCAAGAATTATTCATTTGACCAAGTTCATTTTTATTAATTTCAGTCCTATGCTCTTTAACTTCATTTTTACATTCAAATAAAAGATAATCATTATCTCTAATGCACCATAAGTTATCAGGGCCAGCACCTCTTTCTCTATCTGGCTGTTCTGTTGCAAAACCTAATATTTGACCTAATTCATTAAGTGCATTTTCAAATTTCTCTGCCTTAACTCCAAACTGAAGATTATTTAGGATTTCATCTAATTGAATTGTAAGCTGCTCGTAATTGTCAAATTTTTTTATCCATTTTATCATATTATCAATTCTATTTTGACTTATAAAATTGATTTTTTCAACATTCATTCCTTCTCGCGGTTTCAGAAGTAGTTTATTGAGTTTATGAGCAGTAATTTGTTTTTTATTCGATTCCGTTTTGCTTTTCGAATACAAATATCTTGCTACCTCTTGTAGATACCATCCCTTTTCTGTGTTTTCAGTAACAAATTCGTCAATGAGTTTTTGAATTATTCCAGCCGCTTTATCATATTCTCCCAAGCAATATTTTACTTCTGCATCTTTTTCTAGTTGTAAAACATTTAACACCCTTTCCTCTCTTTCAATGATCGGAGCATTATTCATCTTGTCAACATAAAAAAGCTTCCAGCCCTCATCTCGTTTCAAACATTGTTTTATTAAGCCCTTTACTACATCAATCTGATTCGCACCTGGTTTTAAATCTTCTTTAGCAATCTCTGCAATTTCCAGCCCAATATCGATTTGAGTTTGAGTCTGGGATGAAAAGAACTTTTTGGTTTTTTTACTTCTAATTGCGCTTACTAATTCAGATCCTGTCAAAATTATTACACAATAATCTCTTTCGCCTCTAACACCTCTTCCTAACCCTTGTTCTATTTTTTGGGCAATTTTTACAAGAATCGCTTCGCTGTCTGCTCTGCAAGATTCTTGGTATCTGTCTGCAAGATTCTGAGCATACGGTTTGGAGTCAATTATTAAAACTCTGCAAAAATTATCTGGCAAGTCGATGCCATCATACCTGTTTACAAAAACATTGCAATTGTCATAATCTCCACTTTTCAGGATATTTATATCATCATCTATGCTTTCAGATTTTGATACTTTTGCTCCTGAATCCTTCCAAATTTGGGATTGTGCAAAACTAGGAACTAATGAAATGACTCCATATTCACGGCTTTTAGCCTTGGTCGAAAACTCTTGAATTATTCTTTTCCTGTCTAGTGACTCGTCAATAAGTGACGGAATTAAAATCATCTTTTCGCCAGACCATCTTTCCTTTGGATAAAGAAGTGGATTGAGAATTGCATTTTTATCTAGTCCAAGTCCTTTAATAAAAAAAGAATCGTCATTGGTTGTAGCGGACATCAAAACTCTATGGTCAGCCTTTGAAAATGTACCAAATTGTTCAATAGGATTTAGATATGGAGTAATTTCTATGTGGCTTCCAGAAATCAGGCATTGGCAGTCCTTTATTGAATCTTTTATCAAACGCCAAGCAAATTTAACATTGAGATTTTCTTGAAGGGTTGAAAGCAAATTCGTCACTTCATAAACTTTCTCTTGCCATGCCCAATATGGAATTAATAAGAATGCGTCATGGTTTTTGCTTTTTATATCCATGAATGTTCCCAACCCTTGTTTTTCTAATTCATTTTCAAATATTTGAAGGAGGTTTTCATAACCATTTTCATTATTCTTTATTGTAATTGTAAAAGCACTTTGAATTGCATCGATACAGGCATGGGAATCATCTAAAACAATGCAACCAACCTTTTCTGATTGATTATTTATTCCAAATTTTGTTAGTCCGTTAAATAATTTCTGAACGGATGTGATTAGAATTGATTTTGATTCTAAAAAATCATTGGGGATTGTTTTGTCTGCATTTATAGTACAAAATTTAATACCAAATTGCTTAGCTTGTTCGCAAGTTTGATTAACTAGATTCTGAGTTGGACATAAATATAACGCAGAGCCTTTATTCTGATTTAATTTAGATTGTAGAATTAATAAACCTAATACCGTTTTGCCTTGTCCTGTATGCAATTTTAATATTACATCTTTTTTATTTTGATGACTTTCCCACCAATCTGTCAATACTGATAATTGTGCTGGTCTAAGGGCATTTTTGTCGCTCGACCTATCAAGAGTTTCATATATTTCAACTGGACTGGTCTTTAGTGCTGTTGCAGTGGCGGCAACTCTCTTTCTGAAATCAATCATGTTTTTATTATTGTGTCCAAGAATAGCGACCTTAGTGCGAGAAATATGGACTTATTTCTATAAAGATAAAACCAAATTACAAATCATCAACACACTTACTCAATCTGATTCAATAAGTCTTTGAGCAATTCCTTTACTGATTCTTTTGTCCTATCCTCTACATTGTAGTATTTGTTGTGGAGACTGCCCACGGTAATGAATTCTGCCTTTTTGGAGCGGAATTTTTCGCTTAGTACGTGAAGGATGTCCAATTGTACTTTGTTGGTGATGATGCCTGATTTGCTAAACAGCCTGAAAAGATAGGCTGTTTGGGCTACTGAAATCGAAGTCTCGATTTTGTAGCCGTCTTTTGGTATAATCGATTGTTGTTCGGGGTTGAATTTCTTTTGACGCTTCCGACATTGCTTTATCTCCCTGTTTAGCCAGTCTTCCAGCACTTGTTTGATGTGTGGATATTCGGGACGAAATGGTTGTCCAATTTTTGCAGGGATTATACTAAAGCGTTTGGCGTAGCTCAACAATACGTGTTCCTGAATGTAGGGGTCGTCTTCTTGGTGCAGCTCTCCCATTATCTCGCTTGTGATGTACTTGAAAAAAGTGGGTTGGTTGAAGTTTTGCGAAATGAGGTAGCTAACGACTGTTTCTTCCTCCAAGGCATTTAAAAATGGCTTGAAGTCTGAATTCCAGTTTTCCCAGAATTGGGAAACGTACCTTGCACGGTAGATTGTAAAAGGCTTGTCATTTTCTGGCTCTGTCATGGGCTGTAAGTTGATGTACAGCTTTTCACTAAGGCTAGATTGCATTTCGCACTTCATCTCATTTATGAGATCGGAGTATTGATTGCATAGCTTCTCTTTGCCAATATCAGAGATTTGAAGCTTCTCGTTGACGAAATCGTGAAAATAGGTTTCGATAAAATGCAGCACCTTGTCGCACTTCCCACACACAGAATCAAAATTCTTGTGTTCGAGAAGTGCTAGTTGGTGGTTTTGGATAAAAAGCCTTATTTCCTGTTCTGACCTAAGGGCAAAGGCTGTTTCTTTTATGTCTGCAATAATTGCGCTGGCTTCTTCATTTTCTTCTTCTTTATTGCTGATTAGTTGGTCGAATAGTTGGAGATGGTAGTTCAACTCTAAAAATGTTTGGTTTGCTGTTGATTAGATTGTCTTTAAAATTTCATTTTCTGTACCCTCATTGCGTTTAAGATTGCCAAAAGTGCCACTCCTACGTCTGCAAAAACTGCCTCCCACATGGTGGCGATACCGCCAGCTCCAAGAATCAATACGACTACCTTAACGCCAAATGCCAAGGAAATATTTTGCATAACTATTCGCTTGGTTGCCTTGCCTATTTGGATGGCTGTTGCGATTTTGGAAGGCATGTCGTTTTGGATTACGATGTCGGCTGTTTCGATGGTGGCATCTGAACCTAATCCACCCATTGCTATGCCTATGTCTGAAAGGGCTACGACAGGTGCATCGTTTACGCCATCGCCCACAAAGGCTACTGGGCTTGTGGTGTTTTTGAGTTCCTCGACTTTAGTTACTTTGTCTTCAGGAAGCAAATCGCCATAGGCTTTTGTGATTTTTAATTGTGTGGCCACATAGTTGACTACAGCCGTTTTATCGCCTGAGAGCATAACAGTTTCTATTCCTAGTTTGGTCAGTGTCTCGATGGCTTGCTTTGCGTCTTCTTTGATTTCGTCCGCGATGGTGATGTAGCCCGCAAACTTTTTATCTACTGCAATGGCTACGATGGTAAGAGGGATTTCTTTTAGTTTGAGATCGTACGAAATGGCGAATTTGTCCATCAGGCGGAAATTCCCTGCCAAAATTTCTTTGCCATTGATTGTGCCTTTTAATCCATGTCCTGCTATTTCTTCGGTATTGTCTAACTGGTGGTTGATCGCGTCATTTCCTACGTAATCGGCAATGGCTTTGGCTACTGGATGGGAGGATTTGCTTTCGACTAGTGCAAGCATGGCAAGCACTTCTTTTTGGTCAAAACCTTCCAATACTTTCACTTCTTGGACTTTGAATACGCCTTTGGTGAGTGTGCCTGTTTTGTCCATGACGACACAACGAACGGTAGCCATGAGGTCG
>JAYVIX010000291.1:0-11641 GCA_043769845.1 Cytophagales bacterium
CAATAGAACATGTACAGCCACCAAGCAGGCATTTTGTTATCCAACTCGCGAATCCCATCATATTCATGATTCATCAATATTTCGTGTTCAAGTTCAATCGGAACATGGTCTACCAATTTGAAGACCGCAACTTGTTGGCTTTTGGTAACCGTTTGGTTGTACACTTTGGCCAATGAATTGAGCACATATAACAAATAGCCCAATATAAAAAGCACAAAAACAATCATTCCTGATCCTAAATAAATCAGAAGAGTTGTTTCACTCATCGCTTCGGGTTTTGCAGCAACAACTGATTCGGCAAATGCCTGACTGGACAATGCCAGAAGTAGAAATGAGAGAATTCTAGTCCAGAGTTTCATGAATTTTGGATTTTAATATATGAATAATTATTCATTTTATTTTTTGTCGAACGGAATATTCGCAAGCTTATCCATTTCTTCTTTGCTGCTTCTTATGACCCAGTAAATAACAGCAGCAAAAAAAACGAAGAATATTAGGAACGAAATAATCGGATAAATCTCTACATGCGAGATATTTGTGAGATGATGTTTGATGAATTTTAACATGGCTTTTGTAATTAATAATTATCAATCAAGAATTAATAGGTTTTGAAGAATCGGATAACAAACTATTAATTGTTAATTATTCATTCTTAATTTTTATGTCCGTTCCTAATCTTTGTAGATATGCAATCAGGGCAATGATTTCGGCATCGGGTTTTACTTTCACTCCGTCTTGTTTCAGTTCGTTTTCGATGTCGGCAGCTATTTTGCTTGCTTGGGCTTTCATTTCGGCTTCTACATTGTTTTCATAGCCTTCAGGATATGGAACACCGATTGCTCGCATCGCATTAATTTTAGCAGCGGTGTTGCTTATGTCCAAGGTTCTTTCAAACATCCAATCGTATTTCGGCATGATAGAACCAGGGGAAGTCAATTCGGGATCTAACATGTGGCGATAGTGCCACGAGTGACCATATTTGCCCCCGATACGATGTAAATCTGGCCCTGTACGTTTCGATCCCCAAAGGAAAGGATGGTCGTATACGAATTCACCTGCTTTGCTATATTCGCCATAACGTGCTGTTTCCGAGCGAAATGGACGCACCATTTGGGTATGGCAATTGCTACAGCCTTCTTTGATATACAAATCCCTTCCTTCCAATTCCAAAGATGTATAAGGTTTCACCGATTCGATTGTTGGAATGTTTGATTTCACCAAGAATGTTGGAACTAGTTCTACCAAACCACCAATCAAGATCACGACTAAACTCAAAACCATCATCTGAATGGGCTTGCGTTCGATCCAACGGTGCCAATGGTCGCCAGTATGGTTGGCTACTTGCAATGGAGCAGATTCTGCTTCTTCATTGGCGATCAGACTACCTTGGGCTACCGTCTTAGCCAAATTATAAGCCATTATTATAGCACCACACAAGTACATAAAACCTCCGAAGGCACGTAACATATAAAGGAAACGCATCTCCGTTACAGTTTGCAGAAAGTTTGGATATGCCAATACACCTTCGCTAGTGAATTCTTTCCACATTGCACTTTGCATAAAACCTGCCCAATACATCGGAATGGCATAAAACGCGATTCCTAAAGTACCCAACCAAAAGTGAGCATTCGCCAATGGTTTAGAATATAAGTTAGTGGCATAAATCCTTGGCACTAACCAGTATAGCATACCAAAGATCATAAAACCATTCCAACCCAAGCCACCTACGTGTACGTGGGCTACGATCCAATCTGTAAAGTGGGCAATGGCATTTACTTCTTTCAGGGACAAAAGTGGGCCTTCGAAAGTGGCCATTCCATAGCTGGTAAGAGCCACCACCATAAATTTCAGGATAGGTTCTTCTTGCACTTTGTCCCAAGCACCACGCAAGGTATAAAGACCGTTCAACATACCGCCCCAAGATGGCGCAATGAGCATAATTGAAAAAACTACTCCCAAAGATTGTGCCCAATCAGGCAAAGCAGTGTACAACAAATGGTGAGGCCCCGCCCAGATGTATAAGAAAATCAACGCCCAGAAGTGGACGATAGAAAGACGATAAGAATAAACTGGACGCATGGCTGCTTTCGGCACAAAATAATACATCAAACCCAAAAATGGAGTAGTGAGAAAAAATGCTACCGCATTATGCCCGTACCACCATTGCACCAAGGCATCTTGCACGCCTGCATACCAAGAATAGCTTTTGAATAAGGTAACAGGAATGGCAAATGAATTGACCAAATGAAGCACCGCAACGGTCACAAACGTGGCAATGTAAAACCAGATGGCTACATACAAATGCTCTTCTCTCCTTTTGATGATCGTACCGAACATGTTCCATCCAAACAGCACCCATATTACTGTGATTCCTAGATCGATAGGCCATTCCAATTCGGCATATTCTTTACTAGTAGTGATGCCTAAAGGAAGCGTAGCCACGGCACTAAGTATAATCAACTGCCAACCCCAGAAATTGATGCTACTCAAAGCATCTGAAAACATGCGGGCTTTGCAAAGTCGCTGCAAGGAATAATAAATACCTGCAAACATCCCGTTCCCGACAAAGGCAAAAATCACCGCATTGGTGTGTAGTGGTCTAATACGACCGAAGGTGGCAAAATCGGCAAAATTGAGGACTGGGAAGACAAGCTGTAAGGCTATCGTAAGCCCCACCAACATTCCGATAATTCCCCATACCACAGTGGCATACATAAAGTTGCGCACAATAGCATTGTCGTAGGAAAAGCGTTCCATCTTGGTCATAAAAGATTAGTTTTTGGGATTAGGTTTATGTTCGTTGTCGAAAAGCATCCGAACCGATGGTGTATAGGTATCATCAAACTGACCAGCACGAGTAGCCCAGATAAAAGCCGCCAAAAACAAGCCAGCCACCGTCATACTCACACCTATCAACACATACACTACACTCATGGCTTTTTACTTTTCGGCTACAAAAAAGCCAGTAAAGCCTCAAAAAAGACATGATGAAAAACAGAAGAAGGACTGACTTTTGTTAGGATTGAGGAAAATAACCTGAATTTTATTTGGCTTTTTCTATCTATTTTAGTAATAATCAATATTTTATCAATATGATTTTCAAACTATTTTTAGTCATTCATATCATAGGTGGCTCTATCGGACTTTTTACAGGAACTATAAATCTTGTGTTGAAAAAAGGAGACAAAAAACACAAAATTATAAGTAGTATTTTTGCTTACAGCTTGTTGATTGCTGGATGTTCATCTTTCGTCCTATCAATACTACATCCCGATTTCTTCCTGTTTATAGTAGGAATTTTTACCACTTATCAAGTAGGCACAGGTTTTATCGTCATACACTTTACTTTTTGACCACTAAAAAAGCCATAATGGAAAACATTACTAAGAACTGACTTTTGTCAGGAAAGTGAATAGTTGTCAGAATTTGTAACCTATGGAATTCATTCTCGTTAAACAACTCACAATTCGATTTTCAAACGAAAATGAAACCATTCATTCCTTCTGATTTTTTATTTATCAAAAACGGAGCCGCAACCGTAAGCGTGGCAGTTGTGCTGCCTTAGCACTCATCAGAAATAAACCTCTTTCATTTAATCCTAAGGGGGATTCTCTTGTATTACAATTCAATTTATTAACTTGCCAATTATTGCATTGGCTACTTAACTATTTACATCCATGTGGAAAAACATTTGGAGTAGGTTCATGAACCTATTCAAAGCAAAAGCACTCTCTGCACTTGATGCGGCCGAAAATCCTGTTGAAATGTATGAACTTGCCGTGAAAGAATCGGAAGTCAACATTCAAAACCTGACCAAAGCAATCGCCATTGCCCTTGCCGATCAGAAAAATCGTGAACGCGAATTTCAACAAGCAAGTTTGGAAACAGAATCTTGGAAATCGAAAGCCAAAGCTGCTCTTGAACAAAACCATGCCGATTTGGCTCGTGCGGCTCTCGAAAGAAAGGCAATTGCTGAAAGGAAAGTGACTGAATATGGCGCAATCAATGAAGCCTTGAAAATCAAAATAGATGAACAACGCAAGCAACTTGATCGCTATAAAGTGAAGCACGAGGAGTTGAAAGCGAAAAAGTCGATTTATGCAGCCAAATATGAAACGGCAAAAGCGCAAAAACACATTGCCGAATCACTTGGTGGAGTTAACCAATCGGCATTATCAAATGTATCCCGTTTAGAAGAAAAAATCAATAAGCTCGAAGCCGAATCTGAAGCCATGTTTGAGCTCACAAACGGAAGTTCAGATCTTGACCATCAACTTCAAAACCTTGAAATGAATAGCAAGGTAGACGAAGACATGGAAAAAATGATGCAGGAAATGCAACATATCCAAGAGCAAAAGAAACAGCAAAAAATGCAACAGATCGAACAACAATTGAACCAGTCGGCTCCTAAGAAACTGGATGAAGGCAAAAAAACGGATCAATTGCTGAATGATTTTTATGCCAATACACCTAAAAAAATAGCACCTTCAAATGGCAAAGATGCCATGGATAAATTCTTTAACTAATTCATAAACACCAATATAAACAGTTATAAAAATGTCAATCAATCTAAAAAAAGGAAATTCTTTTAATCTTTCAAAAAACGAACCTGGCTTGAAAAAACTGATGCTTGGTCTAGGTTGGGATGTCGTTTCGCAACGTATCGACTTGGATGCATCTGTATTCATGATTGGTGCGAATGGAAAATTGATTTCTGATTCTTATTTCGTTTTTTACAACAACCTGACATCACCAGATGGAGCTATCAAACACACTGGCGACAACCGCACCGGAATGGGTGACGAAGATGATGAAATGATCTTGGCTAACATGGATTTGATTAACCCAAGCGCATCAGAAATAATCGTAGCCATTTCGATCCACGAAGCCACAGAGCGAAAACATCATTTTGGTTTGTTGGCAGACGCTTACATTCGATTATTCGATGTAGAAAGCAAACGCGAAGTACTTCGCTACGATCTTGATGCTGAATTTGGTGGAAGTACAGAAGTTGTCTTTGGAAAATTGAACCGTAAAGATGGCGAATGGTTTTTCACAGCTGTAGGTCAAGGATCAAGCAAAGGCTTACAAGGTTTGATCGACATTTACGCTTAATACAAACTAGTCCAAATTAATTTTTATAATCAATGATTAACTTAAAAAAGGGAACTTCTATTTCTTTAGAAAAAGACGGAAAAAAACTTGATTTTGTATACGTTGGCCTCAATTGGGGCAAGATCAAGAAAATGTGGGGTTTGATGGAAGAAAACGTGGATCTTGACGGAAGCGTAACAGCTTTTGATCAAAGCGGAAACGATGTCGACACTATTTATTTCCACAAAAAGCTTTCGGACGATAAAGCCATCAAACACAGCGGGGACGATACATCAGGCGATAGTAGCAATGACGAGAAAGACAACGAAGTAATTTCGATTGACTTGAATAAGGTTTCACAAAAGGTAAAAAGCATTGTGATATACCTCAATTCATACCGTGGCCACGATTTCGACTCTATTCCATTTGCCAATATTCGTTTGTTAGACGGAGATGCGATCAAGTATAAAAGTGCATTTGCTACTTTCAATTTGGCTTCAGATCCTAAATTCAAGGATAAAATATCAATGGTTATGGCTCGGATCGAACGAGCAGGAAGTGGCTGGAATTTTGTCACTATTGGCGAAGCCGTAGATTCTAAAAAAATAGGCGACACCGTAGAATTGATCAAGCAGAAATACTTGGGTTAATCTCAATAAGTGCTTAAAAAAATAAAATTCATAAACCAACCATTTATATCCACTAACACATGACTGCGATTCTTATCTCCATCCTAATCCTGACAGTGATGGAAATAGTACTAGGAATAGACAATATTATATTCATTGGTATTATATCAAACAGTCTGGAGGACAAAAGGAAAGCAGATTCTGCACGAAAAATAGGCTTGGTGATAGCACTTGGCGTGAGAGTTGTGGCATTGTCTTTCGTTTCGTACTTGGCACACCTTACTGAACCGCTTTTTAGTATCACTACTGAAAGTGGTTTGAAACATGGAGTCTCGGTTCATGATATTATTCTGTTTGTTGGAGGTTTGTTTTTGATTCATAAAAGTGCATCAGAAATTCATGAAATGTTTGATCATGAAGAACGCAAAGAAGACGAAACACAAGGAACAATGGCCAAAGTCATCATTCAAATTGTGTTGATCGACTTAGTTTTCTCGGCCGATTCTATACTAACAGCCATAGGATTGGTAGAAGAAGTCTGGATCATGATTACAGCAGTCATACTTTCGATGAGTATCATGATTGCACTTTCGGGCAAAATCTCAGCATTCATCGAATCACGCCCATCATTGAAAGTGTTGGCTTTGGCCTTCTTAATAATGATTGGCACCATGTTGGTAGCGGAAGGTAGTGGAGTACACATTGACAAATCCTACATCTATTTTGCAATGGCTTTTGCAGGTGTGATGGAAATATTGAACACAAAAATCAAAATCAGAAAATCGCCAGCTAACAAAAAAAGATACAAGCAAGTAGAGGAAATCGAAAAACCTACCCATTAAATAAAAAGGCCGATGGACAAAATCGCTGTCCATCGGCCATAATTGATTCAGAACATTCGTCTTATTTAAAAATATACATTATATTTGCATTTAAGAAACCTAGGGCTACTTTTTACGTTAAGCTTAAAAAAACAAGATTTGAAAAAATTACTACTCATATTGTCTTTGTTAAGCACTTCTTACCTTTATGGTCAGCCTCCAGCCGATGGGTCTGCACCATCAAGCATAGAAGTAATGGCGGCAATAGAGAGTTCGCTCAAAATTTTCCCGAATCCAGCAAAGAGTTTTCTAACTATTAACATGAAACTTCCTTCAGTTTCTCAAGCGCGTATAGCTTTGCATGATATGTTAGGAAACGAACTTGAAGTTTTGACCGAAAATGCAACTGGTATTTTTGATAAAACGTTCGATATCAACACTTTGAAATCTGGGATTTATTTTGTTCGAATCAACTACAATGGACAGAATACTATTGTTAAAAAAATTATTGTTCAGTAATTAATTCTGATTCGGAAGCACTATTTCAAATTTAGTCCCCTCCCCTTCTTTGCTGTACAGTGTAATTGTCCCTTCCAATTTATTTACAGTTTCTTTTACAATATAAAGCCCAATTCCAGAACCAGAACTTTGGGTATTTGCTCTGTAAAACATGTTGTATACCTTATGCTGATATTGTTCTGCTATTCCGATACCATTATCTTCTATCGTAATTTTTAAATGTTTCGCATCACAATCTATACTAAATCGAACCCATTTATTTGTCGAATCGGGTTGTTGGTATTTGATGGCATTTGACATCAAATTGTTAATAATCAGTGCAATACGGAAACTATCGCTTATAAAAGGGTAGTGTTCATTTATATCAATGATAAATTTAACGTCTTCGAATGGTGCAGGAAGTGTATTTTGGTTGTTGACGATTGATTCGTCAAAAAGTAACTTAAAATCAATTTTGCTTAAGCTAATATTGAAGCTATGATTTTTATAAAAATCCGTAATGCCATTGATGACATTATCTAATTGTTTGATGCTTTGGGAAAACAAATGAAACATAGCTTCTCTCCTATCTTCCTCAGATTCGGTAAGACTCAACAACCCTAAAAGGGTCTTTACTGGAGCTTTCAAATCATGAGAGGCACTATAAACGAATCGGCTTAGTTCCTGATTCATTTTTTCGAGCTCCTTGTTTTTGATTTTTAGCTGTTGGCCAATCCAATAATGTTTGAAACCGCCTTCTATTGCTTCAATGATCTTGCTATGATCCCAAGGTTTCTCGATGTACCTAAAAATTTGACCTTTATTGATTGCCCTTATGACATCTGACAGGTCGGTATAGGCTGTTAAAAGTATTCGTACAGGATCAGGATATTTGTGTAAGATATGTTCAAAAAACTCTACACCAGTCATGTCAGGCATGCGCTGGTCGGAGATGATGACTTGAATATCTTTGCTACCAAGAATTTGCAACGCTTCCACCACATTGTTGGCGGTATAAATAGTAAACAACTGCCTAAAACCCGCTTTGAACGAGACTAAGTTGTTTAATTCATCATCAAGATAGAGTACGTTTATCACCAGATTTCTTATAAATGAATATTATACAAATTGTTCGTCTTGCATGGGTGCAATATAAGTGCAATTTTTCAGAATAAATCTACTCCCCAAAAGTTTCAGATAATTTAGGATAATAGTTTTTGTCTAAGCATGAATTCTAGCTGGTTGTTTGCTTGAATTAAACTATCAGTCAAAACTTTATTTTCTTTTCTAAGTTGATGAACTTCAAATGCTTGCGTGACAAACATTTTCAGTTCTTCCTCGTTCCACGGCTTGTTCATATACCGATAGATTTGCCCTTTATTCACGGCATCTATCAAAGCCTGAATATCTGTATAGCCCGTCAGGAGGATGCGCATTGGTTCTGGATATTCTTCAATTATTGATTCCAAAAATTCAACGCCTGTCATATCGGGCATTCTTTGGTCAGTAATGATGATTTCTATTTCGTTTTCGGCCAATATTTTCCGGCCTTCATTGGCTGATGTGGCGAGATAAATATCGTATAACTTTCGAAAAGAAGCCTTAAATGCATTAAGGTTATTTTCTTCATCATCTACGTAGAGTATTTTAATCTTTTCTTCCATCTATACTATGAGTTATTGACTAACATGAAAAACAAATTAAACAAATAAGCGTAACAAATGCAGTACAATCTCTTTTTGAAAACGTACTAAATAAATCTAAATATACCCACATAAATACATGTTTTAATATTTGAGTGCACTTTTATTTAAAAAATAAGGTATAAAATTAGACAACGATCTGAAAAATAGCTAATTATAGATTTGGAATGGAGATACTGAAGAATTTAGCAAACAATATAAAGGAGAACTTTGAACAAAGCTATAAAGTTCTTTTCTACAAAATCTCTAACACACATGAGAAAGAAAAAATTTATAGATTATTAAGTTCAAATCCGAACATTCGTATTTATGACGAACTACAAAGTCAACTTTCGGAATTAATTAAACTACAAAACCCGTCTACAAAATTTTCTCAATCGGAGTTGGAAAGTGCTGTTACCAACTATCTTGGCGAATGCCCCGCGGACGAATATGGTGTTTGGGTATATTATCCTTGGTCGGATAGATTAGTTCATTTATTAAATGAAAATGAATTTATATTATTAAGAACAAGTCGAAATACCTATAAAATCACGCCAGAGGAAAGAGACATCTTAGCACAAAAAATAGTAGGTGTTATTGGGCTTTCTGTAGGTCAATCTGTTTCGTTGGCCTTAACCATGGAACGGAGTTTTGGAGAATTGCGAATTGCTGATTTCGACACGCTCGAAATGACCAATCTGAACCGAATTAGAACGGGAGTTCACAATTTGGGGGTCAGGAAAACGGTAGCTACTGCTCGCGAGATTGCCGAAATAGATCCTTTTCTGAAAGTGACATGTTTTCATGAAGGGATTACTGAGCAAAATATGGATCAGTTTTTCTTAGAAGGAGGCAAACTAGATGCGCTGATTGAGGAATGTGATAGTCTAGACATCAAAATAAAAAGTCGAATTCAAGCCCGCAAACTTGGTATTCCGGTAATAATGGACACCAGCGACAGGGGAATGCTGGACATCGAACGGTTTGATTTGGAACCTGATCGATCACTTTTTCATGGATTGATCGACCATCTTGATTTTGAAAACAGCAGTAATCAGTTTAGCGCTGATCGAATAGAGTTGATATATGCTATTTTAGATAAGAATAATTTATCTGACAGACTAAAATTATCTATTGATGAGATTGGAAAATCCATAAAAACGTGGCCTCAGCTGGCCTCTTCGGTGATTGCTGGTGGTGCAAATGCTGCTGATGCTTATAGAAGAATTATGCTGAAAATGCCCTTAAAATCAGGTCGTTATTACCTGGAATTGGAATAATATATAGGAAAAATCTACCTGATTATCTGATGGTTCGAGCTAAAGTAAAGATATTTAGGGCAGTTGACGATCAAGATTCGTGTAAAAAATTCTTAGAGGGACATGTCAATGTCCTGAAAGTTTTTGGGGTGACTCAAGTGACAACAGCCTCTAACGATTGGTTTTTTAATCCGAATGTGTATGTGGTGTTGATTGAATCTTTTGAAGGAGAGGCTTGGGGAGGAGTACGAGTGCATGTTGCGCACGAAGATTATCCACTTCCGATGGAGGACGCAACTAGAAAAATTGACCCCAAGATGCGCGATTTTATCGGAAAACTTAGACTAAATGGTGGAACTGGTGAGCTATGTGGACTGTGGAATGCTCGCGAAGTGGGTGGTATGGGAATAGGGACTCTTTTTCTAATGTGGGCCGGTATTTCGGTCGTTTCTTCTATCATTCAAATAAGTACTTTGGTTGCTTTGTGCGCACAGCATACGTTTCAAATTTGTTTGGAAAAAGGGTTTGAGGTGGTACACGAGGTGGGAAATAAAGGTACTTTTTATTACCCAAAAGATGATTTGGTGGCAACAGCAGTTATCATTCAAGATCCTAAAAATCTGTCGAAAGCGACTGAATTGGAAAAAAAATTGATTTTAGAATTGCGCCAAAAACCAGATCAGATCAGCGTAGAAGACACTCCAAAGGGATTTTTAGAATTAAATTATCAATTAACGTCTAAACTATGGGAAGAAAGACTTACAAGATAATTTGGATCACATGGTTGTTGGGTGCTTGGCACGGTACATTGTTAGGCCAAAAAATAGTATTGACCGATTCGACCCAAAGTATTC
Organism: Cytophagales bacterium; assembly: GCA_043769845.1. Classification (GTDB taxonomy): domain Bacteria; phylum Bacteroidota; class Bacteroidia; order Cytophagales; family UBA9547; genus UBA9547. The sequence goes on from JAYVIX010000291.1 coordinate 10,841, forward strand.
TGATTGGAAACAAGGTGGAGCTCTTGGTAGATGATACCAAAACGGCAAATGAGGTTTTAAAATCTACTTTTTTTACTAAAAGTACACAATTGACACCCAATTTGGGAGTATCGAACATGACTAATTGGATTCGTTTTGAAATCACTAATTTGGGAATGCCCTCACTCCTTTTAATGGATTTGGCACAACCTCAGCTTGATTCGGCAGTTCTATATGTTTTCGATCTTCAAGATAGCCTTATTTCCACTTCTAAAATGGGTGATGGACAAGCTTTTGAACTTCGAAAATACCAATATCCCGACTTGATATTTGAAATCAATTTGCCAAAAGGAGAAACACGTAAATGTTTACTTAAACTTAATGGTGGTCAGCAAATTACCTTAACGGCAAGTTTAGGCTCTTCTTATTCGATTCTCAAAAATATTGAGTCAAAAGACCTCTTATTTGGCATATATTGTGGCATCATATTTTCAATGTTTTTTTACAACCTATTCTTGTTTTTCAGCCTAAAGGATTTCTTTTATTTTCTTTATGTTATCTATATTTTTTCGGTAGGAATACTTCAAGCATGCCTCGAAGGCTATACGTTTCAATTTCTTTGGCCTAATAATCCTTGGTTGGCCAACCAAAGTGTTACTTGGCTCAGTGCTATTTCGGCTTCATTAGCGATGCTTTTCTTTCGTGTTTTTTTACAAACGAAAAAGTACACTCCCCAATTAGATAAAGGATTAAATGTGCTGATTGGCATATACTTGGTCGCAATTGTTATGAGTATAATGGGCCATTACACACAGAGCTACA
>JAYVIX010000292.1:0-9090 GCA_043769845.1 Cytophagales bacterium
GATTGCTATTATTTTAGGAGTTAGTGTCAACACGATTACCGAATGGTGCAAGAAATATACTGCGGGCTCCTTGAAGGAAAAGAAGAAAGGGGTAAGCTCGGAGGACTCCAAATACCTTATATTATTTCCCCCTCTTGAAGAGAACGATCCAAAGCGAAGCTTTGGATCAGGTGAGGTGCTATTTGGTAAAATTACTTTGGATTGATTCGGCCAATTCGAAATAATAATTGGACTTCTTTTTGTCTTTCAAAATCTCATATACCAAACCCAAATAATTGATCGAAGGCAAGTATTCCGGTTTATACAAAAGGGCTTTTTTGAAACCTTCGATCGCTTTTTTATAGTCTTTTTGTTTGAAATGCACAAAACCCGTGTTGTGGTGGGCAAAATAGAAATCGGGCTGAATAGCATTGCATTTTTTGAAATCGGCCAAAGCTTTTAATGGCAACGAATCGGCCACTATTACGCCTCGGTTGTAGTACGCTTTGTAGTTTTTAGGATCCAGCTGAATGACTTTGTCCAAATCCTTGATAGCCGCACTTTTTTCGATCACACGCATATGCGCCAAGGCCCTCAGATTGTAAATGGCAGAACTGCTGCTATCGAAATGTAAAAAATGACTGTACATTTTTATATTTTGGGAGTAAAGACTATCGTCTTCTTTGATGTATTTGCCTTTTTCAAAAAAACTAGCTCTGTTGATTGTTCCATTGCTTTTGTAAGAAATCGCTCGGCCTTCAATAATACCATTTTTAAAAGGAATATTATGAATAATATTACATGTTTCTTCGTCACGAATGAGCATATTTTCGTTTGGTTTTCCGTTGATGCAAACTGTTTCGACTACTCGCCCGACACCTGTTTTGAAACTAAATGCTTTGAAATTGCCGTTAAACGGTGTGCCAGAGGTGTCGAAATAAGTGCATTCGCTTTGCATCGTTCCTGCGAAATACTGATTGACAAACATCGTTTTTCCATTCTGATAATAGGCTTTTGATTCGCCATGTTGAATGCCATCCGTGTAATGAATGGTGACGGAAGTATCGCCTGTTTCGTAGAAATAAATGGATTTTCCGTTTAGGATTCCGTTTTTGTAAGTTTCAATTTCAGAAGCGTTTCCATTTCTGAAGAAACGAGTTGTAGTGCCATGATATTGGCTTTTTTCGTTGGTTTGAACAATGGCAAAAACATGTCCAGAACAGTAGCGCAGGGTGTCTTTTTTAGGTTCGGCTGTTTTGGAATGCTGTGCATTGCTGTGCGTTCCCCAAAAAAACAATCCCAAAAACGACATTCCGAATACTATTTGTCTCATTATGTATTAATTACCTGACAGGAAATTCCTTCCATTTCAAAATTAACCAAAAACATCCAAAACCAGCTTATTTTTGGCTACTTTGAAATAGGACGACCTTGAGTGATTACATTGAAAGCCTACAATGAATCGGCTATTAACACGTCCTACGAAATCAAGTCTGATAATTTTCGACCAATTTTGTATATTTGAGTAGCAAAAGAAGTATGAATTAACATGATACAACAAACCTTAAATATTCCAGATAAAGATTATCGTCTGTTTTTGGAAGTCGCAAAAAAGTTTAAATGGAAAATTCAAGAGCCTCAAAAACAAGCTGTTGATGGTTTTGTAATTACTGACAAAATGTTAGCGATACTGGATAAGAGTTCTCAAACACCTGATCATTTGTGCATTTCGGAGGAGGATTTTTTTAAAAAGTTGGATGAATTATAAAATCATAACAACACCTATTGCTAATGAGCATACGACTGAAACCTATTTTTACTACAATAAAATCAGTAATAAAGTATCAAAGAGCTTTTTGAAAGAAATTAAGAACACGTATAAATCGTTAAAAATCAATCCTTTTTATCAAATCAGAACTGAAAAATACAGGGCAATTCCGCTTTCAAAATTCCCTTTTTTAATATTCTTTGAGGTGGATGAAACCAAGAAAACGATAAAAGTAGTCGCACTTTTTAATACTCACCAAAATCCAGAAAACTATCCAGTATAATCCATTTTTTTGCCGTTGTGAGTGAAAATACATAACATCCCAACGGCTAAAAACGATTAACTGTTCACTAATACTCTTCCTCGTCAAAAACCAAGTCGGCATCTTTTTCCCAGATTTCCATTTCGCAAGGCTTGCAATTGAATTTTAGTTTGTATTCGTTTTCGCCATGTTTCAGTACGAGCGGTTCTACTACTTTTTCGCCCATCGTATCTCGCTGATAGCGTGCACATTTGCCTAGTTCGTATTTGACACAATATTTGGTCACCATCACGCGCGATTTGCCAGGGTCCCATTGCAACTCGAATGCTTTTTCGATTTCGGTCACGCCATGTCGGTGATAAAAGGCACGAGCCAGTTTGTTGGAAACGTTGTAAGTGAAATCAAGCTGAGCGGCAGGGTAGGGGTGTGTCGTTTTGGTGATTTGGTGTTCCTTGCGATGGTATTCTTTCACTCGAATATCAATCAATTGTTCCAATACAATCCGTCTGATTTCGTTGATTTTTGAAATAGGCAAGAACCAATTGGCCGACAATTCCACCACCATTTCGTCTACAATAAATGGCGTATTTCCTGTTTTTGAAAGGTTCTTTTTGATATCAGGAATGATAGAGTCTTCTTTTTTGCTCAGTTCTTTGGTCGAATCTAGGTTCGAAACGCTTGTATGCCCATCTTCGTCAATAGCCGTAAGTTGAAAACCTGAGCTGATTTCAGCAAAAACGAGTTTTACGCCAATTTTGCGTATTGCGCTATCTTCTCTTTCTACCAATTTATTGAAAGCTGCATCGGCATTTCGATAAATCATCGTTCCTACTTTGATCGGTTTGAACGTGTTGGGAATGACGATGTTGTGAGTGATCGTGTTGATTTGTGCGCCATCGGCTTCGCCTGCTTCATTGACGAAATAAAGTCCATCGCCATTGTTGAGCTTGTCCGTATTCTCGATCACATATCCGTTGTGTGTCACTTCGATGAGTTTGCCAATTGCTTGGCCTTGCGATTTGGGCGTTTCCCAAGAACCTATTCTTTCGGTACGTTGGTTGACAAAATAATCAGTATAACCACGGTTGAAGCTTTTGTCCATTTCGGCTTCGAAGTTGTAAAACGTTCGGCCAGAAGAGGCTTTTTGAAAACGTTCGTTGTTTTCGAGAAATGTATCTAGTTTTTTTCTCAGATAAGACACGTTGTTTTTTACATACACAATGTCTTTTAATCGCCCTTCTATTTTGAAAGAAGTAATTCCTGCTTCGATCAGGTTAGGGATTTGGTCGCTCAAATCCAAATCTTTGATTGAAAGCAAATGGCTGTTTGCAATCAGGGTTTTGCCAGTTCCGTCAATTAGGTTGTAAGGCAGTCGGCAGTTTTGGGCGCAAGAACCTCGGTTGGCACTACGCTCGCCACCTGCGATACTCATATAGCAATTGCCGCTAAATGAAACGCAAAGCGCGCCTGAGACGAAAAATTCTAGTTCGATATCAGAAGCTTCGCTGATGTCTTTGATTTGAGAAAGGTTCAGTTCGCGCGCCAAAACAGCACGTTTCATTCCGGCATCGGCTAGGAATTGGACATGTTTTGGGTCGCGGTTGTTGGCTTGTGTGCTGGCATGGATCACGATTGGGGGTAAATCCATTTCCAATATCGCCATGTCTTGCACGATCAGCGCATCTACTCCGATGTCGTATAGTTCGTAAATTAGTTGTTTGCAAGTTTCTAACTCATTGTCGTACAGGATGGTATTCAATACCACAAACACTTGCGCCTTGAAAAGATGGGCGTATTTGACCAATTCGGCAATGTCTTCTATTGGATTGGTGGCATTGGTACGTGCGCCAAATAAGGGTGCGCCAATATATACAGCATCTGCACCTGCGTTGATGGCAGCCATGCCTTGGTATAAGTTTTTGGCAGGCGCGAGAATTTCGACTTTCTTTTTCATAGCAAAAACAAAGGTCTGTATTTATTTAATTGATTACAAATGCTTAATGATTTTTAAATGAATTATTATTCATTAAAGTTTTATCTAAAACGTTTACTAAAATGGGGCAGAATTTTATCACATTTGCTTCGGAAAATCACTAGTGTATTTGCATTATATAAATGAAAATTTGCATTCTTTTTCCGATACAATCAATATAGGTAGAAACGCATCGTTTAAACCTGCTTCGCAAATTGGAGCTAAACAATGCGACCGAAATGGTGCGAAAGGCTATCGAAATGGGATAATCTAAAAACTCAAATTGGAAACAACCAAATCACTAGCATTAGCACCCATTGCGCCAGTAGCAGTCTTAGGATACTTTGTCTGCTAGGTTCTGCGATGGTTTGGATTGCATCCACTACTTTTATTTTCAGTATTTCATTCAGATTCATGCCATCTTCTCTGAAATTGAGGTCCTCGATTTTGGCCTTTTCAAAACCAAATTCGATCATTTTTTTCAACCATTTGTTTTCAGTTTCCTCTTTCAATTGTTGCACCATTTTCAACTTTACGATTGAATAATCGGCCCTTGCTGAACTAAGTTAGGTTTGTCGAGCTTCAATTTTGTAATGATTTTATCTAGAAAAGGTTTCAGATAACTATCTGATTTATCAACAATAATCTTGTGCGATAATTTGGAGAAGATGTATTTGTTACCCATCATAAAAAACAGAACAGGTCCCAGAAAACAAGATGTAAGCATAATAACGCAACCCACAGGGCGTGCTGCAAACATGGCGATCAGAAAAGGAACCGCACTTACATGTGCCGAATGGCCTACGTTGACATCTTTGGTCAAAAAATAGAACTCAATTGCAAAAAGTACTACGCTAGATGCTAATCCTAAGAGGTTGATTTTGAGGAAACTAAATACTGCGATTGAAGATGGTTTTGTAAAATAAAATAGTCTTTCTTTTGTGATGTCTTTTTCATTTATGGAATTTTAGAAGTGAATTAGATTAAAAACAAGAGAGAGCTTTTGGCTCTCTCTTGACAAATATGGAACTATTAACTTTTACTATTTAATAGGCATCAGAATCTTTGTCTTTCTTTTTAGAGTCTTTCATTTTCTTTTCGTCCTCTTTTTCCTTGTTGTGTTCGTAGGCGGTATAGTCAGGAGGGAAGCCGTTGAATTGACGCCATAGTTCGTAAGAGAGCAATACATTGTTCAGCATTGCCCAGCCGTTTGCGCCCGTTCCCATGCGTACCTTTTCAGGCCAAGGATCGTCTTTTGGATCGGGAACCACCAATACTCTGAATTTTCCTTCTTTGGTAGCGACTTTATCAACCACACGTACACGGCCACCAAACGTACCTACGGACGAACTAGGCCAGCCCGAGAAAACCAATGCAGGCCATCCGTCAAACTGAATACGCATCGGACAACCTGTATAAAGCAGAGGCATATCCATTGGTTTGAAATATAATTCAACTGCAATGGAGTGATTTTCAGGCATAATAGTCACTACTTCTTCGCCTTCTTTGACCGTTTCGCCAATACCTTCTTTGGTCGCTTTCAGAATAAAACCATCTTGTGGTGCTCTGACAGCATACATCCCACTTCGAATTTCAAGTCCAGAATACTCCACACGCATTTTTCCCAGATTGGATTCTGTATCGTAAATATCTGATTTTGTAGAGTTTAGCTCAGATTCTGTTTTTGAGATCTTGTCAGCATATTCGGCTTGAATCGAGTTTAGTTCGATCATAGCGTTGGTATATTCGTTTTTGGTGCTGTTTAGCTTGTTTTCAGCCGAAATCAATTTGGCTTTTGATTGTTGCAATTTCAGGCTTCTTTGTTCAAAGTCTGTCAGCGATTTTAGTCCTTTTTCATACATTTTTTTCTGTGCATCATATTGTCTTTCGGCAATGGCCACATCAGCTCGTGCCGAAATCAAATCGCCAGAATCAGACGCAATTTTCATTTGATTATTCAAGACCTTGTTTTTGGCTTTTTCCAAACTCAAAGTCACGCCACTTCTAAGGGCGTTTAATTGATTTTCTTGGGCGATCACTTTCTTTTTCTTCGATTCTAGCGAAGTTTCTTTGTCTTTTATCTGCTTATTAGTTCGGCTGAGCAGTAAAGGATCCATGAATTTTTCTTTTACTTCAGAAAGCATCAGGATCGTGTCGCCTGTTTTTACATAATCGCCTTCCATAATCATCCATTTCTCTATTCGTCCCGAAATGATGCTGTTAATAGATTGTGGCCTATCAGATGGATTTAGAGCAGTCACTTTGCCATAACTTTCGATACTTTGTTGCCAAGGCAAAAACAGGCACGAAAACATAATAACCATCATAAATGTGAGCCAACGAATGATGACACGGTTGTTTTGATAGTTGTTGAGTAGCCTAATCGAATAGAGATTTTGTTCTTCAATCTCTCTCTTAGGGTCTTTTTTTGAGAAGTCCAGCATTTTTTTTAGTAATCAAAAGTTCGTTTGCTTTCTATAATCATAAAAATGGTACATTTCGCACAAGTTTTCGGGGTTTTAGTCCATTCTCATTTGAAAAATTCCGTAAGTACGACAAAATAGACTCACAAATTAAAACGGATATATCATGAATGCAAAGTCTTTGACAGGTAAATGTATTTTCGCTACCATCATTTATTTCTCCACATTGATTTCTCTACACGCACAACGTCAGTTTCAAGATGGCTTTGTGATCACCACAAATAAAGATACCCTTGTAGGTCAAGTGAGTAACATTCATAAACATACCCACGATTACATCGATTTTAGGTATCCAAATGGGACTGATACTATTTTTACTCCCAATCATATTTCTGCATACGAGATTGGTAATCAGCGTTATATTGTAGTGCCTTTGCCACATCCAACCCGCAACGATACGGCATTTCTTTTTGCACATGTATTGGTAGATGGCTACGCTAGTTTATACAAAACTAGGATTAAGATTGATCCTTTGTCGGCTGCTATGGATGCTTTTTTATGTAAAAAATACAATGAAAAAGAATATTATCCAGCAGGACATATGGATCATTTGGCCATTTTTTTCAAAGACTATCCTGTATTAAATAACGAATTGGTGAATCATTGTCATTTGTATTCGAATAATTTGGAAACTAAAATGCAATTGTTTAACCATTACAATGCTTGGAAAAGGTATCAGTTAGATTCGCTATCGAAAAATTCAAATAGTACAGCTTCTCATAAGGTTGAAAAGGTGGCTTTGGAAGTGTTTATGAAAGACGGCACCAATCTGATTCCTGAATCTAAATTTCAGTTAGATAAAATCACAGGCAAACTCAGCGCAATGCCTAATCTGAGAATGACGATTGAGTTTTTAAATTCAGGAGCAAATCCAGCTCTCGAAAAACAAGCAATGAAAGCTATTTTACTACATTTGAATGAATATGATGCCAGAATTGAAGAACAAACCATTTCTCTACCCGAAAATTTGAGCATAAAACCGAGTCAGAAAAACGGCCAAATAATCTTTTATTATTTCAAATAAACGGTGTTTAATTGACTGCAAAAATACCAGTTACTTTAGTGAGTTTGTAAGTGCTGAAATCGTCAGGGGCATCCAAGCCTTTACCTGTTAGTACTTCCGTTTTGGTTTGAATACGCACCAGTTTGTCATTGTCGATTTTGACACGATGTGTTTTCGGAAACCATTTTAGCTCTTCCGTATTCAGTCGTTTGTTTTGGTCGTTTGATTGAATTACGACATTATTTCGGACAGTGTAAACACCAGTCACTTTCGAAAATGTGGCGTGTTTGGCGGTAAGTGTCGAAGAGATTTTATCTTTCTCGTAAAAGTCGATTTTAATTCCCTTCGGAAAAATTCGGTCACCAGTCTCCAGTTCTTGCTGCTCAGGTGCCCACATGCGTATTTTTACTTTTCCCGAATCGGTATAATTGGTGTAAATATCGTAACCAACTAACATAGGGCCGGTGTATTTTTCAAAAGTCCTCACTTCTTGTTTATCGCAGGCAAACAATACAAAATGGATTATTGGAAATAATAGGGATATTTTTTTCATTTATTTAATTCAATTTCAGTATCGATAAAGCAAGCAAGGTATTGTGTCGTTTTCGGGATGATTGTTCCAGCTTTTACCAGAATATCGTATTTGCTTTTGATGATAAATTGCTCTTTTTCAGTGTTTTTGCCGGCTTGTGCATACATTTTGGCGATCAAAAGCGAAAGAGCGCATCGTTCAACTTCGGCTTTGAAAGCGCAAACAGATTCTGCTTTTTGATACAAAGTGGCCAAAAATACAAAGCTTTCTTGGTTTTTGGTGTCAGCCTCGGTAGCAAGTATTCCAAAATCTTTGGCTTTTGAATACTCTTTTTGTTTTTCGAGCAATCGAGCGATTCCTAAATAACAGACTGATTTTTGTTCTTGAAAGCTTGCATACTTTTCTGCTTTTGCATAATATGCATAAGCTTCGGGCATTTTGTTGGCATTTCGGTACAGTTCGGCTTGATGATAAAGCGCATTAAAATTGGGTTCTTGTTCGATGATTGTGGCTTGCGCTTTCAGGTAAGTGCTAGAATTCGTGCAATTCTTTTGTGCAAATAAACTTGATAGTTTTTTAGCATCTTCTAATTCTATTTTTCCATTTTGAAAAAAAAGTGAATCTAAACTTTCGCAGTTGAAATTTTCACAATCGAAAGCCGCATTGCGCAAAGGGTGGTTGAAATACGATTTTCCACATTGTTTGTAAAACGTATACAAGGTTTCGCAACGCGGTATTGAAGTTTTAATAGATGCATTTTGAATTAAAAATAATTCATTGTTAAAATCTGCTTTACAAGGATTTGGGCTAACTGTTTTCCAGATCGAAAATAGATTTAGAATGCTATCTACGTTTGTCGTTGGGGCGTTTTTTGCAATAATTTGTTCGAAAAAACAGTCGGTTTGTGCTGGGTTTTTGGTTAGTATTTGGAATATTTCTTGTTTAGAATAAAGCGTTATTTTAGCCGAATCGCATTCGGTTTGAGCAAAACCACTTGTTGGAAATTGGAACAATAAAAAGAGGAAGTACACAAAGCGACTTGGCTTTGTATACTTTCTCTTGCAATCACACTGATTTTGTACCAAATAAAG
>JAYVIX010000293.1:0-4149 GCA_043769845.1 Cytophagales bacterium
GGGTACAAGAAAAAAAGTGGTACTGTCACATTCGAACTACTAAAAGGCAAAACATTTGTCGATACTGGAGCTGAATACAAAATTATTTACAAAGACTATGTAGTCGAAGTTTTGGCCAACAACGATATCATCAAAATCAACGGATTTATCATCAACACCAACGTAAGCGTGGGCCAATTTGGAAAGCTGTTACAAAATCGGCTACTATAAAGCACAAAATACGAGGCACTTACAAGATTACCTATGCCAATGGACAGATGCGCGAACGCAAGTATTTTCAATCTAGAATATGGAGTTCGAACGATGGCTGGGCTGGTTTGAAACTGACTGTCTCTGGCGATACACTCATCAATGGCGTCAACGTTTCTGAAATAGGAAGAACACTAGATGATGATCGTTATTTTGAAACCCAAATTCTGACTGATTACGCTTGGTCGAATTGTGGAACGAGTTTCGTAGGGCCATTTGTATTAAAAACGGGCAAAGCAAGAATGAATGTAACCGTTCCGAATATTTCGCCTGCCTATTTTGAAGTAGAAGCTGGATACTTGGTAAAACTGAGGTCAACAGCAACCCAAGTTAACGATTGTACCACCAATGCTTACAAAATCAGTATACAAATAGGTACTAACTCTTCTACCGAATATCAACTTTATTAAACTAAAAAAGGTCGAGAAGCCAATGATAATTTGTTTTCTCGACCTGCCTTTATAGATTTGAGGCAAAATTTAAATTCATGAAAAAATACTTTTTATTCGTTTCTCTTATAATTAGTACTATCGCTTTTGCACAAACCAAATCAGGCCTAGCCGCAAAAGATACTGTTGCCTATCGTTTGGAAAAAGAAGTGTACACACATGCACTCAAATACAGCGACTTAGCTGTCGCTAAAACGGCCATGTACAAAATGATGGCTCTTAATCCATCAGACAAAACCTTAAAAGATTCTTTGCTTTACATCTATTTCAATGCGAGTTCGTTTGGCCAGTCGATTTTGCTTTGTCGCGAATTGCTTGCTGTCGATGGTTCAAGAAGCAATATTTTGGAAATAAAGGCGGTTTCGGAACAGAATCTTGGACTGGTAAAAGATGCACTTGAAAGCTATGAAAAGCTATTTGTACAGAGCAAAAACATTTATCACCAATATCAAATTGCAGTATTGCAATATCAACTGAAACGTTTTGGCGAGTGTAGTGCCAACATCGAAGAAATCATCAAAAACGAAAAATCAAGTACCGAAAAAGTCAATATCAGCCTAAGCGAACGTGAAAATCAGCAAGTGGTATTGAAAGCTGCGGCCTTAAATATTCGTGGTGTGATGCTTTTGGAAGCCAATCGTGATGATGTGGCCAAAGCGAGTTTCGCAGAAGCATTAAAGATTCAAGCCGATTTCGAATTGGCAAAAAACAATTTGACTTTGATCGAAAAACGCGCCAAAACTGCGACAACGCCAGCCAAGCCAAAAGCCAAGTAAAAAAGTAAGATTTAAAATTCTTGAAAGCATTTTCTTAATCTGATTTAAGAAAATGCTTTTTTTGTATCCAGATGCATCTAAAAAAGACATTTCCCATTGAAGACAAATCGGCCTTCGTCCAAATGGCACTCGTTTGGGCAAACGGTTTTCGTCATTTCTGTTATCTGAATGGAAATAATAGTCCATATGCCTACGATGCGTTTTCCGAAATACTGGCGGTTGGCAATGCACCGGCCACTGAGCTTTCGGAGGAGCCGCTAAATGAGTTCTCCGAACTATTCGAAGCAAAAAAGGATTTCTTTGGATTTTTGAGTTATGAATTGCTTTCGGATAAAAAGACGCTAGGTTCAAAAGGAAGTTTTTTTTCGCCCGAAACAATTATTCGATTTTTGAATTCAGAAACGATTGAAATTGAAAGCATTAAGGAACCAAACGATATTTTCAAATTTATTATAAAAGCGAATAATAAAGGAGGAATATTTCATAAAAAAATACAATTTCAAGCCAGACTAAACAAAGAAGAATATGTTTCAACCATCGAAAAACTAAAACAACATATCAACCGAGGCGATATTTATCAGCTCAATTTCTGTATTGATTTCGAAGCGAAGGAGGCAATTATCGACCCTATATTGTTTTACCAAAAGCTGAATCAAAAATCTCCAATGCCATTTTCAGGCTTGTTAAAATTGAATGAAAAATATATTATTTGTGCATCCCCCGAAAGGTATTTAAAACGAATAAATACAAAGGTTATTTCCCAACCAATGAAAGGAACTGCGCCAAGAAATTCAGATCCAATCATCGACCAAAACAACCTGAAAGAACTGATTAACAGCACCAAAGAGCGTGCTGAAAACACGATGATTGTAGATTTGGTACGCAACGATCTGTCTCGATTTTGCAAAAGTGGAACGGTAAAAGTGGAACATCTTTGCGAAATCTATTCGTTTGATCCTGTGCACCAAATGGTTTCGACTGTTGTGGGAACTTTGGAAAAGAATGCCAAGCCCCGAGATATTTTTGCGGATACTTTTCCGATGGGCAGCATGACGGGCGCACCCAAAATCAGAGCGATGGAACTGATCGAACAATACGAAGCGATACCAAGAGGCGCATTTTCGGGCGCAATGGGTTATATCAAGCCCAATGGCAATTTCGATTTCAATGTTCTGATTCGAAGCGTTTTTTATGATGCTCAACAGCACACATTGTCCTACAATGTAGGTAGCGGAATCACGGCCATGTCTGATTCGGAGAGCGAGTATGAGGAATGCATGTTGAAAGCGAGTACAATTCAACATGTTTTAAGCAATTATTCGGAGAATATTTTTTCAAATTGATTTTTTGTCTAAATTTGCAATTCTTAAGAAAAGCAATCAGTTTCAATTATACTAAAATGAGAGAGAATCTTCACCCAAAATACCATCCAGTTGTATTTCACGACATGGCGAGTGGTTTTAAATTCTTGACAAAGTCTACAATGTCTTCGAAAGAAACCGTTACATGGGAAGACGGAAATGAATATCCAGTAGTGAAAATCGAGGTTAGCTCGGCTTCTCACCCTTTCTACACAGGCCAAAAGCTATTTGTAGATACTGCAGGACGTGTAGAAAAATTCAACAAGCGTTACAAAAGATAGTTTTATCTTTCAGTATAAAGAGAAAAAGTCCCGAAGCAATTCGGGACTTTTTTTGTTATACTTTCCTAAAATAACAACTTAAACCTTGCGCCCAAGTCCTTCAATTTTATCTAACCACTTCTTCCTAGCTTCTGGTTTTGAATCTCTTATGATTCCGACATACGTCACTTTTACAGGCTTGATGCCACAAAATTCCAAAGTAGATTTTTTCAACTGATTCACACTTGGGCAACTGTACACCAACCAATAATACCAACTTGGTTGATCTAATGTGGTGATGATATGGGCCGTTTTGCCAGTAAGCAATTTGTCCCACCAAACCGAATTTTCGCGGTGTTCAAATGCAAAGCCTGGAAGAAAAAGCCTGTCTATAAATCCTTTAGCGATCGCAGGAAGACTTCCCCACCAAACAGGATGCACCCAAACCAAATGATCTGCCCATTTGATTTTTTCCCATGAAACCAAAAGGTCGGGCTCCAATTCCGTTCGTTTCTGATAGCCAAAAGAAAGATTTGGATTGAATTGCAAATCGCAAATATTGATGACTTGGATTTCGGTATCCGATTTAGTAGCTCCTTTGATATAAGCGTCTGATAGCGCAAAACAAAATGAATCTTTGTTAGGGTGACAATTAATAACTAATATTTTTTTCATCTCTTTATGTTTATTCTACTAAACTTAAAAAGACTAAATGCATCAGAATTAGCAAAAACAACAAACGGGCTGTTTTAGCAGATGAATGGTTGGAAAAAGAACATGAAGCGTTTTGTCATTTAGTTCAATGTTTAAAGACGTATTACACTTTGAATCAAAAGTCTTTATCTTGCAGTAATTTATTTTTATACACTAACTCTTTAAGTCATGAAGTATTTATTCTTTACCCTCACAATCAGTCTTTTATCTTTTTCAACTTTTGCAGCCAACTACCCTGCTAAAAAAACGACTATAAAACCTGTGATAGATGGAAACGCCAATGACGAATGCTGGACAAATGCAGTTTGGGCTCCAATAGATCAACTTTGGGTTGGCTCAG
>JAYVIX010000294.1:0-10810 GCA_043769845.1 Cytophagales bacterium
GATTCCGATTCGGAATCTGCTTTTTTGTTTGAACTTATAAAAATCTGAGTTCTTATTTACCGTTCACTGCTTGGTGAAACATGGCTTGGTTTGCCAATATTTTGGTAAACCCACGGACGTCATCGCCAGACCAAGTATTATTCATTTCGCCATAGGTGCCAAACTTGCTGCTCATCATATCATGCTCAGAAGTAATTCCGATCACATAAAAACGATATGGTGCAAGGAGTACTTTTACAGTTCCTGTCACACTTTTTTGCGAGTCTACAAGGAATGTTTCGATGTTGCGCATGGCAGGTTCTAAGTATTGTCCTTCATGCAAAAGCGTCCCATACGAACTCCCAAGCATCTCTTTCCAATACAATTGCATCTTGGTCAGTGTATGTTTTTCGAGTGTATGATGTGCTTTGATAATGATTAATGGTGCACCGGCTTCAAAACCTACGCGCCCTTTTATTCCTATAATAGTGTCGCCTACATGAATATCGCGCCCAATTGCATAGCTGCGAGCGAGGTCGTTGAGTTTCTGAATAGCATCGACTGGATTGTCGAATTTCTGTCCATTTAATCCTTTCAATTCGCCTTTTATAAACTCCAATTCTACTTCTTCTTCCCCTTGTTTTTCCAATTGGCTAGGGAAAGCAGACTCTGGCAAATATTGGTTTGAAGTAAGAGTTTCTTTTCCGCCAACCGAAGTACCCCAAATTCCTTTGTTGATCGAATAAGCAGCCTTAGTCCAATCTCGTACTACTCCTTTAGCTTTCAAGTATTCTATTTCGGCCTCACGCGAGAGTTTATTGTCACGAATTGGCGTGATTACCTGCACTCCAGGAATCAGAATATGAAACACCATATCGAAACGCACTTGGTCGTTTCCTGCGCCTGTACTTCCATGAGCAACGGCTACGGCACCAGTTTCTTTAGCATATTCAGCCACTGCTAGTGCCTGAAACATACGTTCGGCACTTACCGAGAGTGGATAGGTATTGTTTTTTAGAATATTACCAAACACCATATATCTAATGCATTCTTGGTAATAACGGTTTACCATGCTCACGCATTTGTGTTGGGTGACACCAAGTTCGTAGGCTTTGCGTTCGATATCGACTAATTCTTCGGAACTGAAACCTCCCGTATCTACCAAGACTGTATGCACCTCATAACCAAGGTCTTCTGATAAATATTTGACACAATAGGTCGTGTCCAAACCACCACTAAATGCTAAAACAACTTTCTTTTTCATGATGCGTGAAAATCAGGTTGCAAGATTAGCGATTCTAGGCCAAAATTGGGAATTATTTAATTGTTGATTTGTGGTTTTGGCTAATTGAAATTACTATACGTGTAACATATGCCATATATACCAAAATAAACAAGAGAATGCGACTTGTAATTGTCTTCAGAATAAAGCGGAATCGCAAAAACGCTTCCGCTTATTTCAATAATCTAAAAAAATCAAATGTCATTCAAAAAAAATAGAATACTCAGAAAACTTGAAGCCAACCTATTTGGCCATCTCTTTTTTCTGATCTTGCTTTGTGCTATTTACCCTAATTCCTTTAGGGGTTCTGTTGTAATCGTCTCTATGAACCGGAATTCCTTCTTCGTTCATCACTGTGTTTGCATTAGAAAAGCTGTATTTTGAAGTATAGTAACTCATAAATAATTTGGTTGAAGTGTTTATATTAGTCTTGTACGACCAACCCCAATAAATGATTCATTATTCTGTTATTTTTTTCGATTTATTTTTAACGCTCCAAAAACAGTTCCCATGTAAAGCAGAACAAATAGATACACTTGTAAGATTTTCTTGATTTCCAGAGACTCCTGCGTCTCGAATTCTCGTTTCAAAACAACAAGAACATCATGTATTCTGATTTTGAAAATTCCATAAATACGCTAAACAAATAGAACATACATCATAGAAAACAACCTGTCCGAAATGGCTTAATACAATAACACTGAGTAGATTATGCTGTTTTTGGCTTGTATTTTATCAAGTTATGATATTGTTTTTCTTATGTTTTGAAGAATATATATATATTTGTTTCAATATTGAAACGTCTATTTTAGCTATTAAGTAATTAACCGTCTTCCTAAATGAGTAAAGAAGTCTTGTCTGCAACAGATTACATGTCTTTAGTCAACAACAATCCTGACATGATTTCCAAAATTCGGAAAGACATGCAGGTGGTTTATGTAAATGATGCTATCTGGAAGTTTACCGATATGCCTTATGATTTTTTTGTAGACAAAACGGTTGCTGAATTATCTGGATCAGGGCCAGGGCCAGAATTCTATATTGAAAAAGTTCAGCAAGTATTCAATACGGGACAATCTTGTTGCTATCAAAGCGAAGGCTGGTTTGATCCCGATTTGTATTTTGAATTCAATCTTGTTCCTCTAGAATCGATAGATGGAGAAATTCAATACGTTTTGTCTATTGTAAAAAATATCTCTGAAAACAAACGCAAAGAAGACGAACTAAAGAAAACCATCAAGGAAATGGAAGTTTTGTCGGATCACTTGATGTATCAAAATAAAGTACTTCAAGATTTTGCTTACATCACTTCGCACAATCTACGTTCGCCAATTGCCAATTTTAAGGCTCTTTTGCAGATTTATGAGTTTTTTCAAAACGAGGACGAAAAGAAAGCGGTGTATGAAAAGATCAAACATACAGTTGAGTCGCTCAATAAAACAATTAGCGAACTGACCGATACTATTAGTATAAAAGGAAGTCTGAAAAAAGAATTAGAAAATGTGGATTTTCAGAAACAACTGGACGAGGTAAAAGAATCGCTTTGGTTGGATGTGGAAGAAGCACAGGCCAACATCATGACTGACTTTTCGAAAGCACCCACCATTTTATATCCTAAAATCTATTTAGAAAGCATTATCCTAAACTTATTGACTAATTCGATGAAATATCGCTCGCTCGAAAGGCCACTTGCGATTTATACTGAGACACACAAAAACGGTGATAAAATCGTGTTTACATGGAAAGACAATGGAATCGGGATTGACATGGAAAAACACGCCAAACAGCTTTTTGGCCTTAAGAATACTTTTCACAATCGCGAAGATTCTAGAGGAATTGGGCTTTATATCACTCGTAACCAAATCGAATCAGTTGGTGGCACAATCACGGCCGAAAGCAAAGTAGATGAGGGGTGTAAATTCATCATCACTTTTAAAGACTTAAAGGCAGTTTAATTAACATTAATTATTATTCATGATAATTATTCTTAGTAAACACAAACTCTTCCAATTTCTTGAACATCTCCAACGCTTGCTTTGCCGTTTTGATTTCAAAAACCGTTAAAATCAATCGTCCTTTGGTCTCTGCTAGTTTGCAATTTTTAGCGTTTTCTTTGACAAAAGCCAGCATCTTTCCGAAAATATCCGATTGATAATACGTTTCCTTGTCGCCAGGGACAAATTGTGCTTTGATTGCTTGGGCTTTCAATGTTAGTTTGTCGAAACCCATTTTTTCGGCCAGCCAACGCATACGAACTGTTTCTATCAGGCCTTCAAATTGTGGAGGAATCGGCCCAAAACGGTCTTTCGTTTTCTCGATGAATTTCAGGAGATTTTCTTCATCTTCTATATTGTCCAGTTCGGTATATAAGCCGAGTCTTTCCGAAATATTGGTCACATATTTATCTGGAATCAAAATCGACATGTCGGTTTCGATAACACAATCTTGTACCAATGGTTTTAGTAAGGAAATATCGTCTTTGAACAAATCTTTGAACTCGGTTTCTTTCAGTTCGGTAATCGTTTCGTCCAAGATTTTGTGATACGTTTCGAAACCAATGTCGTTGATGAATCCACTTTGTTCGCCACCAAGCAAATCGCCTGCGCCACGAATATCCAAATCGCGCATGGCCACTTTGAAACCATCGCCTAAGTCTGAAAATTCTTCTAAGGTCGAAAGGCGTTTGCGGCCTTCGGCTGTCAGGTGTTTTGGGTCGATGGAAAGTAAGTAACAATAGGCTTTCTTGTTTGACCTACCGACACGGCCACGCATTTGGTGCAAATCGGAAAGCCCAAACATGTGCGCTTGGTTAATCATGATCGTGTTGGCGTTGGGTATGTCCAAACCAGATTCCACGATATTGGTCGAAACCAGCACGTCAAACTCGCCTTCGATAAAGCCGAGCATGATTTCTTCTAGCTTGTTACCGTCCATTTGTCCGTGTGCTATGCCTACTTTGGCATCGGGAACAAGGCGTTTGATTTTATCGGCTATTCCTTCGAGGTCGTTGATCCGGTTATGGACGAAGAAAACTTGGCCGTTGCGCTTTATTTCTTCGGCTACTGCGTTCCGTATCACAATGTCCGAAATAGGATGTACCTGCGTGGTAACAGGCTGACGGTTAGGTGGTGGTGTGGCTATGATAGAAAGATCGCGCGCGCCCATCATCGAGAAATGAAGCGTTCTCGGGATTGGCGTTGCCGTGAGCGTAAGCGTATCAACATTCAGCTTAAACTCCTTCAGTTTTTCTTTGACAGCTACGCCAAATTTCTGCTCTTCGTCTATCACGAGCAGTCCCAAATCTTTGAATTTGACGTCTTTGCCAATCAGTTTGTGCGTCCCGATTAGAATATCCACTCTGCCTGAAGCCAATTCTTCGAGTGTCTTTTTGACTTGCGCTGCGGTTTTGAATCGGTTGATATAATCGACCTTGCAAGGCAAATCTTTCAAGCGTTCTTTAAACGTTTTGTAATGTTGAAGCGCGAGAATGGTAGTTGGAACCAAAATCGCGACCTGTTTGCTGTCGTTCACGGCCTTGAAAGCAGCACGAATCGCGACTTCTGTTTTGCCGAAACCCACATCGCCACACACCAAACGATCCATCGGGTGCGGTTTTTCCATGTCGGCTTTTACATCGGCAGTGGCTTTGCCTTGGTCGGGCGTATCTTCGTAGATGAAAGACGTTTCCAGTTCGCGCTGCAAATAGGTATCGGGACTGAAGGCAAATCCGGGCGCATTTCTACGTTTGGCATAAAGCGCAATCAGTTCTTTTGCTATGTCTTTTACTTTTCCTCTTACTTTCTTCTTCTTTTCTTCCCATTCGGGCGAGCCAAGTTTGCTCATGGTCACGGGCATTCCTTCCTTGCCGCTGTATTTCGAAATCTTGTGTAGGGCGTGAACTGAAATATAAAGCAAATCGTCATCGCGATACAAAAGGCGAATGGCTTCCTGCGGCTGACCGCTGATTTCCTTGGTTTCCATGCCTGCAAAACGGCCGATTCCATAATCTTGATGCACAATATAGTCGCCCGGTTGGAGCATTCGAAGTTCCTTAAGCGTGATGGCTTTCGACTTCGAAAAACGTTCCTTGCTTTTGTGTCGATAGAAGCGATCGAACAATTCGTGATCGGTGTAGCAAAGCAGTTTTAGATTCTCGTCTACAAAACCAGCGCGCAATGGCGTGTGCAAATGCTGGATCTTCATTCGAGGTTGGATTTCCTCGAAGACCGATTCTAGTTTTTCGTATTGATTGAATTGTTCGGCTGAAATAAGGAGCGTGAAATTGCGACCTTCCCAGCTGTCCAAATCTTCGGCCATCAATTTGAAGTCTTTATTGAACGAAGGTTGTGTCTTGATTTTTAGCTCGAATGCTTCTGATTCAGACAAAAACGTAAATTGCCCAAACTCGATGGTTTTGAAAGCAAGGATGGCTTTCGATAGATTATCTTTCGATTCGAAAAGTTCTTCTGGTTTCAAATTCGAGCCTTTGCCTTCTTTTTTCAGATACGCTTCTTGGGCTTTTTCCAAATACTTCACTGCCGAATCGCCCACTTTACTGAAATCGCGCATCCAAACGATGGTGTCAGGCTTGAAATATTTAAAGAAGTTCTCACGACCTTCCGTTACCATTTTACTGGCCTGCATATCAGGAATGATCGAAATCTGCTTGCGAAACTCGACCGAAAGTTGAGTGTTTGGATCAAATGTTCGGATTGTTTCTATTTCATCACCAAACAATTCGATGCGGTAGGGGAGTTCGTTGGAATACGAAAACACGTCTACAATCCCACCACGAACCGAATATTGCCCCGCTTCGTACACAAAATCGGTCTTTTCGAAATCGTAAGACGAAAGGAATTCGCTGAGGAATTCAACGTCAATTTTTTCGCCTACTTTGGCTATGAAAGTATTGGCTACCAGTGTTTTTTTATCGACCACTTTCTCTGGCAATGCCTCAGGATAGGTCACGATGATGTATTTTTTCTCCTCGTTAGAATTGAGTTTGTTCAGTACTTCCGCTCGCCCCAGTACGTTCGCATTCTCAATTTCCTCTAGTTCGTAAGGCTTTTTGTACGACATCGGATACAAGTGAATATCGGTTTGCAAAAGGTTGGCCAAATCGGACTGAAAAAAACTGGCTTCTTCTCGATCGTGCATAATAAAGATGTGCGAAGAATCGGTAAGCTCACAAATAGCGGCAGCATAAGTGGCATCGGAACTACCGCGCAAGCCTTTGAGAAAAATGGAGGCAGTGGCACTTTTGAGCTTCTCGGACACGGTTTGTACGAGCGAATCAGAAGTAAAAAGGGAAATAAAATCGGGAGTTTTCAAAGGGAATAATCAACGGAAGAGCAAATTTAGCAAAAAACGCTGGAAGGGTGCAGAGCAAACGCTAACACATAAAATGTATCTTTTACACGGCTGCCGAACTTACGGAGAATTAATGAATGAATATTAATTAAAATTAATTTCGATAGAATGTATGGCAACTCCCATAGACTCTTTTCTACAACAACACTCTTTTTTATCAGTTGTTACAGATTGGTGTGACTTCTTTTTAGCCTACAGTCGATTCTTTGCTTTTAAAAATTTCCATGTCGACTTCAGTAAAACCACTCTTGATCCAGTATTGAGCAGTAAGTGCTAGATCTTCCTGCTCAATATTTTGATCTTCGAGAATGGAGAAAAACGCTTGATCTTTTAAACTATACCCTAATCTGTTGATTTCGAAAGTAATGGTATCAGTTTCTATATTCATTCCAAAAGCTGGCACGAACGGAATTTGGACCGATTTTCGTAAAACCATCGCTGGCTCACTTTCAATCCGCAATTCGATATAAAAGTCTAGTCTATACATCGAGAGCTGCTACTTTTCCCAAAAACAAACTTACGACATAATCAACCTGCTCGTCTATCATAAAATAAGAAGTATCGAGTACAAATGCATCGTCAGCCTTTCTTAGCGGGTTTTCTTTTCTGGTGGTATCAATTCGGTCGCGTTCATTCAGGTTTTGAATGATTTCGTCCAAATCGACTTCTTGTCCTTTTTCCAAAAGTTCAAGTTGCCTTCTGCCGGCACGAATACCAATGTCAGCTGTTACAAATATTTTCAGTTCTGCATTTGGAAAAACATTGGTACCAATATCACGACCGTCCATCACGATTCCTCCACGTTTTGCCATTTTGCGTTGTTGGTCTACCAACATATGGCGCACTTCTGGAATAGCACTTACTTGGCTTACCTGTTCGGAAACGTACATTTTTCGAATTTCCTCTTCCACATTCAATCCGTTCAGGAAAATCTCATTCGCAGCCGTGTGTTCGTTTCTGTGAAACTGTAAATGGATGTTTGAAAGTGCCTTTTGGATTTCCTTAGGATTGGAGTATGAGATAAAATTTTCTAAAAAATAGAGCGTCACTGCTCGGTACATAGCCCCAGTATCTATGTACAGATAATTTAATCGGTCGGCTACATGTTTTGCTGTAGTACTTTTGCCACATCCCGAGTGGCCATCTATTGCTATAATTATTTTACGCATGTATTAAAATAGAATTCTAACTTCTGTTCTTGTAAGTTCGACTATTCGACCTTCGCTTAAAAATGACAATATTGTAGACAAATTCCGAATAAACAATTCCTTCAAATCTCTAACCCCGATGTTTCCGACACGAATAAATACTAGTTTATATGGCTCGCCTTTTAGAATGTGTGAATGATAGAAATCGCTATCCTTCGTTATCACAATTCTAGATTCAGAAATAGAAATTCTATTTATTTTAGCGTCAGATGTAGTATTTCCTTCTGGAAGCCAATAAGTATGAACCGCATCAAATCCTTTTTCCTTTTAAAAATTAGCAATTACAGGTGATAATTGCGCATCAATCAGAAACTTCATGCAACTGGTTCAACCTTGTGGTGGCTATTCATTAATGTAGCTGCAAAAGCGACACAAGCAAGAATGTCTTCTTTTTGAAGATCAGGAAATGTTTCGATTAAATCTTCAAAAGTATCGCCTCCTGTCAAATATTCAAGAATCCCCTCCACCAAGTATCTTGTGTTTCGAATGATTGGCTTGCCGTGACAAATGGCAGGATTAATCACTATTCTTTCTGTATTTGAAGCGTTGACCATATTCAAATTTAACAGACTTGTTATGAATATACAAGCTAGCAAGACAAGATTAATAGATTTAAATAAAAGTCTAAAAACAGAAATGTATGGACAAAAAAAAGACAGACTTTTCAGCCTGTCTTTTAAAGAATGGTTTGGGGAAACTAGAACCAGAATCCGAAACGGAATGCACCGTTTACTGCTGGAGCGATTGATGTAGATGTAGATTTTGCCACTTCAGTTTTGACACTTGTGTTTTGAGGATTTGCAACATCAGAAGAACCCGCAGCGAAAGATCTTAGGCTATTGCTCAACTCCGTAGTATACTTCTTAGAAGTTGAAGCTGTTAAGCCCCAGCTACATTCTAAACCAAGATAAAGTGCTTTTGTGATGTAATAATCAGCGCCAATTACCAAGTTCAATCCAAGTCTATTTGTTGCTCTATTTAGATTAGGAACTGTTACTCCTGTATTTCCATCATATGGATTAACACCATTGTTAACAAATCCAGAGCCTTTGATTTCATATTTGTATGAACCAGCAAATTCAGTACCTGTAGTAGTTTGGGTGCCTGCAGGTGATGTATTTACGGTTTTATTACTACCTGGAGTAACTTCAATAGTTCCTTTTGCAGAACCGAAAGCAACTAAAGCATAAGCGCCATAATAAACAGAAAGTCTTTCACTTACTCCTTTATGGAATTCAATACCTGGCGTAAAAACGATGTCTAGGTTTCTAGATTTAATTGTTACAGTTCCGTTGTTATTATTTGAATTTGACGTACTGTTTGCTGTATTCCCGTTGTTAGAAACAGACGTTTCTGTCTTAGTGCTATAATCGTTTTTAAAACTATTGTTATTGATCGCAAAACCGAGACGGAACGCCATTGTTTCGCTTAAGAAATAACGAAATCTAAGTTGATTATTATTCAAATTAAAAGTATTTGCTGAAGCGAAAGGTGTTGATGCCAATACTTCGACAGTGATGTTACCCGCACCTGGTTTGAAACCACTTTCAGCTGGCACAGTAGCTGCGTCTTGTGCGTTTGCTGCAAAAGCCATTGCAGAAAGAAGACCTAGAGATAAAATTGTTTTTTTCATGATTTTGTGATGATAAGTTAAAGTTTTACCCAAATGGTGTTTTCCATTAATTAGGCAACGCAAGTATAGAGCAAAAAAACTATTGCTGCAAACTGTCACAATTAACATGAATGAGATATAACTATATTGTATTCATTAGTACTGTCTATTATTTTGATTTTCAAGAAGACATGATAACTATATAATTTAATATGAAATCGTACGCTATAAAACTTTACAAACAGGCAATTAAAACTTCATACAATTTCGCCATGCTCTCAATGTCGTTTTTATGCACTTTCTCGAAGGGTGAATGTACATTTTCTTCGGCAGCACCTATAAAAATCCAATCAACAGGATACGGACTCGCTTGTAGCTCTCGGCCATCAGATCCGCCACTTCCCTCGACTTCTAGCTGAAACTGAATTTCTTGGTTTTGAGCTATCTGAATTACTTTATTGACAAACGACTTGCGCGGAATCCTGCTGTCACGCATCGAGATCGCGACTCCTTCACCTGGCTTCACTCCTTCGGTCGCCCACGTGATGTCACACACTAGATGTTGGCGAATTTTGTAATTTTCCCACAGAAATCTTACAAGAAATGGTACTGTACCGCCTCCATGTTCTTCGAAACACGAAAAAACAATTGCCCCATTTTCGATTGTTTCTGCGGTTTGCAAGGCCACAAAAACACCTAAACGATTATCCAAATAACAAGACTGAACGGTTTCTTCGGTTTCGATAAAATCCTGTTTAAAAACCAATTCGGTTCCTCGTTCAATTTCGCGCTGAAAATCACAACTCAAATAGCCAGCTTCTGGATCGGCTACTAGTTTTGTTTCAATCTTGCCTTTTGAATCTTCACCAACCAAAACGAAACCTGTTTCAGCTTCTGGACCTCCTATGGGAATGAGTCTGTTGTCGTACCTGACGGTAAAACCAATGGAATCAATATGGGCAAATACTGCTGTTCGGGGTTCGCCAAACACCAAAACGATACAATCTTGAAAATCTTCCCCCTCAAAAATTCGAGGCTGAACTCTCCAAGTTTTTTTATTGACTTCAATATAAGAAAGCAGAAAATCTTTCATTGCGCCTTCGTTGCCAGACGGGGCGTGAATGGCGCAAAGCTGTTTTAATAACTCGTAATTCAAGGTAAAGTGTTTTTTCGTAATTCAAAGGTAACGGTCTTTGCGAAACATTAAGTGCTTGATTGTTTTCCTTAAAACGATTTTAGCATTCACTAAACCCTTTAACCATACTATTTACAATAGAATGCTGTAAGTTTGGGAATAATTTGGCTGACAACTGATGTCTATAGGCGATTAGCTAACCAATACGTTATAAAATGGCTTTA
>JAYVIX010000295.1:0-5249 GCA_043769845.1 Cytophagales bacterium
TTGCATCAGCTCATTAGGATTCACTTTTGCAACTGAGTTTTCTAAGACTCGCACCACTTTCGTGATCGTATCGCCATACTCCCCTTTTATTCTCACGCATCTACTAAACGGAAGAGCAATAAAGGTTTGCATTCCAGAAGCAAAGTATTTTTGGATATGACGATCATATTGAGTAAGATGATATAAGGTATCCTTCTTAAGCGTGTCATTTACCATTATTTCTCTGTAGATAGTATCCCTATCAAACACTTTGAGCGTTCCTACTTGATCAATTTCAGGTTTGTACCAAGTGAAATAAGTAGCATTTCTGATTCCTTCGATATGAAGTGTATCTACATCACCCACACATACCGTATCACGAGCTATTATCTCACCAATTCCTTTCAGGGTATCTTCTACAGTAATGAATTTGTATGAAGCTTCACTCTCGCAAGTACCGAACGAACCTACTGGCACCATTTTCAAAGTAATATCAGTGATATTAGACTGAACAGTCACTTTGTTTGTACTATCGTCTCTGATAAACTTCGCATCTGTATTTGGTTTTTCGATTGTCCAATTATAAGACACGACATTCGGAATTGGCTCAATGGTATAACTAGCCGTATCTCCAAAACAAAGAATACTATCGCCTTTTATACCTGGACCACCTTTGGTAATGTAACTAATCACGCCAGTACCTGTCAATGGCATTATTTTACAAGCCTGAATATCGGCTGTGAAAGTGACTTCGTTTTGGGTTCTTGTACTATCTAATAACGAAGCTGGCACTACGATTACTTTATCTGTCCCATTGCCATCTATGATAATACCAGATGAATTATTATTCACATACATTGCATACTTAACACCCGGTTGAGTTGCAGAGATAGTCACTTGGCCATCTTGATTTTTACAAATGGCACTTCCTGTGACCGTTAAAGAAACATTAGGCAATGGATTCACAATCACATTTACAGTTGTGTCAAGATCTACAATTGCACAACCACCGATAGTCGATTGAGCCGAGATCACATTCACTCCTATTAGCAAACTATCTCTAGGGATTGTCAATACAATTTCTCCACCAATGCTCGTTTCCGATTTTCCTAATTTCTTACCAGCCAAGAATGCCGTATAGATTTCACCTGGACTTGTGTCTTTAATTCTAACAAGTGCTTCGGTACTATTGCTACAAATGGTATCACCAATCATACCAAGTTTCGGATCAGGAAGTTTGTTGACCAAAACAGTCGCCTTTTTCAAAAGCTCTTCCAAACCACAACCTTCTATTTTAGATTTAACCGCAACCGTGTTTACACCTTCTTTCAATGCCGAAACTGGAATGATCAATTCGACTGTATCGCCTAGACTAATCGTTTCCGAACCTATTGCCACATCGTTCAAATAGGCTTGGTAAACTTCTTTCGCTTTTGTGCCAATGATGGTAACCATTGCCGTCAAACTATTCGAACAAACTGTATCGCCAATGACATCCAAATCAAGAATTGGTTTTGGATTGACCAGAACATCAGCAGTGTCTTTCAACACAATCGTATCACAACCTCCAATTGTCGCTTTTACTAACATCTTGTGCATTCCTTCGCCTAATTCAAGCACTGGAATTTGCAACACAACTGTACCACCTGCACTTACAATAGGAGCACCTTTTCTTGCCGTTAATTCATATGCCTGATAGATTTCACCTTTCTTGGTTTTCAAGATTGTTACTTCGGCAAAAGCAGTCGTTGCACAAACGGTATCGCCTATTACTTCCAAATCTTGATTTGGTAAACCGTTCACCACAACCGATGCTTTTTGTGCCAACTCAGTCTCGCCACAACCAGGAATAGTCGACTTCACAGTTATTACATAAGCTCCTGTATCCAAGCCTGAAGGCAATCCTATTGGCAATTTCAGAACAATATCACCCCCTAAACTTGTTTCAGGTAAACCAATCTCATCTACCCCAATAAATGCTTGGTATTTTTCTCCTTTTTTAGTACCCGAAATTGTGACCAATGCTTCAGTACTATTGCTACAAACAGTATCGCCTACGACTTTCAAATCACCATTCGGCCTGTCATTTATCAACACATCAGCCGAATCTTTCAACACAATAGTGTCACATCCGCCAATAGTTGCTTTTACCGAAAGCTTGTGCACGCCTAAAGACAAGCCAGATACAGGAATATCTAACCTTCCACCGCTACTCAAAGCTGATGCACTCACCGCTTTTATTCCTTCATACACTATGTAAGACTCTCCTGCTTTCGTACCAAAAACTGAAACAGTCGCAGGAGTTACAATTCCACAAACGGTATCTCCGTCCACTTTTAAAGTAGAATCAGGCGGTGCATTCACAAGCACCTTGGCGGTGTCTTTCATAAAAGAATGACCGCAACCAATGGTACTCGCTCTTACTACCAAAAGGTGAAGACCTGCATCTAGGTTTTTGACTGTGAAACGAATTGTTCCACCACCTTTGATACTATCACTTACACTTTTGTTGTTCTCAAACACTTCGAAGAAACTAGTCGCATAGGTATCTTCAACTGTAATAATAGTGCTATCGTCTAAGCAAATAGGGCTTATTTCTGTCACTTTCAGGTTGGTATTGGTGCTGTTATTGGCAATGATTTCTGCTTTTTTTTTGAGCAAGAATGAATCACATCCTGCAATAGTCGCACTAAATTGATAGGTATTGATTCCTATCAATTTAGGAATAACATCAAAAATCAAATCTCTGCCATTACCCGTTTTGGTAATTGTGCTGGTTGAATTTTCGATAATAGTGTATTTCACTCCATTCACCGCATTCTTGATTGTAACGGTTGATCCAACTCCTGTACATACTGGCGGGCCAGCCACCACAGTAAGATTTGTATCTGGTACTTGATTGATTAAAACAGTCGCTTTTTTCAACAAATCAACATCCGCACAACCATCAATTGTCGCTTGGAACGAGATTGTATGCAAAAGAACGCTTGGGTTTAAACTTCCAGAAGCAACTCCAATAGGAAGTACCAATGAAATCTCGCCAGTATTTGCACCTGTGCTTGTAACAGGGTTTCCTATTTTGATTAAACCCTCGTAAGCCTGATACGTTTCGCCCGTTTTAGTTCCAAATACTTTCACACTTGCGCTGGTCAAGTTGCTACAAACAGTGTCTCCTTTTACCAAAAGCGTATCCGATGGAAGTGCGTTCATCAAAATATTAGCTGTTTTGGTGAAATTCACTTTTCCACAACCATCAATTATTCCAGACACATTGATCGTATTATTTCCAACCACAAACCCAGTTGTAGGAAATTTCAATATCACTGCTTGATTATCTGCCAAACACAACACAGAATCTCCTATTGGCAATGTTTTGTAAACAGCTTGGTAACGAACTCCTTTCTGTGTTTTACCTAACGTAACTGTTGCAGAATCAGAATTACTACAAACGGTATCACCTACCATAGTAAGCTGATCTTTGTCTGGATTCGGATTCACGATGATGATTCCCTTCTTAGTAAAGTTCACGACTCCGCAAGCAGTGACTTTGCCACTAAGGCTAATAGTATCTGTACCCACTGTCAAATTGGTTGCATTCACTGGCAAAAATAAAAGCACCCTTCCGCCTGAACTTTTCACCGCTTCACCAACTGGCTTGCCTTTGAAGATCGCTTGATACGTCACCCCTGCAATGGTGCTATCCAAGGTCAAGGTGGCGGCTGTAGGACTTGTGCTACAAACCGTGTCTCCTGTAATCACCAATTTGGCATCTGTCGGCAATGGATTGACAAACACTATTGGATGTGTAGATAAGTCTACTCCTCCGCAACCTGCTGTCGTTGCTTTGATATCAAACTTATGCTTACCAGCGGTTAAACCTCCGATCGCAAACGTGATGTCAGCTCCTGTTCCTGTGATACTTTTCTTTGATACTATCGCTGATGATTCATACACATCATACACCACATTCAACTGTGCTTTCTCGATTTTTATATAAGCCGTATCGCCTATACAAATCGTGTCTTTTGTCGTGACAGTCAAGCCAATATCAGAGCCTTTGTTCACCAACACTGTGGCTTGATTTTTCAACTTCACTTGAGCACAAGAATCTATTAACGCACGTACAGTAACAGTGCGCAAACCAATATTATTAAATGTAACAGCTTTGCTAGTATCAGCCCCTGTTCCATAAATGGTATCTACTACTACTCCATTATCCAATATTTGGTACTTCACATTTTGTTCTGTACCCTTGATTGTAATGGTAGATTTTCCTCCCTCACAAATTGGTCCTGTGGCCGAAACTCCCAAAGTGGAATCTGGCAATAAATTGATCGTCAATTTTGGAGAATCGTTGAACTGAACTTCATTACAACCTGCTCCTGCGATTGAGCCTTTTACGGACAAGGTAAACGTATTGATCGTTTTTGGAACTAAAGTGAACTTGCTAGTTGATACTACAAATGGTTGTAAAGTACTAGTTGCAGTGACAGAATCTACTTTTGTCGTTCCGTTGTAAAATACATATTTCACATCTTTGATCGCATTTTTGATCATGATGGTTGCTGTACTTGCTGTATTACAAACTGTAGTATCATTGAACGATGGGTAATTTGCATCCAATGTAGGATTGATCGTAATTATTGACTTGTCGTCAAACAATTGCGAAGCACAATTTTTGATTGAACCAACCACCGTAATATTTCTAATCACAACCTGATTCAACACGGGATTCAAATCCGCAATATTCACCGTCACAAAATCGGTAGTGCCTTTTGCTATGACCGAACCTACCTCAACAGAACCAAGGCTAAACACATACTTCACACCTTTGATCGCGTTCTTGATATTGATACTTACCGTTACTGCACTTGGGCAAACTGCGGTATCGGTGAACAATGGCAATCCTTTTTTCAATTCAGGATTTATAACCACAATTGGTTTGCTAGTAAATCTTTTTGGCGCACAACCACCTGCCACTGCCGACCCTTCTACTTCTAAATTGAAGGTATTGATTTGGTCGGCTATTAATGGTACAAATTTTGTAATCGAAATATCTCGTTCAAATGATTTCTGTTGAGCTACAATTGAATCAATTCTTGCATTTGTAGTGCTATTAATGAAAACATATTTCAATCCAACAATCGCATTCGTTACTCTTATTTTTGCTTGCGCTCCTATGATGCTACAAATGGTATCGTTGCTAAAAGTAGTGTAGTTTGGATTGAAATCTGGATTGATCGTCACAATAGATGTATTTGCATAATCAA
>JAYVIX010000296.1:0-2618 GCA_043769845.1 Cytophagales bacterium
ATCGCAGAAAATGTCAAAGGGCTTGTTAATTTGTCTAACGTAAAAGAAATCATACAGAATGATTTCTCATCAACAGGAGATAATGGATATATTGTTTTAGACCCACAAGTATTACATGCAGCCAATTTTGGAGTTCCTCAATCGAGAGAAAGAGTTATTTTTATTGGAATTCGTAAATCTGCTCTAAAAAAATCCGCACTTGAGGAATTGGAGAAATCAACTATTTCTGACAAATACAATCCATATCCAAGCCCAACACATTCTTATACAGTTGACGGTGAACGTTTGAAAAAACATGTTCAATTGCAAGAAATATTTAGCCTTTTAGAAGAGCCTGAAACGACAAAAGATTTATCTCAGCGTTTCTATTCAAAGGCAAAATATATGGGAGCGCACTGTCAGGGACAAACGGAAATAAAGCCAAATGGAATTGGCCCAACAATAAGGTCAGAGCATCACGGCAATATTGAGTTCCGCAGATTGTCTGCTGAGAATGGAGGTAAATTGACACACGAACTGTCAAATGGTTTGAAAGAAAGACGTTTAACGCCACGAGAATGCGCTTTAATACAAACGTTTCCGCCCGACTACGAATTTGTTATTGAAAGCAAAAACGGAAGAAAGGGTTCATATTTAGTAAGTCCGTCTCAGGCATATAAAATCATTGGAAATGCAGTTCCTCCTCTTTTGGCATACAATGTTGCGAAAAGACTTGAAGATGTTTGGGATTTATATTTCAAGAAATAATTATGATAATTTCTGCTAATCCAGAACCAAACAGAAGTGAATTTGATGTGCTATTAAAGTCAACTATTGTAGAGCTGAACAATCATGCTGCCAAATCGGCAAAAGCTGTTTCGATACTTGCGGGCAACAAACTTGAGCCTTATGTTCGAGACGTAATGACTGATTTGGCAATCGGTACAGCGTTTGAGAATTCAATAGAACTAATTGGAGGCCAGAAATTTCCAGACATTGTTGCTAAAAAATACTACGGTATAGAGGTAAAGACAACAACCCAAAATCATTGGAAGACAACGGGAAACAGTGTTCTCGAAAGCACACGAGTTGAAGATGTTGAAAGGATTTTTATGTTGTTTGCGAAATTGGCAAGCCCAATCGAGTTTAGATGCAGACCGTATGAAGAATGCTTATCGGAGGTTGTGGTGACTCATTCACCTCGGTACTTAATCGACATGAATTTGGAACAAGGCAAGACAATTTTCGATAAGATTAAAATGCCTTATGACACTTTACGGAAAACAGACAACCCACTGCGTCAGATTGTTGACTATTATAAAAGCAAGCTTAAACCAGGAGAAGACCTTTGGTGGATAGACCAAGAAAATAGCAAACCGAGTAATCTTGTCATCAAAATATGGAATAACCTATCCGCTAAAGAGAAACAAGAAATCAAGAACAAGGCAATGGTTTACTTTCCTGAACTATTCAGTAATAGCAGCGACAAATTTGGAAGACTTGCCATTTGGTTGGTCACAAGAGAAGGTGTTGTTTGCCCAAACATTCGTGATTTGTTTACGGCAGGAGGGAAAGGCACAATTGAAACTAGCGGAGCGACCTATCAAAACGTGCCTCGAATTTTTCTCAATTTATCCGACAATTTAGGTTTCATCCTAGAGACGATCGAACAAACTTCTTCAACAGAATTATCAGAATATTGGGGCATTAAAACGACCGACAAGAAGAAGATTGCCGACTGGATAGAATTAGTTTCAGCACACGCTGACAAAATACAGAGTGCAAAACATTTGAGTATAAATCAATTATTGACTGAGCTATTGAAACGAAACTGACTGGCGAAAGAGAAGAACAAGGCATAACATTGTGTTGCCAAAAGGTGGGGCGATACTGGTAATTCAAGCATTTTTGCATTACGTAGCTTTATTTCGGGGGAGACATTATCGAACTTAATCCCCACCCTTCGGCAACACTGCTCGTTAGGTGAAAATTTAAAAAAAAAGACATTATGGAGGATTTTTTGATTAGGTTAAAACAGGAGTTTGAAAAACACGAGAAACAAACTAGACCTGATAGTACAAACAAGAACAAAATGTTCAAAGCTTTGTATGATATTGAGGCTAGAGTAAGTTCTGGTGATGAATTGTCTGAGCAATTAACATCAATATTAAACAAGTTAATTGGCGAGTACAATATAAAACCTGATGACAGTTTAATGTCAGAGATTAAAGAAATATTCAAACAAACCATACAAAGTAGAATTAAATAACTTCCTTAACCGCATCAAAAAAAGTCTTATAAATTTCGTGTTTAGGATTTTCAATAATTCGATTTGCGAGCCTTGATACTAACAAGCAAGTATAAGGATCACATCCAGAGTTTTTCAAAAAGGATAAATCCGATTCTGATTTTAACTCGTCCAACATTTGATAAAGTTCTGGCTTGACTTTTGTAACTTTTAATATTGACATATTAGTGATTTTAACAAGTGAGAAATAATTGTAAATTGACAGTGTGTTGACAAAGAAATAGAAAATCTTCACCTAAAAACTAAGGCTTCGTTGGGTGCGTAGCACCAACAATGAAGCCAGTGTTGAACGGAAGCTATGGTAGCGGTGAGGTTGGTATGCACTTATCGT
>JAYVIX010000297.1:0-6033 GCA_043769845.1 Cytophagales bacterium
TTCCAATTCGCCCACGTTATTGATGGTATTGTGAAGAAAATATTGAGAAACAATCAGAAAAAAACCAAGAATCAGCGAAGCAATGGATCCTATAAAATAGACCTGAAAAGTATTTGGATAAATAGGGGCATTAGGAATGGTCGGATTGGTCAAAATCTGAAATTCGGGAACGGTACCTGCTTTCGAAATGCCATATTCGGCTTTTTTATCAATCAGCATAAGGTAAAATTTTTCATATAAATTATAGAATCTTTTGAGTTTTGTAAACTCGGTTTCTTTGGATGGAAGCACCGAAAATGCATTGTCATATTCTTTTACTCGCATTTTTGCTTTTACAATTTCGTCTGAAAGCAATTTTTTGTATTGATTTAGATGATCAATCAAAATATCTCTTGCATTCGACATCTCTGCCCTTAACGATTTGATTGCAAACGTTTTGTCTTTTGATGTTTCAAGTAAATGTTCTTGCTTTTTCTGCAATTCTTGTAATTTATTTACTTCGTCTTGCAGCTGGCCATTTTCATCTTCTAGCAAATACATAAGCGGAACTAGTTTGTCAATTCCGTTTTCTTGAAGTATGGCTGTTTGTAGTTTATTGATAATATCGAGCTGAATTGTCAGCTTTTCTAGTTGAATCGCTTCGGTTTCAGCTTTGGACAAATAGCGCGAAAACTCCGATTTAATGTCAGGTGTCTTGTTTACTCGAGTAAAATTTTCTAGTTTTTTCTCGTACTGATCCAAGTTTTCTTCGGTCATTCGCAATTGTTCGTTCATAAAAGCGATCGACTGTTCGTGTGTTCGGTTTTTTTTCAGAATCGTTTCACTCATGTACACCGAGTCGATGACTGTCACGATGTCTCTGGCCTTATTTTTATCAAAATCAGAAAAGGCAATTTCGATCGTTTTCGCATCAGCATTTGCAATATTTACGGTTAGATTGTTTGCAATGTAATTTTGAAGTGCGTCTTTGCTGTTGACCACAAAATAGAACTTGGCACGATAGTCGATTTCATCAAAATGTGGACTTCGCCCTATAATGAACTTAAAATGAGCTGTTTCAATTATATCGCCAAAACGATGGTTCATCTCAAATTCTTGACCACCCAATTCATAATGCAACACAAAATAATTGGTATCAACTATTTCAAGATCAATGCTTTTATTATAAAATGACTCACTTTTTAGTTCGAAATATTTGAGCAAAAACGGAGAGTTCTGATACCTTTCCATATTGTTAATCCGACCATGGGCGTAGTACGAAACTTCTAACGGCAACGCTTCCACCACTTTTTCATAAATCAAATTAGACCTTATCAACTCTATTTCACCCGAAAGATGCGCATAGTTATCGGTTTGAATTTGCTCCTGATTGATCGCAGGTACTACTTGCTTAATATCGTATTTTATAAGCGACTTTGACTGAAAAACCTGTTTGGTGTACCGTAGATACAAAAAAGAAGCACTTATTCCCAGAATAAAAATGAGCAAAATCCAATGAAGATTTTTCTGAGCAACAATGAGAAATCGAATAAAATCCAGATCAGACAGAATATTGTCATCATCGTCTGTTTTGGATAAGTTCCTATTAAGCTCTAAATCTTCTTCTTTCGACATGCTTATAATCTTGTTTGTATGATAATATACATTAATAAAAATGCATTTAATGCACCGATTACAGGAGCTAATTCTGACAGGAATTGGATAACGACTCTACGTTGACGCTCGACATAAATAATGTCATTGGGCTGAATACTCATCTGCGATTTTCGCACGCCATCAATTGTCGAAAGATCAATTACGTAGACATTCGGATTTTTCAAATCACCTCTTATAAGTCTGATTTTGTTTGATTTAGCATATTGATCCAACCCTCCAGCCAATGTCAATACTTCTATTACCGACATGTTTTCGTTTTCTAACGGAATCACTTTTGCCACCACATCAGACTTTGAACCTATATTACCAAGCACAAAAACCCGTTTGTTCAGTACTCGCGTTTTGACAAATACATCCTGATAAAATTCTGAATATTTTAGTTGCAAAATACTGTCTAACTGTCGCAACGAATTGCCTTCTACTTTCAAATAACCTAATAGTGGCAGTTTAACTTCTCCAGAATATTCAACCAAATACTTGACTTGATCTCCATTCGAAGTTGCGCTTGCTGTACCACTTCCCAATTGAGATTTCATTTCTTGATTAGGATCGACCAATAATTCGCCTTTATTGGTATATACTTTTACATCCAAAAAATCGTCTTTATGAATAATGTAGTTTTTTTCTGATTTTGAAACGGCATTTAGTATGGAATCAGAAATGACTTCTCCATCCGTTCGAAAAAGAGTATTTTGGTTCAAACTACCACAAGAAGTCAGGCCTACTATCGCTACCAAAAGCAATAGTAGCAACTGAAAACTCGATTTTAATTTGATATTACTCATGCCTTTGGAAATAAAGCGGCAAAAGTAGAAAGGATTTGATCTTTGTCGGAAACGATGGGATTAGCTGCTTGCCAGTCGATTTTCAAATCAGTATCATTCCACAAAAGTCCTGATTCTGAGGCTTTATCGTACACATTGGTGCATTTATAAGAAAAAACACAATCTTCCAAAACCGAAAAACCATGTGCGAATCCTTCGGGAACGTACACCATATTTGATTTTTCGGCATCCAACAAGAACGATTCCCATTTTCCAAAAGTGGGCGATTCAGGACGAATATCTACCGCAATATCCAAGGCTTTTCCAGAAACCACCCGTACCAATTTACCTTGAGCAAATGGCGCATTCTGAAAATGCAATCCACGAACGACTCCTTTTTTCGAGAACGATTGATTGTCTTGTACAAAAGACATATTCAAACCGAGGTCTTTGAAAGCTTTCACGCTATAGGTTTCCAAGAAATGTCCTCTATCGTCTTTGAAAACGCGTGGAAATAACTCTATCAATCCTTCAATACTTGTTTTTCTAATTTCCATGATGCATACAAAAATTGTACGAAATTAAGAGAATCGTTTATTCAGTGGTAAACTTAGCGAATATTTCACTCAGATATTTTTCCACCACTATACTCTCATCAAACTTCTCTTCTACTATTTTGCGTCCATGTAGCCCCATTGTTCGGAGTGATTCTTCTGAAGATTCTAGCATTTTGATCATGGCGTTCGCAAGGCTTTGGGCATTTTTACTTTCGCAGAAAAACCCATTTTCGCCTTCCACAAGCACTTCTTTGCAACCAGGTACATTGGTGGTAATGACGGGCTTGGCCATCGCCATGGCTTCCAAAATACTTCGTGGTGTACCTTCGCGATAGGATGGCAATACCACGCAATTGACCTTGGCAATATCGGCTTGAATGTTTGTGCTTTCGCCAAGAAAACGAATGTATCCGTTTTCTACCCAATTGTCCAGTTCAGAGGTTGAAATATTGTATTTACTTTCCCGATCAAAAAAACCAATCAACTGGGCTTCAAACTGATATCCTTTCTCTTTTAGCATTTTGGAAGCCATTGCGTACTCCAAAATCCCTTTATCGGCCAGCAAACGGGCGATTAATAAAAATACAAATGACTTGTTACGTTCAATTTCTACTATTTTGAATTTGGAAGCATTTATTCCAGAACCTGGCAAAACATCTGTTTTGTTTTTGTCAAGAATTGAAAGATTCAAAAAAAGATCGCGATCGTCTTTATTCTGAAAAAAGATGCGCTGCGGAAACTGAAATGCAAACCGATACAACTGTTTCACCACAAATAGCAAAAGCCCTTTTCGAATAAAAGCAGTGCCCAAACCCGAAACATTGCTAATGCATTTGATACCCAAGGAAGCCGCTGCCAATGTACCAAACACATTGGGTTTGACGGTATAATGAAGGATATAGTCAGGTTTTAAATCCTTGTAAACCAACAACATCCGAAGATAAAGCCAAAAATCTTTGACCGGATTCATGCCTTTATTGTCCATCGGAAGAGGCACAAAAGTGCAACCCAATTCTTTCAATCTGACCGAAAACTCGTCAGGCGGAGCGATTGCAATTACTTCACAACCATTTGCGATCAAAGCTTTGATTAGTCCTTGTCGGTAATTGAAAATATTCCAAGAAGTATTGATAACTATGGCAACGCGCAATATATTCACTATTTAAAACATCCAACCGAAATTGATTTCGGCTTTAGGAAAAAACGAACTTCCGACATAGCCGTCCTTCAATACGACTTTATTTTCAATTACTTCTCCATTAAGTAGAGACGAATTGCTATAATAACGGCTTGAAAATGAGCTTTTTGCAATACTCATACCAAGTAATCCTTCGATCGAAAATTTCTTTTTAATTAAAAGTTGATAACCTGCATCAAATCCGCCTCCTATAAGTGTATAGTTGAACTTGTTTTCTGAAATTGAGTAAGTGCTTCCGCCTTTCACGATTGTTGAAGGAATTTCGACACTTGCAAAACGCATCGGCACGTAAAAACCTACAAACAATCCCTTTGGGGCATATTTTTCGCTACCGTAATCTCTGATTTCTGGCACTAGCCCAATACCTGAAATTCTATTCGTATTATTATAACTTTCTTTTATAAAAGAAAGCGAACTAAACGGATTGTATGCGCACAACAACTCAACTTTGATATTCAGACTGCCCATAAAATGAATCACGTGCTCGTAAGAAATACTCATAAAACTGAATGCTGAAGGAATATCAACTCCTATTTTCAAGACATTCATCGGATTATCGATGTAAACTGTATCTACTTTTAAACTATCTGCTATGACAAGTTGCGAAGTATCTGGCCTGATTTTCAAAAGTAAAGAATCGACAGAAACCAATTTTTGTGTGAGTGAATCAGAAGACTGGGCGACAGATACAGAGATGCTTACCAGTATAAAAGATAAAATTGTAAACAGTTTTTTCATGATTAGGCTAAATAAGACAAACTTTCCTGAAAGAAAAAAGGTTGAGTAGTTTAAATCTAAAATTGTACTCAATTCCTCGTTCATGAATCGTTCTATCGTCCTGCTGATTGTTGTTGCCATCTTTGTGTTAGTAGATGCCTATGTGTTTCAAGCGATCAAACTCATTAGCCCGCCACAAGGAATGGTGCGCAAACTGATTTTAGGTTTTTATTGGTTCTATACACTGGTTACGATTTCAATTCTTCTTTTTTTTGCCGCTGGAGGAATGGAAAAAATCGGTTCGGTGGGTCGAAATTTTCTAATGTCGGTTGTGTTTGTCAATGTGATTTTCAAACTCTTGATTTCTATTTTCCTGTTTATGGAAGACATCTTCCGACTTGTCAAACTAGGATACGACACTCTTTTTCCGTCCCACTCTCCAAGCCCGTCTTCCGAAGTTGTACCTGCGCAACTAATGGATCGGTCTGCATTTTTGACCAAAACCGCTATAGCCGTGGCTGGTACTCCAGTTTTGGCACTCACTTATGGTATCATTTCTGGAGCGTACGACTATCGTATAAAACGCACCACACTCGTGTTGCCCAATCTCCCGAAAGCATTTCACGGAATCAGAATCGGGCAGCTGTCAGACATTCATTCAGGTAGCTTCTATAATAAAAAAGCCGTCATGGGGGGCGTAGAAATGATGATGTCCGAAAAACCCGATCTAATATTTTTCACAGGCGATTTGGTGAACAACAAAGCCGAAGAAGCAACTGAATACATTCCTATTTTTATCAAATTAAAGGCTCCGATGGGCGTTTATTCGACTTTGGGAAATCATGATTATGGCGATTATGTGACTTGGCCTAGTCTGGAAGCAAAACGAAAGAATCTCGAAGACCTCAAAACGATTCACAAACAACTCGGTTGGCAACTAATGATGAACGAACATAAGATGTTGGAACAAAATGGTGAAAAACTGGCTATAATAGGTATTGAGAACTTTGGTGCAAAAGGAAATTTCCCAAAATATGGCAAACTGGATCTAGCCCATGCCCGCACTGATGATGCTGCCGTGAAACTACTTCTATCGCACGATCCGAGCCATTGGGATTTTCAAGTTCGCAAACAATTTCCC
>JAYVIX010000298.1:0-4890 GCA_043769845.1 Cytophagales bacterium
CCTCGTCCATTTTCCCCGAATCGCCTTTGTAATCTGGCACGGTCATAGCTGGGTGGTTAGCCAATTGGCGCAATTTGGTCAATCCTTGTAAAATATAGATTTGCGAACTGCCAATTCCTTTCTTCTGAATCGTTTCGGTCAGTTGATTTCTGATAAACGATTTTGTTTCCTCGTACAAACGCTCTTGCTCCTCGGTCATGGCGCAGTATTGGATAAACTCTGTTTTGGCAGGAAGTTCGGTCGCCACTTGCGATTTTACCCTTCGCAATACGAATGGTTTGATGAGTGCGTGTAGTTTTTGGGATTTGCGTTGGTCGTTTCGTTTTTCAATTGGAATAGAAAACTCGCTTTTGAAATACGAAAGTGTGCCTAATAAACCTGGGTTTACAAAGTTCATTTGGCTCCACAAGTCACTTGTACTGTTTTCGATGGGTGTTCCTGTGAGGATTAGTTTATGAGCACTTTTTAGTTTGACGATTTCTTTTGCAATCACCGAACTTGGATTTTTAATCGCTTGCGATTCGTCCAGAATGATGTAGTTGAAATAATAATTTTTCAACATGTCGGCATCGTTTCGTACTGTTCCGTAAGTGGTGAGTACCAAATCGTAGCCTGCAAATTGTTCCGTGTTTTTGTCACGAAATGCGCCTGTGTAAATGAACACTTTCATGTTTGGCGCAAATTTTTTGGCTTCCAATTCCCAATTGTATATCAGGGAAGTGGGCATGATAAGCAGGGAAGTATTTTGTGCGCCATTTTCTTTTTCAGATTGAAGAAGAGCTAGCGTTTGTACGGTTTTTCCCAAACCCATATCATCAGCCAAACAACCACCCAAGCCATAAGTAGCCAAGAAACGCATCCAATTATAGCCGGCCTGTTGATAGACACGCAACTGGCCTTTAAAATCGACAGGAAGTGGAAAATCCTCTATTTTTTCGAATTCCTTCAGCTTTTCGAGCTTGTTGTTGAGGCTTACTTTTACCAAGTTTTCTTTGTCCAATTCTTCGACCAAAGCCACATGATGCTTTTTCAGTGTCAGGCCTTCGCCCGAATCCGAGTCGTCTGCCAATTGGAAAAGATCGGAATAGCGGGTGAACCATTCTTCGGGAATGACGGCTATTTCTTTATTTGGCAATTCGATTTCGTGCCTATTTTCAATAATATAGCATCTGATTTTGCGGAATGGAATCTCAAAAGGGCCAAAACGCACCACTGCATTCACATCAAACCAATCAATATTTTCCTGAATCGAGATCGTGAGTTCCGATTTGCCCAAGAAATAGCGTTTGAAATCTTTGCTGTTTTGCTGAATCTTGAATCCTAATTCTTCCAATTCTTCAGCATGGTAGTTGATCCAATCGAAAGCGCGGTATTTGGGCATCACGGCTTTGCCGTTTCTGATCTCAAGTCCACGATCGCGCAACTCGATTTGCTTCTTCTTTTCCCAGTCCGAAAACCGTTTTACTTTATGGAAAATATAGTTGTCTTGTTTCTTCTCGACCTTTACGCTGGTATCGCTACCTGAATCGGCACTGAAAATAAAATTGCCATAATGAAACGATAGGTCGAACACGATTTTTCCTTCTGTTTCGGCTACATCGGTTTTGGTGCCATTTTTGTTTTCGCCAAAAAGCGAAAGTGGCGTGGTGACGGAAAGCAATTCGGTGAACGAAACGTATGGAAAAGCATTTTCGCGTTCCGATACAATGTCGAAACCTTTGGCAAACACATCAAAAGAAGCCACTAGCGGAGCGACAAATTTTTTGTAGTATGTGTCTTCTACTTTTTTAGGGATTTCGATGAATTTTTTGGCCAAAAATGGTTTCAGTTTCGAACCTTCTACCTCTTTTTCAAACGTATATAATTTGCCTTCGAGCAAAAGCCAAGCTGGGCGTTGGCATACAATGAGGGCGTTTTTATACTGAAATTCAATTTTTTCTCCCAGATATTTGATTGTTGGATAATAATGGGTGTTGGTTTCGTTTCTGAAAAAATGAAAAAGAATGGTGGCTTTTTCGGGCATGATCTCGATTTTGCGCCAAGTAGGTTCGCCATCGTTTCCCATTTCAAACAGCAATTTGCCATTCATAAAACCCAATATTTTCGATTTGCGAGCTTCCACATAATCGATAATTGCTTCCTGAATCAAGGTGTCGCCTTTTTCCTTGTTGAATACTTTGGGGAAGAAATCTTGGGCGGCCACTTTTTTGGTGGAAAATTTTTTCAAGATAGCATCTTGCTGAATGCTGTCCATGAGACGAATCAGTTCGAGGTCGTAATCGTCCAACCCTGATTCAAAATCTTTGCAATTGACAGACGAAATGTTCTGATGCTGAAGCGTAAGCCGACCTTTGTCGTCCAGCTGAATGATGAACGATTCAAAGATATATCCCAAATATTCGTGCTGAAACAACGAATAAACAATTTGGAAAGGTTTGTTAGGCGAAACGTTCATA
Source organism: Cytophagales bacterium (assembly GCA_043769845.1). GTDB lineage: Bacteria > Bacteroidota > Bacteroidia > Cytophagales > UBA9547 > UBA9547. The sequence goes on from JAYVIX010000298.1 coordinate 2,457, forward strand.
GAAATATAAAAAGGGCAACATCAAAGTTACCATTTTTTGCCGCTTACTGAAAAAATCTAAGTTTAAATTGGATTAAAGCAGTGAAGAATCGTTAAGCATTCGTTCTAAAAAACTGTAATTTTTATTCAAAATATTGGCGATCAATCTAAATTTGATAAATTTGCAACATTGTTGCATTTAATAATTCTAAAAATGAAAAAAACGATCAAACACTTCTGCTTGGCGACTTTGACTTTACTGGCATTTGCTTCTTGTAAGAAAAACAAAAGCAATGATCCGAAACCCGAAACTCCGCTAGAAGTGGGCGGTGGAGAAGCCGAAAATATCACACGTGTAGTGTTGTTTCTTTCAAATGGAACTAACAAAGACACCGTTATATTTAACGATCCGAAGGGAAACGGCACCAATGTGACGGTCGATAGCCTTGTTTTGAAAGCAAATGTCACGTACTCTGTTATTGTAAAAATCTATGACGACACCAAAAATCCTATCGAACTCGTTTCAGATGAAATTTTGAAGGAAGCCAATTATCACCGTTTTCATTACACTTTCAGTGCTATCACAGGCAATCCCAGCATTTCTACTACTATCTTAGACAAAGACAGCCAAACGCCTACACAACCCCTTGGTTTGACTTTTGATTTGAAACCTGGTGCTGGATTTGGAAAAGGTGCATTTAAAGTCAGTTTGAGGCATTTTGCAGAAGGAATCGACAAAACCGAAAACCCAAACGATGGTCAACAAGACCTTTCGGTAGAATTTCCAACACGCATTTTTTAGTTCATATTCTTCGGCACTTTCGAGAAAAAAAGTCTTGAAGAAATATAGAGGCATTATATTTGTTTCAATTAGAATCAACAATGGAAACGACTGAAAATAAAGAAAAAAGATATTTAGCTGAATTGTTCGACTTGTTACGCATTCCTTCGATTTCGGCCAAAGTAGAACATAAAGACGATTGTCGAAAAGCGGCTCTTTGGCTAATGGACAAACTGAAATTGGCTGGCGTACAGCATGTGGAATTGGCCGAAACAGCTGGCAACCCGATTGTGTATGCCGAACATATGATCGATCCAAAACACCCTACCGTTTTGGTCTATGGTCACTACGATGTGCAACCTGCTGAGCCCTTGAATCTTTGGACTTCGCCTGCTTTCGAACCAGAAATCAGAAACGAGCGCATTTATGCCCGAGGTGCTTGTGACGACAAAGGCCAAGTGTATATGCATGTGAAAGCGTTTGAAGAATTGATGACTGCTGATGCGCTGAAATGCAACGTAAAATTTATTATCGAAGGCGAAGAAGAAGTGGGTTCCAATAATTTGGACAAGTTTGTGATGGCCAACAAAGAAAAGTTGAAATCGGATGTGGTGATGATTTCGGACACAGGAATTATTTCGAACGATTGCCCTTCGATCACCGTTGGTTTGCGTGGTTTATGTTATTTGGAAGTGGAAGTAGTAGGACCTAATCGCGATTTGCACTCGGGAATGTATGGTGGTGCAGTGCCCAATCCAATCAATATTTTATGCGAAATGTTGGCCAGTTTGCACGATGTGGACAATAAAATTACGATTCCTGGTTTTTATGAAGACGTAGTAGTGTTGTCGACTGACGAACGTGGCGAATTGGCCAACATTCCTTTCAGCCTAGAAGAATACAAAAAAGCATTGGATTTGCAAGACGTTCATGGCGAAACGGATTACACCACCATCGAACGCACATCTATTCGCCCGACATTGGACGTGAACGGAATCTGGGGAGGCTATACAGGTGAAGGCGCAAAAACAGTGATCGCCTCAAAAGCTTCAGCCAAGGTTTCGATGAGATTGGTGCCCGACCAAGATCCCGAAAAAATCACCCAATTATTCACCAAACATTTCGAATCGATTGCGCCAGCTTCTGTCAAAGTAAAAGTAACGCCACATCATGGCGGAGTTCCGGTGGTAGTTTCGACCGATACCGATGCCTATCGTGCGGCATCGAAGGCATTTGAAAAATGCTGGGGCAAAAAACCGATTCCATCACGCGAAGGTGGGAGTATCCCGATTGTGGCTTTGTTCAAATCCGAATTAGGGATCGACACGCTTTTGATGGGTTTTGGTTTGGACGAAGATGCTATCCATTCGCCAAACGAAAGTTATGGAGTCTTTAATTTCTTCAAAGGGATTGAGACGATTGGAGAGTTTTACAAGCAGTTGGGAAAATAGATTTTTGACTAGTTCGTAGTTTTCAACAAGTAACTACGAACTACCTTTTTTATCAATACTTAATCAGCTTTGATTGTGTTCGTTTTTCTCCTTCACGAATCACTAAAATATAGACACCCGCTTTTAGATGGGTGGTTGGATATACATCAGACGTTACGTTTGGTTCAATCAGTTTTCCGAAGCAATCGTATAGTTGTGCGCTTGCTTGTGGCGATCTTAGTGTG
>JAYVIX010000299.1:0-4195 GCA_043769845.1 Cytophagales bacterium
ATTGAAATATTTTCAGCATCAAGATATCAAATATGCCGCTTGAAAAAATCACATTCCTGTGCCGTCAGGTTAATACAATGCAACCAGTAAAAAGTACGAGGCAAGCGATGTGACCAATAACACAAAGAATGCGGTGGCATTTTCGGGTTATATTCCGCTAGGTGGCATGGTTGGTGCGGCTACTTCGGTAGTGGCCACTATTGCCCCTGCTCCTACAATGGTGGCGACTAGTGCGTTGATTGCTTGTGTGGGTATTGAGTTTTTTCAAATTACCAATAGTGTGCAGTATTTGTTGAATGGTGCAAATGCGATGAGAGTGGTGGCGGTGTTTTAAGTTTAGTGGTTAGTAGTTAGTGGATAGTGGGGCTGGTTGCTTGTTGGGGAGCGACTGGCCCCATTACTTTTTATTTCAATGTTTCATTTGTTTTGGCTTCGTGAAATGCTTGATGGGTTGATAATCGCTGAAAGGGTTTTGAACCTTGCCAGCGTTGGAAATGGGCAAGTGGTTTTTTATCCTTGTTTTGCATCGCACAGTTCAACTCTTTTAGCAAACTGGAATGAACGATTGAAAAGGGTGCAACTATTGGCAATGTTTTAGCTCCTGACCTTGTTTTGAAGAACGGCAACCTTTTGAAGATTGGCGTCCTTGTATTTAATTCATAAAAAATCATTCAATAGAATGATTAGATTTAGACAAATAATAACCCAGATTGATCTCAAATACACTGTAAGGAATTCGATAACCAGTCGAATACGGTATTCGGTAGGCAAACGAAACATCAAACCAGCTCTCGCTAACTTCGATATGATTTAGGTCGATGGCTAGTCCCCAGCCTTGGTCGTTGTGCGCGAAGCCGTATAGGCCTATTTTTTCCTGAAAATTAAGCCCAATATTTCCCATCAATGCGTAATATCCATTAGTAATAATATTCGTTCGGGCGGAAGCGATAAGTTGTGTATTTAATCCCAAGGCTATTTTTTTCTCAGAATGGATCGTGTAATACCGATACACTATCGAAGGCACATCAAGTGGTGTAAGTAAAGGCTGGTTGAAATCGTTTGCTGATATTCCCAATCTGAAAGTAGGAGAATAAAGTGCTGCGCTAATATTCCCCGACCAAGCAAAATCTGAGCCGCTAGCACCAGCACTTGAAGCTTTGAAAAGGTAGTTGATGACATGCAATGCAGTTCCTCCTGTCAAATGGAAGGATTCCGTAAGCCTCCTGTGCCAAACTTAACGAAGTAAAAGCCTATTTCTATTAATAAAATCACCCTTCCTATCCGAATAAAAGCCAGTTCAGATAATGTGTTTATTGAAATCAGGAAATGTTTTTTTCTTTTTTGAACGTTATAGTTAAAATCAGCCAAATAAGTACGTATGGCTGAAAGTTGCCCCAAATAAGAACGATAGGCAATGTTTCCCTGCACATCAGCATATATTCCGCAATACGAGGGAATACTGGTCGAGATATTTTTCGGAAAAAAATAAACGATTCGCTAAACTCATTCGTCTGCGCGTGGGTAGCTTTGGCTATCAACAGGAATAAAAATAGAATTTTTTTGCATACTCCAAGAAAACTAAACGTAGAAACATTTCCTTACGATTTATAATTTTATTTTGGTTCGATTTACTTTTTGAATTGTAGATTGTAGTGTTTTATAGATGGCTGATAATAAAGATTTAGAAATAATTCATGCAATTAAAATAGGGAACAATAGTATTGTTCTAAATCATCTATACAAGACCGCTTTGCCAACTATTGTGAAATTCATCATCAGGAATAATGGCGATAAAGACGAGGCGAAAGACATATTTCAAGACGCAATTGTGACTTTGTTTAGTAGCGTCAAATTGAATAAGTACGATTCATTCAAAGAAATAAATGGCTTTCTGTACTTCGAAGCAAGCAATCTATGGATCAATCGAATTAAAAAAATGAACAAGAATTCGAGCTTCACTATAGAAGATTCCGAAACCTATTCGACAGATGAAACGCCACTTGCTTACATTTCCAATACGCTTTTATGGTTCTTCGTCAATAGTCGTGGGTAGTCAAAAAAGTACGACTTTTGGGGATTGAATTAGAAGGATTAGGAGATTTGTTGCCCAACAAATTATTAAAACTTTATGGATTAGCAGCATAGGCATTTTCGCCTGAAGAGGCGTAGATTTTACCATTCAATCCATAGGCCAAACCACCGCCATTGTGCCAACCAACTGTTGATAAATTATCAAAATCTATCAACACCAATTGCGTATTCACATTCGCCACATCGCCTGTTATGGTAAACCTAGCTACCCGATTTTTGCTCGTATTGGAATTAGGATTTTTGTTGGTATAATAAACGTAAATATATCACTCTATATTAGTACCCAAATATTGTTATTATGCTAAATACTTCACTTGGTCGTTTCAGACTAATTGCACTTTTGGAAGGTCTTTCCTTTGTGATTCTATTATTCATCGCGATGCCACTGAAATACATGGCAGGTTTGCCGCTCTTTGTAAAATACGTTGGTTGGGCACATGGCTTATTGTTTGTGTTATTTTTCATCACATTGGCACAAGTATATTTGGAACATACTTGGTCGTTTAAAAAAATAGTTCTATGCATATTGGCCTCCTTTGTTCCCTTTGGCACTTTTGTGTTGGATTATTATTTGCTGAAAAAAGAAAATCAGTAATATTTTCCCAATTCAGAAACCTTTTTGTCTTTGACGTAGTTAATGAATGTATGTACATCTAATTAGAAAATAACATGATCGCAACTGCATCTTTGACCGCCACTAAATGGGCTATAGACCCAACTCACACAGAAGTACATTTCAAAGTAAAACACCTTGTAATCGCCACTGTGACAGGTTCTTTCAAATCGTTTTCGGGCACAGTAGAATCGGAAGAAGATACTTTTGAGAATGCAAAAGTGGGATTCAAAATAGATACCAACAGCATCGACACTGGAAATACCGACCGCGATGGTCACTTGAAATCAGACGACTTTTTCGCAGCCGAAAAATATCCAGAGCTCACGTTTTCAAATGGTGTTCTGAAAAAAGTATCGGGTGATGATTATAAATTGGCTGGTATTTTATCCATCAAAGGCATTTCGAAAGAAGTGGTTCTGACGGTAGAATATGGCGGAACCGTGGTAGATCCTTGGGGCAACACCAAAGCGGGTTTTGAAATCAATGAAATAATCAACCGTAAAGATTTTGGACTGACTTGGAGCGCACTGACCGAAGCTGGCGGAATGGTGGTGAGCGAGGAAGTGAAATTGCACATCAATGCCGAATTGGCAAAAGCCTAAATAACTAGTTTTAATAGCTAGATTTGGCCAGTGTTGAATCAAAACAATACTGGCTTTTTTGTTCCCATTTTATATTATAAATTTGGTTTAAATAAAATCTGGCAAAAACTACGAACTATTCTTTGAACTCTTAACTGCTACTAATATTCTACCTCTCGCCTGCAACCCCATGTATCCTGACGAAAACATCCAGATGTTGGGTGTGGTTTTTTGTGGAGGAAAAAGTACCCGAATGGGTTCTGATAAAGGTTTGCTTACCGTAAACGAAAAAACTTGGTCTCAATCTGCTTTCGACAAACTAGCATCCTGTGCAGTTCCGGTTTGTGTGTCTATTAATAATTCTCAAAAGGAAGACTACTTAATGTTTTTTGAGGACGAACAACTAATACTAGACAGTTTTCCTTTTGAAGGTCCATTGTGTGGCCTTTTGAGTGTACACAATGCCTTCCCCTTTCAAGACTTACTCATTTTAGCTTGCGACATGGTAGATATGCAGCCTGGGTTAATTCAGAAACTGATCTCGCAACTACGCAAACATGAAGGCGAACATGATTTTTTTGTTTTTGAAAACGAAGGAACCCTCGAACCCCTTTTTGGAATTTATACTAGAGAAGGTTTACAAAAAATAGCCGACTTATATAACCTTGGGCAATTAGAAAAATGGAGTATGAAATATGTGCTTGAAATATCCAATACACATATTTCTTATCTTACAGCATCAGAAACAGAGCAAATGAAAAATTACAATTCATTGGGTTGAAAAAGCACTTCACATTGCGAAGAATTTAATTTTAAGGATAATTGTTAATACTTGATTGATAACTGATTACTGAATCACGAGTGTTTGTGTATAGTAGTCCAGACCCACTTTTAGTTTTGCTAAATA
>JAYVIX010000300.1:0-2852 GCA_043769845.1 Cytophagales bacterium
CGATCGCAAAACCTTGAACGAAAGCCTCGAAGCACGTTTTGTTCCTTTGTACGCAGGAATTGTGCCTGCCGAAATGCTATCTAATTCGAGCAATTTCAGAAGTACAGTATTTTTTAATCGAGCTAGTCCGTCTTATGGATTGGATTTTGTGTATATCAATCTTTTGCAGCGCAATTATTTATTCAACGGAATAGATACCAAATCGAACCTTGAATATCAGTTTAGTATAAGAATGAATATTAAATCATTATTTAATTTCAAGATAAATCTTATTCAGAGCATGCGCAGCACGCTTTCCGACTATTTGCTGAATCGAAATTATACGATTCTCAAACAGGAACTTAGCCCCGAATTGGCTTTCCAGCCCAACGAAATGTTTCGATTGATTGGCACATTTCAATATATTCCGAAAGAAAATATTCATGAATTAAATAAAGGTGAAAAGGCCGTTTTTAACAATACAGGATTCGAAGCAAGACTGAATCAAGTGAGTAAACGGACCTTTACGGCCAATGTGAAATACATCAATATTGTATGCAAAAATGGTGACATCAATTCGCCACTAGGTTATGATATGTTGGAGTCGCTTCGTCCTGGGAATAATTTTACTTGGCAAGCTACCATGCAGCAAAAACTAATGAGTGGTCTAAATATTTCGCTCAATTACGAAGGACGCAAACCACAAGGACAGCAAACCGTACATATCGGTAGGGTGCAGGTGAGTGCTGTTTTCTAAAAAAAGGAATGATTGGAAACAGAAAAAGCGTTGACATTTGCCAACGCTCTCAAAAGGGAAAACGGATTTTTATTTATTTTACTAAAGCAGAAGCCGAAACGCCTTCTAGCTCAGTATTGTTTTTCATGTACGTAGGGCAAGTTTTGTGAGTAACACAAGATGCCATTGCAAAAGCCATTGCAGAAACGATTATTAGAGCTACCTTTTTCATGTCTTAAATTTTACTGTCACAAATATATCGTTTTTTTGTATTTAGAAACAAATTTAGAATTGTATTTTACTGATAAAATTTAGAAATTATTTTCAGCCTAAGTCTGAGCCTTTTCTATTATTTTTCGTTGAACAAGTTTATACTTATTTTCGGTACATGTTGGATATACTCATTAATGTGGTTGGTTGGATTGGTGCTATTTGTGTCCTGTGGGCTTATTTTCTGATTTCATCGGGCAAGGCGACAAACAAATCGGCTTTTTTTCAATGGTTGAATATTGTAGGAGCCATATTGTTGATCATTAATACGGTTTCGCTCAAAGCTTATCCATCTGCATTTGTGAATGTCGTTTGGTTGGGGATTGCGTTTGTGGGTTTGGTGAAGAAAGATTGAAAGAAGGCAATTGATATTTTCGTACTCACACTTACTTATACTATGCTAGGAAGTATTAAATTCGTGTTATTGAAAATAAACCAAACGCAGATTGAATAGGAAGATTTTTTTGAGGGTTGTTTTTTTGATACTACAATTTGTATTTGTATGTGAGTCTTATTCGCAAATTACAATTGTAAGTCCCGCTTATTATTTTGGACCAAAGTATTCGTTTAATAATTCAGATACATCATATGTTTTTTGTTCATCCGATACAATTGAATTAAAAGGTTCGACTAACGTAGGTGGGTTTAGATGGATCAATTGGAGTAGTATTGTCAGTAACTCTAATCTGTTAATTATCGAAGGTGGTCAGCTTTCTCCTCAAATTAAATTAAAGCTTTTGGGAGGAGAAGATGTAGTGTTATACTGGAGGGATGATTCACCACATGATATTTATATAAAAAACGGAAGACCCTCAATCCCTAGGGCGGGAAATGACACAATTATTTGCCAAAACACCCTAAAACTAACCGCCAATCAACCTAAAATCGGAAAAGGAAAGTGGTTAAGTCCTAATGATCCTAATATTACGTTTCAAAATAATACACTTCCAAATACTACAGTCTCAAATCTTCCAAGAGGAAAAAGTACTCTTATTTGGCAAATAAGTAGCGTATGCGGGATTTTAGAGGACACATTAATTGTTGATAATCATGCTGTTAATTCAAATGCAGGTATTGATCAGAACGTTTGTGATGACTACGCGAAGTTGCAAGCCAACCCATTGCTTACTGGACAAAAGGGACAATGGTCGCTAGTAGGAAGTGTTTTTTCCGATAGTATAAATCCAGAGGTTCGTAATTTGAAAGACGGAATTGCGAATAAATTTACATGGACTGTAAAAGATAGCATTTGCATTGCCACTGATGAAGTGGCTATTTTTTACAACAAGCCAAAAAATGCGACAATACTATATCCAGCCGATTCCGTAATAGTGGTTTGTTCAAATCAAATAACTTTAAAAGTTGAAAATACTAACGGAACTTGGACGCAGAAGAATTCTTCATTCAGTTCCAATCTGCAAAATGTACCAGTGATTCTTTCAAAAGATATTAATACCTTTTACTGGGAAGTACCGAATGGAAATTGTGCGAAGTCGGTAGATAGTGTGAAAATTATAAACAACAGAGTTTTCAAACCGATCGTCAAACACGATACTTGTTTTTTGAGTCCGCAAAATAGTCTGATCTTAAAAGCAAAATCGACAATAGCAGGAGATTGGTTTGCTACCAATTCGAATGTGAATCTTGTAAGAATAGATAGTCTTGGGGCCTCATTCAATCCAACTTTCAATGGGCATTATGCTTTTTATTATCGAGTAAAAAATGGCGTTTGTGTAGATTCTTCCTTCGCGCATTATTCGGTTCTGACAAAAGCCCAATTAGGAAATGATACTTGCCTCTATGTAGATGCAGGGAATTCTGTTTCGATTTCACTTAAAGCAAAATCGGGTTACATTCCAAATAAACT
>JAYVIX010000301.1:0-19104 GCA_043769845.1 Cytophagales bacterium
TATTCCCATGAGTTGAGTACACATTTACATTTTCAGGCAATTGACCTTTTTCTGAAAAATAAAACAAACCATCATTTGAAGGATTGGGATAAATTTTGAATTCAGATGTTTGAGTTTCCTCGCTTAATAGCCCAGTAGTAAAGTCGCAGTTTTCTTCTGTTTGGTAGATGAATTTTCTGGTTACTGTTGATACAGTTGAATCTGAATTTTTGAAATAGAAATTAACAATTAAGCCTTTGTCTTTGTAGTTATTTTTGATGTATTCTACAGCATCAGTGGCCCTCATCTCAAAATTTTGATCAAAAAGTTGCCTAAAAGCCAGATAAGCTGGCAACCCAGTTCCATATGGACAATTAAAATAGAACTTTCGCTGATTTGGAGGAGGTAAAACTAAAGTGTCTAAACTTGTAGTGTCTATTAAATATGATTTAAACCAAAAGTACTGGAGTTTGTACGAGGTAAATTCTAGATAATCATAGCACATTTTTACTGGATTGTACTTTTCTCTAGAGTAACTGTAGGCCTTGCCTTGCCTTGTCCGTCTGTAAGAATAACAGTATCATTAATTGACGTATTCACTATGCAGTCATTTTGAGCAAAGCATAATGAGTTAAAAAGAAATAGGGCAGAGATTGTTAGTATGCTTTTCACTTTTACATTTTTTTCTTTAACGCAAATTGCAAGAAGTTTAGTATGTATATACATGTTTAAATATTATACCCGCCCCTTCCCATACTTCAAAATCTTATCAATGAACTCATAAGGCTTGTACCCATTCAAAGCACATTGGTGGAAAATACAAGTAGCAGGCGTCATGCCCGGCAAGGAATTGATTTCGATGATGGTGGTTTCTGCACGGTCGTTTTCGTAGATGTGTACAAAGGCATCGATACGGCAATAGCCTTCCACGTTTAGCACTTCTGCTGTTTTTTGTAAAGCGGCTTTTACTTGGTCGCTGATCTTTTGGCGACTCGTTTTGTCTTTGGCGTAGCGTGCAGGGGTGATGTTCTGCCCTTCGCCCGCCAAGAATTTTTCTTCCAACGAAAGAATACCGCCCGAAGCCAAGGTTTCCGAAGCTTCGAACATTTCGTAGATGCGCTCGCCATTCGCGCCACGTTTGGTGAGCAAACCACCTGTCACTTCCAAGAAATGTTTCGCATCGCCTTTTTCGATCAAGGTTTCTACTAAAAAGCCCTGTTTCTGAGGGAATTCTTCATTGTGTTTCAAAGCCATTACATCCGCCCATTTCACAGGTTTTTCTTCTTGTGTGCGGAAAATGAGTTGGCAGAACGCTTCTAATTCTTTCCTGTTTTTTAACTTTTTCACAGCCGAACTACAACCGTCATCGGCTGGTTTGGCAATGAAAGGGTAGGGGAACGTCTCTTCTAATTGTGTGTAGAACGCTTCTTCGTTTGCTTCCCAATCAGATTTCATTGCCATGCAATGGCGCGCTACTTTGATGCCGTTTTTGGCCAACAACTCGTTGGTTTCGTATTTGTTGATCGTGATTTGCGAACTGGCAATTCCCGAACCGTTATAAGTCAATCCTACTTTTTCCAGTTCGGCTTGCAAAGCCCCATCTTCTCCCGGGCGACCGTGCAAGGCGATGAATACTTCGTCAGCTTTGGCAGCTAATTGTTTGAAATCCAGTTTTTCAGGAACAAAAGTCGCGTTGGCTACATACTTGCCTGTGATACTTTTGGCTTCGGTTATGATTTTCTTCAGAATCGGATGTTTCTCGCCTTTCAATGCTGCTAGAATATTTTCCTTGATGTCGTCCGCATTGTCTTTCAACATGATGTTGATCGGCATTTCGTACATCTCGATATTTTCAGACGAACCCGTCAAGAAAACAGGAAAAGCTTGGTATTTGGTAGAAGAAGAAAGTTTCTCGAAAATGTTTCTTCCGCTTTCTACTGAAATATGGCGTTCGGACGAATAGCCGCCCATTACCACAGCCACTCGCACTTTTTCGGTGATAGCGCTACGGTGATGTTCTATTTTGTGATCTAATGTTTCTAGCGTTTGGCTCAATACATAGCTGTTTTTTCCCGAGCGAATTCGTTCTGACAAAGAAGTACGAATCAGATACGTCAAGAATTGCGAAGGATTAAGTCCGATTTCAGCCGCTTGGTGGAAGAAAAACGAACTCGGCATCATGCCGGAAGTCGTGTTAGGGTCGTTCAGGAATATTTCGCCCGTTTCGGTAATGAAACCGTCAATACGTGCGTACACATTGAAAACCAGTTCTTTGTAAAGCTGACAGCACGAAGTCCTAATTTTTTCGATTTCCGTTTCTGGCAGGTTGATAGGCGTAACTTTGCGAATCATGCCTGGCAAATACTTCGAACGATAGTCGAACATTTCACTCGTTTTCACAATCTCAGTAGGCGGAAGTGCAATCGGCTGTCCATTTTCGTCCTGAATCACGATGCACGAAAATTCTTTGCCAGAAAGTTTTGTCTCGATCAAGACTTCGTATTCGCCATTTGGGTTTTCAAGAAGAACGTCATCCGAAGAAGTCGAAAATTCTTTTTCCAATAAGGTGAATAATTCTTCAGGATGCGTCAGTTTCTCCCCTTTGAAAAAGACTGGTAAACCGATGCCTGTTTTGATGTCCGTTAGTTCGCGAATCCACAAAATCTTTTTGTCTCCGTCATAGCTTTTCCATTGTTTGGCCGTGACACGTTCTATAAAGAAGCTCTTTAGCATCGCTTCTTCCAATTTCTCGACCGTTGGCTGGCTCAAAACGGTGATGCCAATAGACGAACCTTGATTGGGAGCTTTCACTACAAATTGCGCTCCGACTTTTGCCTGAATATCAGCCAATATTTTACTTTTATCCGAAGCTGAAAACCATTCTTTACGATTCAGCACCAGACTTTTGTACGTGTTATTGTTCGAAGAAATAAATTGTTTTTGAGCCGATTTGCTGATACCAATGCTGGAAGGCAAAATGCCAGAACCTGAATACGGAATGTTATTCCATTCCAACAAACCTTGGATAGTGCCATCTTCGCCAAACGGACCGTGAAGTGCCAGAAACGCAAAATCGAAATACTTTTTGAACTCGTGTGGAAAAATGCGTTTGCCGACAAGCGAGATAATCTCGTTTAGTTTCTCGTCCGAAAGCTCTCCCAACGATTCAATATAGACTTGAAAACCGTGTGGAGAATCGGGTAAGGTGGAAACAGGTGGATAAAAATCGCGAATCGTGCCTTTGTACACATATTGCCAGTCGAGCAAAATGAAATTGCCCAAACTATCTATAAAGACAGGAACAGGTTCAAACAGGTTTTTGTCGAGGTTGTCATACACCGTGCGTCCGCCAGCAAACGAGATTTCACGCTCGCGCGAAGCACCACCAAATAAGATTCCGATTTTCATTCTGATACAATAATTAAACAAAGTTAAACGGATTTGGTATTTAGTCTTTTATGATACTTATTTTGTTGTTTATATAAATCTATTTCGTCTTAAAGTGTTGTTTGTAAAAAACATTTTGTTAAAATATATGTTGTTTATAAACAACACTTTTGTAAATTTGTATACTGATTATCAATACAATGTTGTCAAAGGAAGCCAGAGAAAATATTTTCAGAGAAATTTACAGTCGCTTTCTGGGCAAGATGGCGAATGTGAAGCTGAATTTCGAGCGAGAAACCGTAACGGCTGTCGATTGGAACGACCGTATGGTGTGTATTCGTGGGCCGAGAGGTTGTGGAAAAACGACTTTTGTGTTGCAATACATAAAGAAGAATTTCAAGCTGGACGGTTCAGTGTTGTACGTTAGTTTGGACGATCTTTATTTCTCTACCCATTCGCTTCTCGCTTTTGCGGAGGATTTTGTCAGTTTTGGTGGCACGCATTTGTTTTTGGACGAGATTCATAAATATGCCAACTGGTCTATCGAACTAAAAAACATCTATGATTCTTGTTCCGAATTGAAAGTGGTGTTGACGGGTTCTTCCATCTTGGAAATCAACAAAGGCAAGGCCGATCTCAGCCGCAGAGTCGTGACTTACGACATGGCTGGCCTCTCGTTTCGTGAGTTTCTGAAATTGGAAGCTGGATTGAAATTGGAAGTCTTTTCGTTGGAAGATATTCTGACTAGGCATTTGGAAATAAGTATGATGGTGACTGAAAAATGTAAGCCATTGCCGCTGTTTCACAACTACTTGACTTATGGTTATTATCCTTATTTCTTGGAGAACAAAAATACGTACCCGATCAAACTGGGAAATACTGCCAATTTGATTTTGGAAACTGATTTGCCAGCCTTATACCCAATAGAATACGGAAACATCATCAAACTCAAGAAACTGTTGGGCTTATTGTCTTCAATCGGTCCATACAAACCTGACATCAACAAGCTAAGCGGACAAGTAGAAGTGTCGCGGAATACCTTGTTACATTTCTTGATGTATTTGAAAGAAGCCTGTTTGTTGAATCTGCTAAAAGATGCCGACAAAGGCGAAAGCATCCTCACCAAGCCCGAGAAAGTATATTTACACAATACCAATTTGGCCTACGCTTTCGGAGCTAACACGGCAGATACAGGCATGATGCGAGAAGTGTTTTTCTTGAATCAAGTGAGTGCCAAATATCCAGTTCATCACACTAAAGTGGGCGATTTCAAAGTAGCAGGAAAGTATTTGTTTGAAGTAGGAGGGAAGGGTAAAACCTTCGATCAAATAAAGGGCTTGCCTGATAGTTATATTGCTGCTGGCGAAATAGAACATGGTTTCGGGAGTAAGATTCCGTTGTGGATGTTTGGGCTGCTGTATTAGCCTAGAAATGCTTGGATCTGACAGATTTAAAAAACTGTCAGATTTGAAAATCAAGGTGTTACTGCTTCAGAATCCACTGGCACCGCAATAGAATCCACCACGTCTTTAACTTCGCAGGGTGTCATGTACATATTTTTTCATTTATATGGTCATTAAAAATTCAAAAAACGCTCTTTCAGAAATGCTTATTTGTTTGCAAAAAGAAGGAATTGGTTCAATTTTAGTTGAAGGAGGAACATCGCTTTTGAATCGTTTTATCGAAGCCAATTTGTGGGACGAAGCTCGAGTCTGTACTTCGGCTATGACTTTAGGAAAAGGAATAAAAGCTCCAGCTTTTGGCGGAAATTTGGAACAAGTATTTATAATGCAAGCGGATAAATGGACGATTTATTTAGCAGTATAAAAAACAATCTTTTGCAGTAGCTCTTCTGGTGAAAATGGTTTTGAGATTAGATCATTAAATCCATTATTCAATGCTTTTTCTCTTACATCCGATAGGGCATCAGCAGTAAGAGCCAGAATTGGTATTTTTTGGTACTTTATATCCGAAAGGGTTCTGATTTTTTCAGTTGCTTCAAAGCCATCAATTCCAGGCATATGCAAGTCCATTAATACGATATCATATTCATTTGATGAAATTTTTTCTATGGCTTCGTGGCCATTATAGGCAACATCTGCTTCAACTCCCCATCTGTTTAAGAACTTATTAATAATCATGACATTAAATAGGTTATCTTCTACTAATAAAATCCGAAGCCCTTTAAGTGCAGATTGTTCATTCTGGATTGCCACTTGTTTATCATTGATTGTTTTATTCTTGGTGTCTATTTTTAATATAATACCAAATGAAAAAGTAGAACCAATGCCCATCTTACTACTTACTCTTATCTCGCCTCCCATGATCTCGACAAGTCTTTTGGTGATAGCAAGCCCGAGACCAGAGCCTCCGTATTTGCGTGTAGTATCTAAACTAGCCTGTACAAACGGTTCAAAGATGACTTCTAATTTATCTTCATTAATTCCGATTCCAGAATCAGTTACAGAGAAAAGGATTTCTACTTGATCGTTTTTAACTCGTTTTATTTCAGTCTTTATTGTTATTTCTCCATTCTCAGTATATTTTATAGCATTATTGATTAAGTTGTTTAAAACTTGGCTCAATCTTGTAGGGTCACAATAAATATTCTCTGGTAAATCACCTTCGAACAAAAAATAAAGATTATTTCTTCGTTCTTGTGCTTTAAAATGATGTAGACTTTTAATTTTATTCAGAAAGTCTTGTAAATCAATCGAGAGAAACTCTAAATCGATTTTGCCAGAATCAATCTTGTCAAAATCGAGAATATTACTAATCAAAGACAATAGATTATCATTCGAGAATTTCAGAATATTCAGATGCTCTAGTTGGTCGGGTCTGGGATTGTCATAGATTAGCAAATTGGTTATTCCTACTATCGAATTAAGTGGCGTCCTGAGTTCATGACTCATAACTGATAAAAAATCGGATTTTGCTTTTGCTGCATTTTCAGCCTTCTTTCTCTCCGCATTTTCTATCAAAACTCCAAGTTGATAGGTGTTCTTTTGTTGACTAACAAAAGGCGTTTTCAAACAAAACATTGTCATTTCTTCGCCATTATCTTTTAAATGTTTGAATTGTGGTATTTCAATTTCTTCATTATTTGACAACACCTTTAAATCATCCGAAATTGCTTGCGTGCTTTCATCGTTCGGAAATATTTCTTCGTGTGTTTTATAAAGAATTTTTTTTATATTTCTTTCAAAATGAACACAAAAAGGGCGGTTTACATAAATATATTGACGAAGATTATTTTTTATAAATACAGGTTGTGTGATGGAATCTAATAGCTTTTTGAATGCTTTTTTTTCTATATAGAAATCATTTTCAAACACTTGATCTTTCTCAATTTTAAATAGAAAGGTGTTGGAGGATTCACTAAGCTTAAGCGAGATTGATCTGATATAGATAAATGTATCATGGGTCACTTTTGCTTTTAGAATTTCTAAATCAGGTTCAGTCGTTAATTTCTTTTTGGAATCGAATAAAAACTTAAAACCAATGATGATATCAAAGACATTGATACATTCCGATGTATCGGCAGATTCATTGAAAAAATAGTGAGTAAATAATTCATTGCAGGACATTACATTGCCACAACTGTCGAAAATAACAATTCCTAGTTCGTGCTCGCTGTATATATCAACAGTTTCTTTTTGAGTTATTTTTTTATACATTATTCTTCAATTCTTGATATTTCTACGGACGTACACTTACTTTAGTTGAAGAATAACTAAAGAATATTGCTATTTTTTAATTTACTTTAAATTCTGATTTTTATACTCTATACAAGAATGTATCTATTTTTTATACTTTCGAAATGATTCAATTTTAAATGCCTGATGAAAAATAAGCTAATTCTAGTAATTCAGTTTGTACTGATTTGTTCCTACATGTCATATTCGCAAGAAATTTCAGAAAAGACGCTCAAGATTATTTATACTTACAAATTTCCTCAATACATCACATGGCCAAATGAAGCTTCATTTACTCATTATTCAATAGGTGTTTTGACTGATGACGAAGCTTTTTTTAAGAAGTTTCATGATATTTTGGTTCATGAAAATATTAAAGGGAAGTCTTTGAAAGTAGTCATGATTAAATCTTTGGAACAAGTGAGTCATCTTCAACTACTTTATGTGGACGAAAAGAAATCAACAAGAATAAAAGAGGTGATTAATACCATTGGAGATTTGCCTATTTTGTTGATCACAGAGAATTATGATGATAAGAGAATTGTCATGATCAATATTTATGAAGAGTCGCAATCGGTCAAGTTTGAGATCAATAAAGCCAACATTCTAAATCATAATCTAAAAGTAGACTCCAAACTGATTTTTTTGGGAGGGACAGAGATAGACGTAGCTTCCTTGTACAAGGACAGTCAAAAAGATTTAGAAAGAGAAAAGGAGATAGTTAATACACAAAAAAATACTTTAAAAACTCTTCAGACTGAAATAGAAACAACTAAAAATGCTATTTCGAAACAGAACGAAGAATTGAAGTTGCAAAACGAAGAATTAAAAAGACAACAAAACCAATTAGAGATTCTAAATCAAGAGACTTCTGAGAAAGAAGCTCAGTTGAAAAAGCAAGAAGTAGCACTTAAAAATCTAGTACACCAAAAGGATTTAGAGATGCATACTTTTGAGAAAAAAATAAAAAGGCAAGCATTAGAAATTGAAGAAGGTGAGAAAAATGTAGAATTTAAAATAGAGGCCTTGAAGCGTCTTTCTATCGAATCAGAATTATTATCAAAGGAAATTCACGACAATGAAAACATACTTAAGCAACAATCGACTCATATCAAAGAGCAAAACAATCTGCTATTAATATTCATGCTATTAATAGCGTGTGTTTTGGTCCTGTCTTTTTTTATTTATCGGAATTATATAATTCAAAAAAAATTCAATATAGCCTTGGCTTCCAAGAATTTTGAAATAGAAAAGGGGACAATCTTGTTGAAACAAGAAAAAGAAAACACAATCAATAGCATTCGTTACGCCAAAACGATCCAAAAAGCCATACTTCCTGGTTTTGAAGAGTTTAATAAACTATTCAGCTCGTTTATTCTTCTCCGACCAAGAGATATAGTATCTGGTGATTTTATTTGGTTTCACATAATTGATGCAGGAACTGATACAAGTAAATGTTTGATAGCAGCAATAGATTGTACAGGACATGGGGTACCTGGTGCATTTATGTCCATGATTGGCAACACTTTATTAAATGAAATCGTAAAGGTAAAAATGGAGTATGATCCAGGTAAAATTCTCGACTATTTGGATGATAATATTAGGATTTTACTTAACCAGAAAGAATCGGAAAATACAGATGGCATGGATGCATGCTTTTGTTTAATAGAACGAGATTCTATAAGTAAAACTGCAAGAGTATTGTTTTCGGGAGCTAAAAGACCATTGTATTACATAACTGAAAACATGCTACACGCTATAAGTGGGGATAAGAAAGTGATAGGAGGAGGCAATACAGTTAATAATAACTCTGTTTTATTTAAAACTCATGAATTATACTTGCCTATTGGGTCAACTTTATATTTGTCTACAGATGGTATTTTTGACCAAAACGATCAATACAGGGTAAGATTGGGTCGAAAACGATTTGAAAGTATGTTGATGAGTGTTGTTACTGTTCCTATTGAAAGTCAAAAAGCATTGATTGAAAATCAACTGAATGAGTTTATGAAGAATACAGAGCAAAGAGACGACATTGCCCTAATAGGAATAACTATTTAACTGAATTAGAATGGAAAAATTATTTTACCACAACTATATAAATGATACAGAAAGCTCCCTGATGTTTTCGTATAAAGGACCTTTTTTCGATGAAGTATTGGGGAAATTGATTGATTTGATTAGGAAAAATTTTTCGTTTGATCCTGTTGTCGACAGAAAAATAGTGTCTGTTTTTATAGAATTAGCTCAGAATATTTATCATTATAGTGCAGACTTTGTAAAAATAGACGACAAAGAATATGGTATTGGATGTATAAATATCACAAAAGAAATAAACAATAAATTTTATCAATTTACGGCTGGCAATTTTGTAAGTGTTGAATATGTGAAAAATTTAGAGGATATGTGTGTTGTTTTGAACACATTGAATAGAGATGAGTTAAGAAAGCTAAAAAGAGATACTCGTTCAGAGTTAACAGAAGCAAATGAAAGAAGTAAAGGGGCAGGTATTGGATTAATTCAAATAGCATTAGCAGTCAACGAACCTTTTGAATATGAGATATTACCTCATAACGAGGAGAAATCATTTTTTTATATTTCTGCAAGAGTCAATAATTTATTTGTTTAATTTCATGAACAATCTCATAATAAAAGGTTCATCCGCCACATTTTTCACTCCAACAGTTGATTTTAACGCAACAAGTGGAGTTTGTATTAT
This sequence comes from Cytophagales bacterium, assembly GCA_043769845.1. Classification (GTDB taxonomy): domain Bacteria; phylum Bacteroidota; class Bacteroidia; order Cytophagales; family UBA9547; genus UBA9547. The sequence goes on from JAYVIX010000301.1 coordinate 9,781, forward strand.
TTCAGGAGAATCGTATCTCGAAAATACGATTTCATTTTATAAACAAATTTTAAGTTGGCTGGAAGAATACCTTACTACAAAGGATTACATTCACTTTCATTTTAATCTAAGCTATTATAACACTACTTCTAGCAAATCAATTCTTCAGATTCTGTTGCTATTAAAAAACCATGAAGATTTGGGTGCTAAAGTAGAAATAACATGGCACTACAATCCTGAAGACGAAGAAATGAGAGAAGAGGCTGAAGATTATATTTTAGAAACAGGAATGGTGTTTAATATTGTAGCTGATTTAGTTTCGAATTGAGTGTTCGAAACTAAATCATACTAAGTAATTAGGTTTAAATATTCGACACTTGATAAATCTACAAGTTATTGATTTTGTGATAAATACAGAACTATTAACTGTCGACTATAAACTATTGACTACTTACTTTAAATACTTTAACAAGTAAGTTTAAAAGCAATGTTTTAAGGCACCACCACCGCAGAATCCACTGACACTGCATTGGAATCCACCACGGCTTTAATTCTTGTTCGGCAATTGTAGGGCTTGCTAATCTTCACAAATGGACGTGGGAAATAGCCCATTTTGACGCCTGTTTCTTTGTCTTCGTACACTTTTTCCATGTAAATGCCATAGACAGGACAGGCCGTTCTGGCGCCTTCGCCCAAGGCCGAGGTACGGAAATGGATACTTCGGTCGTCACCACCCACCCAAACGCCTGATACTAAGTCTTTTGTTACGCCCATGAACCAACCGTCAGAGTGGTTGGAAGAAGTTCCTGTTTTTCCGCCAAATTCATTGCCTTTGAACAAGCCTCCATGCTGAAATAAAGCCTGAGACGTACCTCCTGGTTCTTCCAAACCGCCTTTTAGCATGTGCAACATCAGCCAAGCGGTTTCTTCGCTAATGGCAAATTTGCGTTGCGGAATAAATTCATGAATCACATTTCCATGACGATCTTCTATTCTTGTCACGAAAAGCGGCTCGGTCGCTACGCCTTTGTTTAGGAACGTGCAATACGCGCCCACCATTTCAAACAAACTCACATCACTTGATCCCAAACCTACAGAAGGAATGGTGTCAAGTTTGCTTTTGATTCCTAGTCGATGTGCATATTCGATGACCGTTTCGGGGCCAACTTTTTCGATGAGTTGTGAAGTGATTGAGTTGACCGATTTGGCCATTGCCCTACGCAAGGTCATTTCATCACCAGTAAATACCCAATCGCTATTTCGTGGACTCCAAATGGTGTCTTTTTTCAGCCAACGGTCAAAATATTTGATCGTCACACGCTGGTCGATCATTTTGTCGCAAGGCGAATATCCTTTGTCGATCGCGGCACAATACACAAACGGTTTGAAAGTAGAGCCAGGCTGGCGTTTACTTTGCGATACATGGTCGTATTTGAAATATTTAAAATTGATACCGCCCACCCAAGCAAGAATCTGACCCGAAAACGGATCCATCGTCATCATGCCGCATTGCAAAAAATGCTTGTAGTAACGGATCGAATCCATCGGGCTGAAAGTAGTATCAATATCGCCTTTCCAAGAGAACACTTTCATCTTGCGAGGTCGGTGCATTTGGGCATTCACCGAATCCAGATTGCCTTCGTATTTCTTTTTCAGGTAGATATAGTAATCGGTACGTTTGGCTACTTTTTCGATGAAACCAGGTATTTCTTTATCGTCTTCGTCCACCCAAGGATTTTTGCCTTTCCAATGTTTGAAAAATTTCGCTTGCAACACCTTCATTTGCGAATCAACGGCCGCTTCGGCATGTGCTTGGATGCGCGAGTTGAGAGTGGTATATACTTTCAAACCATCAGCATACAAATCGTAACCGTTAGTTTTGCACCAGTCGCGCAAATAATTGCCTACAACGTTTCTGAAATACGTACCACTGCCATCGGTATGGCTTTCGGCTTTGAATTGTAACCTTAATGGTTCGGCTGATGCGCTATCAAATTGCGCTTGAGTGATCGTGTTGTATTTCAGCATCTGGCCTAAGACCACATTTCTGCGTTCGACACATTTTTCAGGATTCAGAACTGGGCTGTACGAAGTTGGTGCTTTCAAAAGACCGACCAAAGTAGCCGCTTGTGCACAGGTCAGATCAGCTGGTAGTGTGTTGAAAAAAGTAGTCGATGCTACTTTTATTCCGAACGAGTTGCTTCCAAAATCGACCGTGTTGAGGTACATCGTCAGGATTTCTTCTTTGGTGAAAGTCCTTTCGAGGCGTGTGGCCATGATCCATTCTTTCGATTTGATAATCAGCGTTTTAAGCAATGGCACATAGCCTAATAATCCTTTCGAAGTTTCATTTCGAGTTTTGAAAAGGTTTTTGGCCAATTGTTGGGTAAGAGTACTGCCGCCACGATTATCACCTTTTAGCAAGGCAAATGGAATGGAAGCCATTGCCTGAAGATCAATGCCCGAATGTTCGTAAAAACGGACATCTTCGGTAGAAACTAAAGCATGAATTAAGATTGGATTTATTTCTTCGTATGTAACTGGACTTCTGTTTTCGCGGTAGTATTTGCCAATCAGTACATGGTCGGCTGTGTACAGTTCTGAGGCGATGGTTACTTTGGGGTTTTCTAGTTTTTCGATGGCTGGCATGGAGCCGAAAAGCCAAAGAAAATTGAAGCTTACAAAACGCGTATAAAGCCAGAAATAGAAAACAAACAATAAAAAGTATTGCCAAATTCTAGGTAGAAGCCTGAATTTTTGCATGAATCGTTTGTAGCCTTTCAGCAAAAAGTTTAAAAAACTAAAGAACGCATTAAGAAGTTTTTCCTTCACTCGTACAAAATTTGGACTACAAAGATAGAAATGTGAACGCTAGGATGTATGGCTTCGCTAGCTGGATTTGGCTTTTTATTTGTGAATTAGCCACCTTATTTCACTTGTGTTTTCGAATTGTGATGTTATGGTAAAATTTTCAGTGCCCAACCGCTGTAATTGTTGGCTTCTTCTGCCGAACTATTGCCATTTGAAACTGTGATTTTTTCGGCAGTGATTCCTGCTTTGGCCAAGCCCGCTAGCATGGTCGTTTTCATTTGTTCGAAAGCCGTTTCGGGTTCGCTAGGCGGATTGTTGCTGATGCCTGCTAGATAAAGTACGATTTCGAATTTCCAGTCGGGATGACTCGAAATAACTTTGGACAATCGTTTGATTTCGAGTGAGGCGCCATTCAAAAACTGAAAATTGGTACTGTCGAAAATAGCTTTATTTGAATGAAATAATTCTCCTTTTTTAAGATTTAAAACCAATGCTTCTGCGTCTTCTTTTCTTGATTTTGAAAGTTTAGAAGCATCAAAAGTAGTCGACCAAAAGAAATTTTCATTGCCCGAAGTCACTGCCACATCATAGGCATTGCCCACAGGAAGTACAGCCGAAAACTTGCCATCGACATCTATTCGGCTGATCGAAATGGGTGCACCAGACGTATTGTCCGAAATTTGTAAATAGCCATTTGTGGCTTGATTGGGCGCTTTTAGAGCTTTTCCAGTGACAAGTAAAATTTTCGAAGGTTGAAATTCCTCTGCTACTTTGGCTTTGTATAAGGTAAGGAAGCCATCGGTATAAGACGAATAAATGATGGCATCGCCTTGGGAGGTAAAATCGGCATATTTATCATCATCGGGAGTGTTGAGGAAATCCATGTTTTTGGGTTCCGACCAATTGCCTCCTGTTTTTCGGCTGATGTACATGTCGTATCCTCCTTTTCCGCCTGTCTGTTTTGCGCTGAAAATGAGTGTGTTGCCGTCTTTGGCTATTTTCGGAGCGAGAATACTTGTCTTGGCAAATTTCTCCGAAACGGTGATTGGTTCTTTGAAAATACCTTGGCCTTTGTGTTCGGCCATCAGCAGTTTGCAATCTTCGCAGCCTTGGTTGCTCATGGTTTGGCAACGTACAAAAAACAAATATTTACCATCAGACGATTCACTTGGGAAACCTTCCATTTCTTCCGTATTGATGGGTTTGCCCAGATTTTGCGGAACCGACCAAGAACCTCCTTTTTTTTCAGTCAACCAAATATCAAAACCGCCTACGCCACCCGTTTTTTTTGAGGTAAAATAGATCGTATTCGCATCCGAACTGATACAATGCGCACCATATAAGTTGAGCGGCCCTGATTTGTTTATCATCGTCACTTCTTCGCCCGAGCTCCAATTTTCGCCTCCTTTATTATAGGCAACTTTCAGGTCGACTTTGTTGCCATCTGTCACGAAATAATCACTCGCAAACAGCATCGTCAAACCATCCGCACTGATTGATGGCGCATAATGATTGTAGTTTGGGATGTTGATTTGCCTCGGAAACTTCAGCCTGACTGGCTGTGCTTCAGCCGAAAAAACAATCGAAATAAAGAAAAGTAGTTTCCAGAAATGCGTTTTCATCTTCATAATTTGGACTAAAGAAAGGCTTTTTCGGTTAACAATCAAAGGTGGTACGAATGATTTGTAGGGCTTTTGAAGTATGATTATATGTTAAAAATACGTGAATTATTATTCATTTATTAGATTTAAGAATATTGTTTTTGAATTTACTGAGTACCTTGATTAGGTAAATAAGGCTTATAATGAGTGATTTCGACACCTAATAAGTTTGGAATGTGAGTAATTACTGAAAAATGCTTCGTTTTAAGATTGCTTTTTCCCATACTTTCTTTTATTTTTAGATTTCGCCCAAATTTAAATCACTCCCAAGCAAGCCAAGTAGTTCCATGTTCTCTTCCTTGAAACGCAATAAACCTTTGGTCGCTACTTCGCAAGACGCTTGGTATGACGAGACTGTTGGGCTCGATGGAGCGATGAAGCCAGAATGGCAAACTTTGCTTGACAACTTAAACCAATTAGGGGCAACCGAAATTGTGCAGCGAAATAAGGATTTGCAACGTTTGCTGCGCGAAAATGGTGTGACATATAATGTATACGAAGGTCATTTGGCCATGCCACGCACTTGGAATCTCGATCCTGTTCCATGGGTGATAGAATCGAAAAATTGGAGCATGGTAGAAAAAGGCCTGATCCAAAGAGCCGAATTGCTCAATTTTATTCTGAAAGACCTTTATGGCCCGAAAGAATTGTTAAAAAAAGGACTTGTGCCGCATGAAGTGATTTTCTGTCACAGAGGTTTTTTGAGGCAATGCGACAATATTCCGTTTGGTACCAATTATCCATTGGCGGTATATGCGGCTGATATTGCGCGTGGGCCTGATGGGCAAATGTGGGTCATTAACGATCGTACACAGGCGCCTTCGGGCATGGGTTATGCACTCGAAAACCGATCGGTGATGTCGCGTGTATTGCCCGAGATGTTTAAAGGACAGCACGTTAGAAAAGTATCTGATTTTTATAGCTCGTTTTACAATTCGCTTTGTCAAATAGCACCTCACGGAAAAGAAAATCCGAGAATCGCACTTTTGACCCCAGGGGAGAAAAATGAAACGTATTTTGAACATGCGTTTTTGTCCGATCATCTAGGAATCAACCTCGTGCAAGGCGATGATTTACTTGTGAAAGACAGCCACTTATGGATCAAAACGATTCATGGCTTAGAGCAGATTGATATTTTGGTGCGCAGGGTAGACGATGTTTTTTGCGATCCTTTGGAATTTCGTCCCGAATCGCGCTTGGGCGTACCAGGTTTGCTCGAAGTGGTTCGAAAAGGAAATGTTGTGTTGGCCAATCCGCTGGGAAGTGGAATTCTGGAAAACCCAGGTCTGATTCCTTTCCTTAATATCATTTCGCAACGCTATTTTGGCGAAAAACTCATTTTGCCATCGGTAGCGACTTGGTGGTGCGGCCATGCCAAAGAGATGTCGCACGTGATTGCGAATATTGATAAATTGATTGTCAAAAAAATAGATCGATATACAGGAAGTCCAACGGTAGTTCCATCGAATCTGAGCCGAATTGATCGTGACAAATTGATCGAAAGAATCAAACACGAACCTTATTTATTTGTTGGTCAAGAGAAAGTAGGTTTTTCGGCTGTTCCTTCTTTTGTCAACAACGAATTGGATTCTCGTTTTGCGGTACTTAGGGGCTTTGCAGTTCCTAATGGTTTGGGATACAATGTGATGCCTGGTGGTCTTACGCGTAGTTCGCCCGAACGAGGTATTTTTATTGTGTCCAATCAGGCGGGCGGCATTAGTAAAGATACATGGGTGGTGGCCGATAAAGACGAGCATCCAATGCCTCAACGTCCAGCAGCCAACAAAATCCAAAAGGTACATTTGAAAGAATCGCTCACCAGCCGAATGGCTGAAAATCTATTCTGGTCGGGGCGGTACAGCGAGCGTGTTTTAGCCACTGTCCGATTGCTAAAAACGACCCTGAGCCACATTCTGGAAAGTCCCGGAACGGAGCCCTATCAAGTTGTAAAGGATCGCTTGTTAGCTTCGCTCACACATCTCACAATGACCTATCCTGGTTTTGTGAGCGATGAAATGGGGAAATCGAAAGACCCCCAAACTCATTTGTTTGAGTTGGCGCAAGACGAAAATTTGCCAGGCAGTTTGGCTTTTAATCTTCGAAATCTGATTCATGCGATGCAGTCGATAGGTGGTTATCTTTCGAACGATACTCGTAGGATGATCGAAAGCCTAAAAGACAATGGAGCGTTTATCAAAAAACTGAAACCGACTGGTTTTCTGCATCTTAGCAATTCGCTCGACAAACTGTACAACGCACTCGTTTCCTTGCTAGGCTTTATCACCGAAAGTATGCCACGCGAGCAAGGCTGGCTGATGTTTCAGGCAGGCCGAAAAGTAGAACGCTCGTTTCTGATTGCTTCGCTCGCTCGCTCGACTTTGGTGTACAAAGACAACGAACAAGTGCAACAACTGATACTAGAAGCGGTACTGAAAAGTAACCAATTACTGTCGACCTATCGATACAAATACCGTACGCATTTGAATCTCGAATATGCGCTTCAGCTTTTGTTGTTTGATGAAAATAATCCGCGTTCGATCGCTTATCAGCTTCAGAAATTGATGATTTATCTGAAAAATTTGGAAGACGAAGAGGATCCCGAAACGTTCAGTAAAGATCAGAAATACGTTTTGGAGGCGCATACAAAACTGTTGATTGCAGATCCAAGTGAATTGTTGCTCAATACCAATGAAGATTTTGTACGCGATAAATTAGAATTGCTTCTGAGCGAACTGGGCGAATTGTTGTCGATGTGTTCAAATGCGATCAATCAAAAATATTTCAGTCACGCAACTGAAGTTAAAAGTTTGATCATCACCACAAACGAAATAGAGCTTTGATCTACGAAATTTCACACAAGACGATTTATACTTACAATGCGCCAGTAAGCCATTGTCATAGCAAAATATGGTTGATGCCGCGCGCTTTGCCTTATCAAAAATGTACCGAAGTATTTTTCGATATTAGCCCTTTGCCTGCCGTTTTTTATGAACTAAAAGACTTTTATGGCAATTCGGTCAATTACTTTTCGGTGGAACAAAATCACACTAAATTAGAGGTGAGCGTGAGGAGTAGGGTAGAAGTGATGCCGTATTTGAGCCGTGAAACAAGCAATTATAAGGATATGTCTTGGGAGTTGGTGCGCAAAATGCTATCCGAGTTTCATGAAGAATTAGTGGAAGTGTATCATTTCAAATACGAATCGCAACATGTACCTGTGGAGAAAGATGTGTTCGATTATGCTGCTCGATTTTTCAAACCAAATCGACCTCTTTTGGAAGCAACTCAGGATTTGATGTCGCACATTTTCAAGGAGTTTAAGTTTGTATCAGGCTATTCGACCATCGCTACCCCACTTAGCGATATCCTGCGTAATCGGAAAGGTGTTTGTCAAGACTTTGCCCATATGGCCATTGCCTGTTTGCGTTCGCATGGTTTGGCCGCCAAATACATGAGCGGTTATATCGAAACATTGCCGCCTCCTGGCAAAACCAAACTGGTAGGCGCAGATGCTTCTCATGCATGGTTTTCGGTGTACCTGCCAGGTGCTGGTTGGTACGATTTTGATCCAACCAACAATATGATTCCTTCCGAACGCCACGTTACCCTAGCTTGGGGCCGCGACTATTCGGATGTGACGCCTATGCGTGGCGTTATCGTTAGTGGCGGAAGACATAAATTGGATGTGGAAGTGGATGTAAAACGAATATAAAAGCAGATTTTCGGGATTTAGCAGTTTTAATTAATCTGCAAGCGACTATAATCTGTCAACTATTTAATTACCTAATCAACGTCACCGTTTTCTGTGAATCTTCGTTGGCGATCAGGAAATAAATACCAGGAGCAGCCATTTCACCATTTTCGTTAGTTCCGTCCCAGTAGGCTGGAGTAGGGATGGATTTTACCAAACCACCTGAACGGTCGTAAATGACTGTTTTGCCAGTATTTTCGATGAAATAAATGTCGGCCACACCATCTCCATTGGGTGAAAAATAGTTGTCACTTTGGGGTGACGCTGGTTTCAATTTTCCGAATGTGAAAGTGCTGCCATTTTTCAGTTCTACTCCTCTGAAAATTAGACGGCCAAGATTGCTGAGTTCAGTAACAGGAATGATTCCTTTTCCTACCGTTTCGTTGGCAAAAGAGCCATTGTTATCGGTATCAATCAATAATGCAACATCTTTATTGTCGAGCGGTGGAATGTCTTTCGGGTCAACTATGATGTCCACTTTTTGTGATTTCCCAGTGATGGATGTTGCCCATTTTCTAGCCATTTTGAATTGAATGCCTTCTGGAAGACTGTTGGCTGACGAAGTTGAAAGCGGAATACCATTATGGCCTACTAGTACAAAATCGCCATAGGTCATTTCATTGCCATTGATTTCAATCACTCCTTCTCCTTTGGCTGATAACTGACACGAGCCATCGGAAGCCTTACCAACGCCTACCAATTCAAAATCATAATTTCCAGCACTTTGATCATCCCATTTGTACAGGTCGTTTTGGAGAAGTGGAATACCATATTTGGCCGAGAGATAATTCTCCAAAATAATTTTTTCGGCAGTGTTCAAAATCTTGTTATAAATGAGGACATTGGCAATATAGCCATCGAAAAAAGGTTTTAGTTTGCCAGTAGAAACATCGGAAGTAGAGCCAATGTAATACTTTTCAGAATTATTAATGGGTTGTGCGCCAGCCTGATAAGCAGTTGTTACTGAATTATTGTGGGCAACGCTAAGTTTTCCGTTCCACGCTTCTTTTTGAAGTACTGCCAAATAAGTATTCTTAATTGAAGCGGGTGTTTTGATACAATAATCGGTGTTGGTGGTAGAATCGCCCGAACCAACTGCGATGCTTGAATCACAAAATGCAA
>JAYVIX010000302.1:0-15857 GCA_043769845.1 Cytophagales bacterium
CCCAAATGTGAGTCGAGTCAGTAAATGGGCTGCTTTTTCTTTGCCCAAAACGCCTGTAATAGCATCAAGTGAAGCCATCTTCTAAAAATAGGTTATTTACGAAAGTATATTTTTTCTAAGGATAATGCAAGAAAAGAGCTTTTATAAAATTGACTGTACGTTTTAAACAAAAAAAGGTCATCCTTTTGAGATAACCCTTCTTTGTTTAAAATGAATTTTATTTCAAAATAAACACTACTGATTTATTTTAAATTCAGCCCTAATTGAAAAAACCGAAGGCAAAGTACTAGTTGGATTAGAGATAGATACAAATAAGAAATATGTCCAAATACAAATCAACCTTTCACATACGGATTATTCTTTTTCTCAAAACCAATATCGGTTTTGGGGCCATGGCCAGCATAAACGATTGTTTCATTTGGCAAAGCATACATCACTTCCTTGATACTTTTTTCAAGTGTTTTGTAATCGCCTCCCGGCAAGTCGTAACGACCTATGCTGCCACGGAAAAGCACATCGCCTGCGATACAGAATCCTTGAACTTTGCTCCAAAAAGCCAAATGACCAGGACTATGACCAGGAACAGAAAGTATTTCGAGCTCAGAAGTGCCAAAACGAATCGTTTCACCCGCATTGATGTGCGCGACTTTTTCTACTTCGTGATAATTGGTAAAACCGTACATAGGTGCATACAATTTCACGCTAAGCAATTGTGCTTCTTCTATTTGACTCGTTTGCACGGTCAGTTTGTATTTTTCGGCTACAAAAGCATTGCCCAGCACATGGTCTACATGGCAATGGGTGTTAAGCAAAAGGGTCGGTGTTAGGTTTTTGATCGCAATAAAATCGACCAATTCTTTTTGCTCTTCTTTATCATAACAACCTGGGTCGATGATGACACATTCTTTGGTTTCATCAAAAAGCAAATACGTATTCTCTTGCAGTGCATTGAAAGTGAAAATTTGAATCGAAATCACGGTGTCTTAATTATTTGTATCTATTCTACCAACAATTTTCCTGTCCATTCTTTGCCATTGGACAGCTGTACTTTTACCAAATAAAAGCCTGAGGCTATATTTTCGACTTTTATATCTTGCGTTTCGGTCACTTTGTTGCCTAAAGCATTGTAAACTTGGATTTTTTCGACAGACAATGTGGACTGAATGGTGAAGGTACCATTTTTGCTCGGATTTGGATACAAGAATGTAGCGCCAGTTTCGGCCTCTTCTGCATCCATTCCTAGTGGAACTCCGCTGATATAAACCAAAAAATCGGTCGCATGGCCCGTATTGAAGCTGTCGCAAGCGGTTTTGGCAAATTCGGATATTTCAGTTGCAATAAAACGGATTCGAGTATAACCTGAAACTGCATTTTGAGGCAAGGTGTAGTCAAACGATCTTAGGCAAGGATTATTGTCTGCTTTATTGGCGTATAGCAATTCACTAGCGGCAAATTGATTGTCGAAATTGGCATCTAACCAAACGGCCATGTTGTAGGTCGGCTGAACTGCTGGCTGGATATTATAAAAACAACCATAACTTGATGCACTTGAAAAAGTGTACGTTTTACCAGCTTTCAAGGTATCTTTTACATTGTACGGCTCTTCAAACTTCGACTGCTCCGAACAATAGCTATAATGATATTTTTTAATATCAGCGGTTTCTTTCTTCGAAATGGTCAAATAACTGACTCCCGTTTTGCATTCGCCCTTCTTGAAACGAGGAATGCAATAAGGAGTCACTCTGATCGAATCATAATTCGAAATCACGATTCCTTCGGTATCGTACAGTTTGTAAAACTGATCTACATTGTAACGCGAAATGATAAAATCCACAAAACTGCCTAAATACGATTTGACAGTATCCGAGCCATAATAGGAATACTGATAGTTGTACGAAGCACTTTTGACAATGATTTTTTTGAATAAAGTGGTATCGCCTTGCCAAGTCAATTTGGTGACATTGCCCGTATAAACAGCCTTCAAAACAAATGGTTTTTTGTAATTCGAAATGGTCACATTAGCCACATTGCTTATCAGAGCGTTGGTGTCAAAACGCCTCAGACGATAAAAATAGCTTCCGTTGGCCACATTTCCGTCTATCATTTTCTTAGTATTTATACGCACCGTATCTAAAAAGTCGTACACGCCATCAGCCGTTTTACTTCTTTCGAGCAAGCATTTGGTATCTGACGAAAGACCCGTAAATGTCCAAGAAAGTACTGTGCGATAGTTTTTCTCAAGCACCGCATTCAAACTAACCGCAAAAGTAGTTGGGCGAGTTGCGATTTGCACTTCATAATCTTCTGCAATTCCGTATTCGGCAGGGATACACGCCAAATCGGTGCGATTGTAATAAATGCTTGAATTTTGAAGAATTCGGATGCGTAAACGCTTCGCTCCCAAACTAGTTGAGGCGGGAATTTTCAACAAAAAAGTACTCGCATTCGAATAGTTTATAGTTCGCTCAAGTCTTTCAGCAGGGTCGTCAAAAATGGCGTTGCCGTTCAGATCCAGCCATGCATGAGAATCGCCCGAATATGATCCATCATCGTTCGATTTTATCGCAAGCACCATTTTATAAGTACTTCCTGCAAAAAGCGTTACTGATTTGTTTGTGAAAATAGTATAATTATCTGTCGAACAACCCGTTGCGTTTTCTAAGATATTTTCACCAGAAATAGTCACCTTATTTAAAGCATAAAAATAGGGGCTCGATTCTGTGCAGTTTTTCTCATGTACAGGAATGCAGTAAGCTTTTCCTGTGGTATAGGTGGCTATATTGCTCACTTCCTTACTTGCATTGTAAGGTCGGATTCTAAAATAATAGGAGACGTTTGAACCAAGATTGGCATATGAATAAGTTGAACTATTGGCAGGCAATTGGGCAATTGTCTGAAAAATACCATTAGCCGTTGTGCTCATTTCTACAAAATAACCCAATTCGTTGCTTGCATTGTCTTTCCAATTCAACAGAATCCCCATTTTAGAAAGCGTAGCCGTGAGATTGGATGGAGCTACAACACTCGGTTGATTGCAAGTGAGAATAGACCGATTTGCCCCATTTCTTGCAGCCAACATAACCTCATATTGTCCTGCGGTAAGCACTTCATCGGTACAACTCCAATAATACGACATTAAATTATTGATCATAGGAGCGTAAAGGGCATTATTAGCATCGCGATTGGTGCCGTTGTATTTGCAATCAGTAAGATAAGACGATGAGATGCCGTCCACAAATGGGTCGGCAGGTGTATCACAAATATAGTCGCCAGCCGTTTGGCAGTTCGCACCAGTGCCTCGTGTTACAAGTTCCCGTTTCGATACATCTGTTGCATTGCTATTGCTAAATGTGTGTGGCAAGCCAAAAAAATGCCCCATTTCGTGCGGCAACACCGTATTGTCCGAAGCAGAACTGTTCGACATGATAATGCGTTGTGGCCCACCTGGAAAATACGCATAGCCTGCATAAATTTTGCCACCCGATTTTACAATATTGGTGTAATAAATATTGCAAACATTGGCCACATCGCGCGTTAGAGCCACTTGGTCTTCATTTGTTTTCGAAATAGTATCAAAAGCCGACACATTGATGTAATCAATCGCTCCACAGATTACGAACTTAATCTTGATTTTGGAGAAATAAGTATCGGTTGCCGTAATTCCTTTCATGACTTCGTCCAACGAAACACCGCCTGATCCATCCGTCTTGCGCACGATATGGATTTTGATCGGAACATATACCACCGTGTCTACTGCTTCGGTTCGGTAGTTGGTAAGGCTTCTGTTTTTTAGTAATTCAAAGAAAGCAGTATCTACTACAGTGCCACATTGGGCAAATAGTGGCTGGATAAAACAAGAGCTAAAAATCAATAAAAAAGTAAAAACGAAGCTTTTCATACTAATGGTTTGTTTTGATAAAAGTCGAAAGTACAAAAGGGATTTAACATTACAAATTCTTTAAAAATAGGAGCTTGTACTTTATGGACAGTTTTTAAAAACAAAATGGCTTGCTACAATTTGCAGCAAGCCATTTTGTTGATCTTTTTTATAAGACTATTTATTAGCGTCAAAACGTTGTTTGTGGTCGGTCATGAATTCTTTCAATTCATCCAATCTTCTTTCTTCACGGTTGTTGATGTTGTTTGATCTCAATTTTAGCATAAATTTCTGACCTTTTACATACTCGTTCAACCAAATATTTGCTTCAATTAAATTGAACAAAACGGCCGTAGTAACATCTTGGTTAACATGTGCTTTCTTATCAGTTGGGTTTGAATCTTTCAGAATCAATTCGAATTTTTCGCAAGCCGCTTTGATTTTCGTTTTTCCTTCTTCAATCAACAAATCTTCGCCAAGCGAAAGTAAGCCTTCGTTCAATTCAGTATAAGCAGCCACTACATCGTTGTAATCGCCTTTTTTGTTTTTTACAGTATACAAATCAGCTGATCTTTTTGTCTTTGTAATTCCGTGCATATCGTTCAATGCATAATCAATTCCTCTCATGTGCAAATTAGTCGATTCGTTCTGAACTTTGTCAAGTATGCTATTTCTGTTTGTTTTCCAATGATATTCAGCTTCTCCTTTGCTTGCCAATGTACCAGAAGTATATCTCAAGTCATTTCCTGAATTAGCTACCAACATATCCGTAACAGGGCTTCCTGCTACGCTCACTGCTAGATGTACAGGATTTTTGTACGTAAAAGTATAAGAGTGTTGGTTTGTTTGATTGACTGAATAAGTAGGTTCGCTAAATTCAAAACCACTCAAAGTCGCAACGATTTCGATATCATTAGCCCCTTTTTTGAAACCATTTAGTTTGATGTATTGACTTGAAAGTACGTCACCATTGAATTCTTTGTAGTAAAAAGGAGCTGGAACCGTTTCTTTCACTGGAACCACTGTTGCAGTTTGATCTTTTGGTTGCATCGCATTCAAAACCGCAGTCAATTTGGTTTTGTTAGCAGCATCATTTTTTGCTTTTTCCTTGTCTTTTACTTCCTGTACTTCTTTGTTGTATTTGTCATCGGCCGCTTTTAATGCAGCATCAAAAGCCGCTTTTATTTCCTTGTTTTTCGCTGGATCACTCTGAATTACTTTTGTCGTATAGCCTTTCAAATCTTTACCAAGAGGTTTTGAAGGATATTTGATATAATCAAACTCGATGCTTTCACGGTCTACATTTTGCGCCATTACTACCGAAGCCGACAAGCTAATGGATACAGCTGTCACGATTTTAAAAAATGAATTATTTTTCATTTAAATAAGTGGTTAATAGAATTGATTTATGTTTAATAAATTTTTAACCGACAAATTAAAGTTATTTATACCAAAAATACCAGCCCTAACTTTAAAATTGTAATCCATTTCATTAAAAAGGCTTTAGACTTAAATCGCCATTTGCTCGCAATGAATGAATTGAATACAAGATATTTTCTTTTTCGAAAACACTATCTTTACAATTACTTAAAAGTCTACATTTTTATAATAGTCTTGATTGATAAAGCTTATTGATAATTGTTCACTAAAACATGGCTGAAGAAGTAAAATATACCGAAGACAGTATTCGATCGCTTGATTGGCGGGAGCATATTCGTTTACGTCCAGGAATGTACATTGGCAAACTGGGCGATGGCTCGGCTTATGACGATGGGATTTACGTGTTGGTGAAAGAAATCGTGGATAACTCGATTGACGAGCACGTGATGGGAAATGGTACAAAAATCGAAATCAAAATCACCGACCATCGTGTAGAAGTACGCGATTTTGGTCGCGGAATTCCCTTGGGAAAGGTGATTGATTGTGTGTCGAAAATAAACACAGGTGGAAAATACGATTCGGGTGCATTTCAAAAATCAGTAGGACTGAACGGTGTGGGAACGAAAGCGGCCAACGCCTTGGCTGCCTATTTCAAAGTACAATCGGTACGTGAGGGGCGCACGAAAATTGCTGAATTCAATGCAGGAGTGCTCGTAAAAGACCATCCTGAACAAGCTACTAACGAGAAAAATGGAACATTTGTCGCTTTTGAGCCCGACAATACCATTTTCAAAAACTACCGTTATATTCCCGAATTCCTCGAAAATCAGTTCTGGAATTATGCCTATTTGAATGCAGGATTAACGGTCAATTTCAACGGAAAAAAATTTCATTCTGAACGAGGATTATTTGATCTTTTGACCAACAAAACAGATGTCGAAACGAATCGTTATCCGATTATTCACCTGAAAGACAAAGATATAGAGGTAGCGATTACCCACAACGGAAATTATGGTGAGGAATATTATTCGTTTGTCAACGGCCAATATACTACCCAAGGAGGAACCCACTTGGCCGCTTTTCGCGAAGCATTTGTAAAAACCATTCGCGAGTTTTATAAGAAAGATTTTGAAGCTTCGGATATCCGTTCGGCCATTGTAGCGGCTGTGAGTGTACGGGTTCAAGAACCCGTTTTTGAAAGTCAGACCAAAACAAAATTGGGTTCACAAAACATTTCATTGGACGGGCCAACAATGCGTTCGTTTGTGAACGACTTCCTAAAAAAACACCTGGATGATTATTTGCATAAAAATCCAGCCACAGCCGATGCTTTACTGAAACGCATTCTTCAGTCAGAAAGAGAAAGAAAAGACATCGCAGGAATCAAAAAACTAGCCAACGAACGCGCCAAAAAAGCCAATCTTCACAATAAGAAATTGCGTGATTGTCGTGTGCACATGGAAAGTAAAGACGACAACCGTTTTAATACCACCCTTTTTATCACCGAAGGCGATTCAGCTAGTGGATCAATTACCAAAGCTCGAAATGTGCAAACGGAAGCTGTTTTTAGTTTAAGAGGAAAACCGTTAAACTGTTACAGTCTCACCAAAAAAGTGGTGTACGAAAACGAGGAATTCAACCTTTTGCAACACGCCTTGAATATTGAAGATGGAATCGAAGGATTGCGTTACAACCGTATCGTGATCGCAACCGATGCGGATGTGGACGGAATGCACATTCGTTTGCTTATGCTCACGTTTTTTCTGCAATTCTTTCCAGATGTGGTTCGAAACGGGCATTTGTATATTCTCGAAACTCCTCTTTTTCGTGTGCGAAACAAACGCGAAACCATTTATTGTTACAATGAGAGTGAAAAACAAGCGGCAGTTGGCAAACTAGGTTCAAAACCTGAAATTACTCGCTTCAAAGGTTTGGGAGAAATTTCGCCAGACGAGTTTGGTCAATTCATTGGCGACAATGTGCGCTTGGAACCTATTATTCTCAAAAAAGACACTTCGATCCCTAAACTTCTCGAATATTATATGGGAAAAAACACACCCGATCGGCAAGTTTTTATCATCGAAAACTTAAGATTCGAGGTGGATGTGGTGAAAGAAGCCGAACTTCCTGTAGAAGCCTGATCGTTTTCTAATATCCAAAACGCAAAGTCCGAATCGTATTCCTCGATTTCGGACTTTTTTTATTCAAAGCGTTGCGTTTTAAACAGCTTGAAAATAAATAAGTTAGACGAATATTCGTTTAAATAGAAGCCCAGACGCTCCTTTTTCTTAAAAAAAATCACAGACAAGTATTGCAGGATCAGGAAAAAATTCTACCTTTGCATTCCCCAAACGCAAGTAGGGTGCTTCAAGCGGGAATAGCTCAGTTGGTAGAGCACGACCTTGCCAAGGTCGGGGTCGCGAGTTCGAGTCTCGTTTCCCGCTCCAAATGTGGGTTTGAGTTGAAAAAGTGGTCTTCCACCCTATCAAATTCAAACCCACAAATTTTTTGAGTCTAATCTGATTTAGTATCAAATGCCGGGATGGTGGAACTGGTAGACACGCAGGACTTAAAATCCTGTGGCCCTTAAAGCCGTGCGGGTTCGATTCCCGCTCCTGGTACTAAAGCCAAGTAATAATTGATTCTAAATCAAATTGTTATTTGGCTTTTTTTATTTACCAATCACATTTGGGGGACTATTTTCTCAAAAGAAAGTTAGAATTCACCTGCTTATAATCTGGTAAATATCTATTCCCTCTGAACGAAGGGCGTACAATTTTTGGTTGAAGAAAAAGACGTTTTTGTATTTCTTCTCGGCTGGCAAAGTTATTTTTCGGGTAGAAAATTGATAAAGGTGAAAAAAGCAAAGCGTGTCTTTTTGCAGATAGTACAATTCATCGTCATGAAAAGCGAAGTAGTCGATGTCTTTGAAAGGAATTTTTTTGCGAAAAGAACCAAACGAATCAAACACTAGAATGCCCGAGTTTTTGTCGCTGATATACAGATTGTTCTGGTATTCTCTCAAGAACGTGATGTCGTAATCTTGGGCATCGAGCAATAAATCGAGAGCTGTTTTGTAGAGTACCTTATGAAACTGACGGTCGTATTTTTTCAAGGCAAAATCAGTTTCGTCCACTACCCATAAATTGTAATCGGAGGCCAAGGTGGCGATGCGTGCAAAACCAATCTGCTCTTCGTTTAGAGCGGAGTTGGGCATTGGTCCTAAGAAACGTTCCAAAGTCACATATTCTTGAAAATCACGATAAAAAGCGAAGATCTTAAT
Organism: Cytophagales bacterium; assembly: GCA_043769845.1. Classification (GTDB taxonomy): domain Bacteria; phylum Bacteroidota; class Bacteroidia; order Cytophagales; family UBA9547; genus UBA9547. The sequence continues at coordinate 8,541 of JAYVIX010000302.1, forward strand.
GGTATTGGAGGCTTCAATTAAAGTGACGTTACCCAGTTTTTGTGGCGAAAAATTAAATTGAAATACACCTAAAGTGTCGTATTTGTTAATATTCCCCCGTTTGTCGCTGATATACAAATTTCCATAGTTATCCTGAGAAGCTTTATTCAAACCAAGGGTTACTGTGGATCTTAGAAAAACCAATGAATCTTGAGCTTTTGCGAATTCCAAGAAAAGAAAAGAAAAGAAAAGAAAAGAGAGTATTTTTCTCATTATTTAAAATGAATTATTATTCATTTATATAAATCACTTACATTACATTCTTTGAAAGAATTTGAACGCAATGTAGTTATAAAAATACTGGGGCTTCGCTTTAAGTCATCAAGCAATTGTCAATTCAACCGATCCCGCCAAGTCTCCAAATCCTCCTGATTGGCCTCCAGTATTATTAGCTTTATTTGCCAAACCTGTAGGATTTGTTCCTCCGAAAAAATCTATGAATACTTTTTTCAGCGATAGGGGCACGGTTGTAGTGTCCATTGAGCCATCCCATAGTAATAAAAATATATTTAATAAATAATATACACGCTAAATATATTCGCAACTAACTGATTTGCAAATATATAACAAAAAAAATTAGTTGAAAAAATAAAAAATCGGTTGTTTTACTGTATTTAAATAATGCCATGTATCAGATTGATTGCAAGTAATAAATAGTTCAAGAACAAAAAAGATTCTATCTCCATATACCCCGACACAAAATCCTCTCAAACTTCCAATTCTTTGCTCTTAACCTTGGTGGCGTTTGGCAAATTGTTTTATTATTTGTTTTCATAGTTCACAGTATACGCTATTAACTTATAACTACGGACTATGAACTTACATCTGCTTATAAAGCTGCAAATACATTTCCGCTACTTTCCGAGGGGCAAATCTTTGAACGTTTTCTTTTCCCTTTTCGAGCAATTCGCTTCGAAAATTCTCATCGCCTAGTACTTTCAAAACTCCACTTCGAATACTTTCCACTTCGAACGGATTGACCAAACAAGCACTATCTGCCGCCACTTCGGGCATGGAAGAATAATCGGAAGTGACCACAGGGCGACCAGTCAATTGGGCTTCCAAAATCGGCATTCCAAAACCTTCGTAAGTCGAAGGAAAAAGCAATACATCGCATTCTTTGTATTTCTCGGCCATGCGCTGGTTCGAGATTCCAACTTCGTTTCGATAATCAATTTTGTTTTCGGTCAAAGCCTGTTTTTGTTCGTCCGAAAGTGGCCCGACAATTTCCAGTTTGCATTTTATTCCAGCAATAGCCTGCGCCATTCTTTCCAGATTTTTATTCGGAGTGGTGCCAATAAATAGAATCGAAGGATATTCGGTATTGAAAGCTTTTGGACTGAAAGGAAATTGCGCCTGATCGACTATCGTAGGAATGACCAAGACTTTTTCGGCCTGAAAATCAATGTGTTGCAACACTTCCGCTTTAGTGGCATCGGAAATACAGGTGATATAAGCAGCTTTGCGTGCAGGAAGCGTTAGCCAGAAAAATTTCAAAACCGCACGCGCTTTTTTGGAAGGATGATGCATGAAACCGCAATCGTGTATCGTGAGAATGGATTTTTTTTTGTAAAAAAGCAGATTCAAATAATGCACATCGCCCGTGATGTGATTGATGTCTTTCTGGCGTTTGCGTGCTTCGAACACGTTTTTCAGACGAGGAAAAAAACCTTGGCTGATATGGCTACACACAACCGCTTCCACCTCTACACCCATCGCAACCAGTTCCCTACGAATGGTCGAAAAATAATTCTCTATACTGAAATAGCGTTCAGAAACGGGTTTGCGCTGAAAATGGACTATTTTCATTTTTTAGTTAAGGGATTCTAACATAAAAGTGACAACTCTTCTATTAGAAAAATCGCCACTTTGTGCTTTCAAACTATTTCACCACAGCACTTGCCACGTTAGAAATACTAGATGACAAAGTAGGATATACTCTTTTATTGTCCGCATTGGTATAGTAATCGTCATAAGTTGCTATTGCATAGGCACGGCAATACACTTTTTTCCCCGACTCTAATATATCATTATAGTAATCAAAATATGGACCACCGTTGTAACTATTAAAACTTACAACAGCACTATCACCCGAAGTCTGAATAGTTTGCAATGATGTAATAGGCTTATAATTAGATTCGAAATATAAATCATTTATACTAACGTTTGGACTGTTGCTATATACAAACAATACCTTGCGAAACATTCCTTCTGGCATTTTAGGCGATACTTTTACTTTGAATTTTAATTCTTTCATGTATTCTGTTTCGTTTGTAATAGCAACAAGATCACTAAGTACAGTGTTCGATTTTTGTTGGATTAAAAAACTATTGTATCTTAATGGTTTAGGGCCTTGAAATATGATAAATGATTGTCTAATATGATCAGGAAATCCCTCTTTTTTTATTAACAAATCATAATTACCTACTGGTACGTTTTCAAATGCATAATATCCTTTTGAATCGGTTTGTACTGTTACTTCTGGACTTGAGCCAAGCAAGGTAAGTTTTACACCAGAAAAATCAGTACCAAAAGGAGTGCCGAATTCGTCTCGAAATTGAAGAGATCCAATAGTCGTTCCTTTTAAGACACTTGAGTTGCCATCTGCACCCGCAGGCCCTGTACCGCCATCTTTTCCTTTACAATTATACATTGTACCAATTGTCAGAATAGCCACTGCAAGTTTGATTGTTTTTAACATTAACTTAAAATTAAATGAATCTCAAAAGTAATGTCCATTTTCGATAAATGAAAATAATTGACAAAGAAATATTCATTATAAAACTATTAAAAAATCGTCTTCCCAGTATATTCCACAAACAATTCCAAGGCTTTTGTACCTACTAGTGAATTACCCGACTCACTCAAACCTGGCGACCAAACGGCAATACTCATTTCCCCTGGCACAATAGAAACAATCCCACCGCCTACTCCGCTTTTAGATGGCAAACCGACACGATACGCAAAATCGCCTACCGAATCGTACATACCACAAGTGAGCATTAATGCATTTATTCTATCAGAATCTTTTCGCTGAATAATCACCTCGCCAGTCGTGGGCATGATGCCGTTATTGGCCAAATAAAGAAACGACTTACTCAAATCGACACAGTTCATTGCGATCGAACATTGGTGAAAATAGACATCCAAGACATCGCGCACTTTATTATGGATATTGCCAAAGCTTTTCATAAAATAACCCATCGCCAGATTTCTATTTCCAGTTTCGCGTTCCGATTTGGCTACTTCGAGGTCGAAATCTACTTTTTCGTTTGCGCTTATTTTGCGCACAAAATCCAGAATGGCTTGTTTGGGTTGTTCGTGGTTCGAATACACAATATCGGTCATCACGTGTGCGCCAGCATTGATAAACGGATTTCGAGGAATGCCATGTTCGTATTCCAACTGTACCAGCGAATTGAATTTACTTCCCGAAGGTTCGCGGCCTACTCGTTTCCAAATCGACTCATCTCCATTGGCCATGGCCATCGTGAGGGTGAAAATTTTGGAAATACTTTGAATCGAAAAATCTTCTTTCGCATCTCCTACCATACAACGTTCACCGTCAACGGTATGAATGGCCATGCCAAATTTCTGAATATCAATATTTGCTAAAGCTGGGATATAATCGGCTACTTTACCGCTGCCCAAAAATACTTGTATGTCTTTCTGAATCTGATTGAGGACTTGTTGATAGCTCATTGGAATTAACAATTTTTAATCAATAATTAATTGAAAGACAGACACAAAAGCTTCTTTCATTACATTTTTAAGGGATTCCATGTTTACTTCGCCTCCGAGTTCTTTTTGCAAAGACGTAACTGGCTTCCCAGTGAGGCCACAGGGAACGATGTATCCAAAATAATCTAAATTGGGATTTACATTCAAGGCCAAACCATGCATCGTCACCCAACGACTCGTTTTCACCCCCATCGCACAAATTTTGCGTGGATTTTCACTTTCGGCATCTACCCAAACGCCCGTCATTCCGGCTACACGTCCAGCTGAAACCCCGTAGGCAGCACAGGTTCTGATCACCACTTCTTCCAAAGAGCGCATGTATTTATGAATATCAGTGAAGAAATTTTCAAGATCAAAAATAGGATAGGCCACCAATTGCCCTGGTCCATGATAAGTAATATCGCCACCACGGTTGCTTTCATAATATTCTGCACCAATTTGTTTCAGCATCGCATCGCTAATCAGCAAATTGCCAGCCTTACCACTTTTTCCCAACGTGTACACATGTGGATGTTCACAGAAAAACAAATAATTGCTGGTTGGTGCAGTGATTTCTGAATCAGCATTGGCGTTTTGTATTTTTATTTCCACCAATTCTTTTAATCGACCTTCCTGAGTTTCAAAGGCTTGTTTGTAGGGTATAAGGCCTAAATCGCTAAAAAAAACTTCTCGGTTAGGGATTAAATAAGTCAAAATCGCTGTGGTTATTCGGCAAAAATCCTGATTTTTGAGGGCTTAAGCAAAGATTTGCCCATGTATAAACTGTTACTAAAACCTTTTCTTTTCTTATTTCAACCTGAGAAGGCACATCATATCACATTTTCGATAGTACGTTATTCGTTTTATATTCCTTTTGTCAAACAATTAGTTGCGGCCCTTTTTCGGATGAACGACAAGCGTTTAGTGCGTACCGTGGCTGGTCTGAAATTTCCGAATCCGGTAGGTTTAGCAGCAGGTTTGGATAAAAATGCCTTGTTGATAGACGATTGGTCGTCACTCGGTTTTGGTTTTGTGGAAATAGGCACCGTCACGCCATTGCCACAGGTTGGCAACGACCAACCTCGCCTTTTTCGTTTGCCAACAGACGAAGCCCTGATTAACCGAATGGGGTTCAACAATGATGGAATGGACGTTATTGCGGAACGTTTGCACAATAAACGTTCTAATATTATAGTGGGCGGCAATATTGGCAAAAACAAAATCACGCCAAACGAAAACGCCACAGACGATTATCTCAAATGTTTCCACAAATTGTACGATTATGTGCAGTATTTTGTGGTCAATGTCAGTTCGCCCAATACGCCAGGTTTGCGCGAACTTCAAGAGAAAGAACCGCTGAAACAATTGCTTTCGACTTTGCAAACCGAAAACTTGCGTAAGCCTTTGGCAAGACCCATTTTTCTAAAAATTGCGCCTGACCTGACCGAGTCGCAGTTGGATGATATTGTGGAAATTGTCAAAGAAACAGAAATCGCAGGAGTAATTGCGACCAATACCACCATCAGCCGTGCCGATTTGAAAACGCCAGCAGAACGAATTTCAGAAATTGGCGCTGGCGGACTCAGTGGCAAACCTGTGAGAGAACGCAGTACAGAAGTGATTCGTTATTTGGCCCAAAAATCAGGCAAGACGTTTGCCATCATTGGAGTAGGCGGAATACATACGGCACAAGATGCGATCGAAAAATTAGAAGCGGGTGCCGATCTTGTTCAGATTTATTCAGGATTGATTTACGAAGGCCCAGATTTGATTCTAAAAATCAACAAAGCGATTCTTTCGAAGAACTAAAACATTCCATAAAGTGTATTGATTTGAAATCCAATTATGGAAAACAAGAATCATTGGGAAACGGTTTTTAGCACCAAACAAGCACATGAAGTAAGTTGGACACAAACCGTTCCGAGTACTTCTTTGCATTTTATTCGCAGTTTCAATCTTCCCAAAACGGCTGCCATTATTGATATTGGTGGTGGAGATAGCAAACTAGTCGATTTTTTATTGGAAGACGGCTTTACAGATCTTTCCGTTCTTGATATTTCCGAAGCAGCTTTAGAACGAGCCAAAGCACGATTGGGCGAAAAAGCATCAAAAGTCAATTGGATAGTCTCAGACATTACCGAGTTCAAACCTCAGAAAAAATACGATGTTTGGCATGATCGGGCGGCATTTCATTTTCTGACCACTTCTACTCAAATTCAAACTTATCTTCAAATTGCCAAAGCGTCTATCAACGGTTACTTGGTTCTTGGAACTTTCTCGGAAAATGGTCCTAAAAAATGCAGTGGTCTAGAAATCAAGCAGTATTCAGATGCGCAACTTGTCGAAGCTTTTGCCGAAGGTTTTGAAAAAATAGAATGTATCAACGAAAATCATACAACTCCATTCGATACTATTCAGAATTTTACTTTCTGTAGTTTTATAATAAATGAATAATAATTAATATATTTTGAATTGCATTGATTAAAAAATGCAAAATCAAAAGCTATTCCACATAATCGCCCATTCGTTCTTTACAGAATTTAAAGCGCTTCTTGACTTTGTATTTCCAAAAAGGGCCTCTTCGGAAAAATATGCCAGTTTCGGTAAAAAAATTGGTCAGTTCCATTTCGAAGCCGCTTCGATGCCCTAATGCTTGTTCGCAATCGCCTGTGAGGATCACGTATTCAAAACCCATTTTCGAAACCGTATAGTCGTGCACGCATTCGTTGCTGTACATTCGGTTTTTAGACGGTCGCTTGTAAATAACTTTCGTTTTCTGATGTGTACTCGCACGACTCACATGAGCGCGATGAAAAGTATGGTTGAGCCCTGCATGGTTTTCCTCCTGAGCAAAAAGAGCCAAGGGCGAAAAGAATGCAACCGTTAAAAGGATAAAAACGAACTTTTTGAGGTTCAAAACCATAGATAGCGAAATGCTAATTTGTACAAAGAAACGAAAAAAACCGTTTATTTGAAGCCGTAAGAAATCAAGGAGGTAGTTAATAGTGAATAGTCGATATTGAATCGTTCTATATTTGACACGCAATCAGGTAGTTGATTGTTGGAGAAGAACCAAGAGACTATTATTTAACAGATTTGTCCTTAAATGCTTTCTTATAAACGAGTTGCGAAACTATTGACTCTCAACTATTAACTATCGACTAATTAGATGTTTTATTCATTCATTATTCCTGTTTTTAATCGTCCTCAAGAAATTCAAACGCTTTTGGAATGTCTGACCCTACAAACAATCAAGCATTTTGAAGTCCTGATAATCGAAAGTGGATCGGACATAAAATCAGACAAAGTGGTGGAGTCGTTCAAGGAACTTTTGGATATTCAGTATTTCTTCAAAGGAAATGACGGCCAAGGTTTTTCGCGCAATTATGGAATGGCGCGGGCAAAAGGCGATTTTTTTGTGATTTTAGATTCGGATGTTTTGCTCGACCCCGATTATTTGCAAAACATAGACGAAGGATTAAAAGCCGAGCAATTAGATGCTTTTGGCGGCCCCGACAAATTGCATCCAGCAGCCAACGACATGCAAAAGGCCGTCAA
>JAYVIX010000303.1:0-5108 GCA_043769845.1 Cytophagales bacterium
TCCAAATCTCGATCACTTGAGGATGGTCGTTATTTACCAATTCACTTCCGATTTGGGCTTTCACTTCCGCCTCAGGGCGCATGTCGAAATGGATTTCCGAACACGGACCACATGGGCCTGAATCGCCCATTTCCCAGAAATTGTCTTTCTTGTTCCCTTTTAATATTTGCTTCTCAGGAAGTAATTTTTTCCAAATATCCCAAGCTTCTTGGTCGAATTCTAAGTTCTCTTTTGCATCACCCTCAAATACAGTAGCATAGATTCTATCGACAGGAAGTTTATATTCTTTCGTCAATAACTCGAAAGCCCATTCGATGGCATCATTTTTGAAGTAATCACCAAAAGACCAGTTGCCCAACATCTCGAACATGGTATGATGGTAGGTATCGTGTCCTACATCCTCCAAATCGTTGTGTTTTCCAGATACGCGAAGGCATTTTTGAGTGTCGGCAATGCGTGTGGCAATGGGTTCTTTGTTGCCCAAAAAATAATCTTTGAACTGATTCATGCCCGCATTGGTGAACATCAAAGTTGGGTCGTTTTTGACCACTATCGGGGCTGAATCAACGATTAAGTGTTGTTTTGATTGGAAATAGTCGAGGAATTTTTGGCGTATTTCGCTGGAAGTCATCATATAGGGAATTGGCGTAATTTGTATTTTATAAGTCTAGCGTCTAACTTTACACTTTTAGTACTGTAAAAAAAGTGTAAAAATAGGTCACATGTTACATCTGGAAGACATTTGTTTTACCAGTTTGCAAAGATAGAAATTGATTTCTGATGGCACGGATAAAATTTTATTACGATACCGAGACTTGTCAATACGAAAGGGTAAAAGCTTCGAAATCGGAGATTTTTCTGAACGTAGCTGGCTTTTTGTTGGTATCTGCCATTTTCTCGGCTTCGATATTTTTCGTTTTTAGCGCATGGTTTGGTTCACCCAACGAAAAAAGGCTTCAAAAAGAAAACGAGGAACTGAAAACTTATTACGAAATCCTGAACAATGAAGTGGGTACCGTCAATAAAATGATGGGCGCACTACAGGAGCGTGACGACAATATTTACCGAGTTATTTTTGAATCGCACCCAATTCCTGAATCAGTTCGCTCGGCTGGAATTGGAGGTGTGAATCGTTACAAAGAATTGTTAGACAACGATTTGGAACAAGAAGAATTGATTGTGAACACGTTTGCTCGCATTGATAAGATGAAGAAGCAAATGTATATTCAAACAAAATCGTATGACGAAATAGTAAACTTGGCCAAAAGTAAAAACAAAATGTTGGCCAGTATTCCGGCCATTCAACCTGTTGAAAATAAGGGACTTCATGCCTTGGTTTCGGGTTTTGGTTTTAGGATTCACCCTATTTATAAGGTGAAGAAAATGCACACAGGAGTAGATTTTCATGCTCGTCCTGGAACACATGTGTACTCTACTGGTGATGGAGTAGTTATCACGGCTGATAGCGAAGAAGGCGGCTACGGCAACCAAATAGAAGTGGATCATGGTTTTGGTTATGTGACCAAATACGCGCATTTGTCCCAATTCAAAGTGCGCAGAGGACAGCGTGTAAAACGTGGCGAGTTGATAGGATTGTCGGGAAATACTGGAACTTCGGCTGCGCCACATCTTCACTACGAAGTGATCAAAAAAGGCCAAAAAGTAAATCCTGTTTACTTCTTCTACAACGATTTGGATGCGCATGAATATGAAGAAATTCTCCATTTAGCATCGGTAGAAAACCAGTCTTTGGGTGGTGGCGAGTAGTTGGTATTCAAGCTTGAATGCGTAACGAAACAAATAAAATTACAATTCGTACGGATTTTGTACGTACCTTTGTAAAAAAATGAGCCATGAATACTACAATAGAGCAAGCACGATTTGATGCAAGAATTTCCAAGGAACAAAAACAAATCTTTGAAAAAGCAGCCTTACTAGGCGGCTACCGAAATCTAACAGATTTTGTAATTCTAACAGTACAAGAAAAAGCAAAAGAAATCATTCAAGCAAAAGAACAAATTATTGCTTCAGAAAATGATAGCAAGCTATTTTTTGAAGCAATAACTACACCTAAAAAGCCATCCCAAACTTTACTTGATGCTTTGGTTGATTATAATACTTTTATGAAAGAGGGGAATTAGGATGATCGAACTTTTAGATAAAAAGCACAATAAAAAAGAGTTTGATTGTGGAAAGGAACTGTTGAATAACTACCTTCAAAATCAAGCAGGACAAGATGTTAAGCGTAAACTTTCTGCCTGTTTTGTTTTATCTGAAAATGAAGTTATAATAAAGGGATATTATACATTATCAAATAACAGTATTCCTTTGAGTAGTTTCTCTGAACAAATCCAGAAAAAGTTACCCAAATCATATACTTCCATTCCCACGACATTGCTAGGTCGATTGGCAATAGACTTAAAATTTCAAGGAACAGGAATTGGCAAACTATTGCTCATTGATGCTTTAAAACGAAGTTACGAAATCTCAAAAACGATTGCTTCATTTGCCGTAGTAGTAGACCCAATTGACACAGAAGCTGAAAAGTTCTATTCAAAATATGATTTCATTCAACTTCCTGATAGTCGCAAAATGATTATTGCAACTAAAACGCTTCAAGAACTTTTCGAAGGCTAAACTATAATTTGGCTAGCCACCGATGTAATTGGAACGCAACCAACCCATCCCACCAACTCTGAATCTCGGTCGTGACCAATTTTATTTTAATTGCGATTTGTATCCTCGCAGGAATTCTCTTTCGCAGATCTCAATTTCTTCCTTCAGATGCCCATAAAGGAATTAACGCATGGATTTTATACATTGCCATGCCTGCGGTTTCCTTCAAGTATCTTCCTCACATTCAATGGAGTAAAGAATTGCTGTTACCTGCACTTTCGCCTGTTGTTGTTTGGGTATGTGCTTGGCTCATCATTACATTTTATTGTAAAAAGCAACACTTGGATAGGGCAACCAATGGCGCAATGAAAATTGTGACCGGCTTGGCTAATACTTCTTTTGTGGGCTTTCCGCTCATCATGGCCTATTTCGGAGAAAAAGAAATTAGTATTGCTATTATTTGCGATCAGGTTACATTTTTGCTGTTGTCGACCGTTGGCATCTACACGTCCATACAGGCTTCTGGCAATTCAAGTATTTCTATTTCATCTATTGCTAAAAAGCTGTTTTTGTTTCCACCATTTATGGCTTTTATTGCTGCGATGGTCTTGCCACATTTTGTTGATATTTCCCCATTAAATCCATTGTTTGATAAATTGGCTGGCACTGTTGGTCCTTTAGCCTTGTTTTCTATCGGGTTGCAATTGCAGTTTTCTGGTTGGAAAGAACAATGGAAACATCTTTCCTTTGCTTTGTTTTATAAGTTATTACTTGCTCCCGTTTTGATTTCTGTCATTGCCATTGCTTTGCAAATCAAAGGAACCATTGCTCAAATCAGTATTTTCGAAGCAGCTATGCCTACGATGCTCACTGTCACTGTTTTGGCTGATACATATAATCTGAATCCTAAACTTTCGAATTTGATTGTTTGCATCAGTATCGTGATGTCATTTGTAACTACTTTTTTGTGGTGGGTTTTTCTGACTTATTCAGGATTGTTTTGAGGGAGAAAAGGTACAGAAATAGATGGAGGTTTATTTCATCACCTTATAAGTTTCATCTGACGGAAGCGATTTTAAACCGTTTTGTCCCACCGCAATTATAAAGTAGTAATTCGTTTTATTAGGAATAAAGCTTTTATCGGTAAATGTGGTTTTCGATTCCTCTATTTCTGTGATTTTACTCGGCTCTTCATTTCGGATGTATCTGTATATTTCGTATTTTTTCACAGCACTTTGTGATGGCTGCCATTCTAGAATGATTCCTTTATTGTCTTCTGTATTAAACAATTTTAATGAATTGGGTGGGTAAATGATTTCGGTAGTAGATACGGCAAGTTCGGTGCTAAAATTGCTTTCCTGACCAGCTGTATTGATGCTCGTCATTTTGTAGACGATGGTCATTTGATTGGTTGCAGAAGAATCGAAATACGAATTGCTCGCACTATTTAGAGGTACCACATTGATTTTTTTAAAATCCTCTAGTCCCATCTTTTTGTAAAGGTAAAAGCCTGTTATATAGTTGTATTGTTCAGTTGAATTTTTCCAAAATAGGCGAAAGCCCGATTCCATTTTGGTATAATCGATCCATTCGGGCGGAGAAGTTTTGGCGATTTCACCATTTACATACACTGTTTTTGAAAACAAACTGCGTACGTTGCTTAGGTTTTCTGATACAATGGCATAGCCTTTGGTGTCATTCGACTTTTCCAAATCGGTATAGCTGAAAGTGGTTTGATACTTCTCTTTCTTGTATATAAATTCAGATAATTGTTTCAGTTCTCCAGCTACAGATGATGTTCGGTAGACATAAAAACCTCTTGTGCTTTCATTGAAATCTTGCCAAGAGATGATATTTCCTTTTTCAGTACGTTTTGCTTCTATATAAATAGGTGCATCGGGAGTTTTAGAGGATTGTACTAGGCCAAAAAGTTTGGTGCTTCGTTCTGATTGGCGGCCAAGCCGATCGGTGATGTTTAGATAGTAGTAATATTTCTTTCCGATCACGATTTGCTTGTCCACAAAAGCGGTTCGGGCATCGGATGTGCCAATAAACTGGTAGCCTAGTTCGTATTCTTCGGATCTGAAAACTTTCACCACACCAATTTCATCAGGTTTTATAAATCCCCATTTTAAAACAATGGCTGAAATAGAAGTGTCTTCCGAAGCGGTGAATAGTTTGGGGATCAAATAATTTTTATCAGAAAGTGCTACATACAAAGTGTCTGAAGTTACTTTTCCACCACCGCCAAAACGATTGACGGGAGTGATGCTGTACTGATAGAGCTTGTTACTTTGTACATATTCATCAATTACTTCATAAAACAAGCTGTCTTTTTTTTGTTCGATGGTGTAAAAAGGAGTGATTCTATTGAATGGTTGATCAATACCATCAATTCGTTTGATAAGCAAGGCTTGGGGGATTTGGCCTGTAGTTTTCGCACCCCATTTCAATCGAAAGCTATTTCCTGTGGTTTGTCTGGCGATTGGTCT
>JAYVIX010000304.1:0-6608 GCA_043769845.1 Cytophagales bacterium
GGTAGCCATGAGGTCGAGGTACGAAGAGCCTTTGAATAGAATACCATTTCGTGAACCTGCCCCGATACCTCCAAAATAACCTAGTGGAATAGAGATAACCAAAGCGCAAGGGCATGAAATGACCAAGAAAATCAATGCTCTATATAACCAATCGTTGAAGACATAAGCACCCACAAAGAAGTACGGCAAAATGACAATTGCTACCGCCAAAAAGAACACGATTGGTGTGTAGATTCGGGCGAATTTGCGGATGAATAGTTCGGTGGGTGCTTTCTTGGTGGTAGCATCCTGTACTAGGGTCAGTATTTTGGATAGTCTGCTATCGGCAAACGCAGCGGTCACTTTTACTTCACAAAGCTGGTTTTGGTTTATCATCCCTGCCAATACTGTTTCACCTTTTTGCTTGGTGTCGGGCTTGCTTTCGCCTGTGAGTGCTGCTGTGTTGAAAGAGGCTTGTTGGGTGAGTAATTCACCATCCAAAGCTAGTTTGTCTCCTGGGCGAAGCTGGATTATTTCGCCAATGGTTACGGCTTCGGCTTTTTTAGTGATGGTTTTGCCGTCATGTAAAATGGTGACTTCATCGGGGCGTTGGTCTAGCAATGCCTTGATGGAACTTTTGGCTTTACGCACGGCTGCCCCTTGAAAAAGTTCGCCAATGGCATAAAACAACATCACGGTAACGCCTTCTGGATATTCGCCAACAAAAAACGCCCCTAGTGTGGCAATGCCCATGAGTACAAACTCATTGAATACATCTCCTTTCAAGGTGGTATTGAATGCGCTTTTCCATACTGGCCATCCTACCGGCAAATAGGCTACGAGATAGAACCCTAAACGAAAGTAGGGGTGCATTTGATCTTTCAGGAAATAGTCGAGGGCTATGCCTGTGAGTAATAATACCAAGCTGATACCTGCCGAAATGTATTCGCTGTTTTGGGTTACCCAGCTTTCGGATGTCTGTTTTTCAGTGGAGCAGCATTCTTCTTCGTGAGAATGTTCTTCTGAGTGTTCGTGTGTGTGAGCCATAATGTTATTTTTAAAATGTCTAGATTATATTTTGTTGAAATAGGCGAGGTAGAATGAAATGATACCGAACACAATGAGTACGATGCCACTTACTTTTTTTTCGTGGTGAATGAGCCAATGCGATTTAATGGCTTTGAATCCTATCCAACCCATGTAAGTGAAGAGCATGATTCCTGCTGTGGTGGTGAGGAAATAGACCAAACCGACTAAGGCAATTACTGACCTGTTATTGTAAGTTCCTGCCAACAGAAAGAAGGATTCCATTTCCAAACAAGGTGAAAGGAACATGGCCAAACCGATAGCAAAAACAACTGACCAGCCTTTCTTAGATTGGGTGCTGATGTGCTCGTGATGTTCGTGGGTATGATTGATGCTGATATACACTAATCCTAGTACAATCATCACTACTGGCACTAGAAGTTCGGCTAATGTGTGTTGCTTTTGGGATAAATGAAAACCTACGTCTGCAATGAACAAACCGATGATAAGTGTACTGAGTGCATGGAGCGAAGCGACTACGAACGTTTTGGTGAGTAATTCTCTCGCATTCCATTGGTCTGCCTTAGCCACAGCGACTAGGGGCAACCAATGGTTGGGTATCAGCGAGTGGATAACGCTGAGAAGGATTGTTCCGAAAAGGAGATTTAGTAAGTCCATAGTTACTTTATTCTCAAATCCAACGTCTTACTTTTTGTTGATAGGTTTTGTATTCTTTCCCGTACTGTTTGGCTAGAAATTCCTCTTCCAAACGAATTTGTACTTGCATCAATAAATACCCACAAGCCAAAGCCAAAAGGCTTAGGGCGTTTGGGAGAATGAGCAAGAAACCAATAAGGGTGAGCAACATCCCGAAAAAGATAGGATTGCGCGAAAGTCCAAACAGACCTTTCGTGACAAAGGCACTTTTGTTGGTTTCGTCTATGCCTATTCGCCAACTATTGCCCATTTGAAATTGCGCAATGACTGTCCAAATCCAAGAGGTGACACAAAGCACGATGCCCACTAATTTCAGGTTGTCATTGTCTAAATACCAAGCGGGCAAAGTGTATGGATATACATTTTCACCAAGCCAGAGGCAAAGAATATTGACAGGAACAAGACCAATGATGATTTTGAACCATTTGCCTACTAGGTCGTGTGCATTATCGGCATTGCCGAAGGTGAGCGGGTTGATGCCTGTTTGTTTCCAAGTACGGTATGTTGGCCACACAAAGGCGGCCAACATATACAGAACAAAGAAAAGAGTGGAAAAAAATTTGATGGTCGTTTCCATGTGTTTTCAAAACTTAGTGTGCGTGTCCTTCTTCTTCCGAATTGTTCATTTTGGAAAGCAAATCATACGCTCCTTTGGTGACTACTTCGGCATGGTCGGTTTCGAAGCCTTCGGGAAGTATGACTACGGTGTAGCCGTTTTGTGAAACACCTTTTTGTATTTCTATCGCCTTGAAAACGTATTCTTCTTCGTGTTCTTCTTTTACCTCTTTATCATGGTCATGGCCTTCTTCATGGTCATGTTTTTCGTCTTTGTCTTCCTCCTCTTTTTCGTGGTCGTGTCCTTCTTCCTCGGCTTTGATAAAGATGTAGTTTTTGCCTCCTGCATTTACGATGGCTAGGTCGGGTACGGCAGTGGTTTTGTTGTCGCCAACTTCAATCAGTGCTTTCAGGTACATGTTGGGCATGAGCGCAGGATCTTCTTTGTCGAGGTGTGCATGTACTCTTATTGTTCGTTCGTCTGAAATTTGGTGATTGATGAGGTACACCGAAGCGGTACGTTCCTTATTGCTTTCATTCACCAACACAAATCGTATTTTCTGTCCCTTTTTGATTTTCGTAATGTCTTTTTCAAAAACAGTCAATTCGGCATGAAGGTGGTCTGTGTCCACTATTTCACAAATCACGTCCTCTGGATTTACGAACCTGCCAATGTTTACATTCACAGCTGTGACGTACCCACTAATGGGTGCATAGATATTGACTGTACTGCGAATGTTAGATTGATTCAGAGTAGCTGGGTCAATATTCAGGATGCGTAATCTTTCTTCCGATGCCCCGATCGTTGCCAGCAAGCTATTGTATTCCGAACTCACTTGTTGGAAGGTTTTGGTTGCTGCCACGTTTTCTTTCGATAGTTCTTCCTGTCTCTTGTATTCCAGTTCGAGGTATTTTAGCTTTTGTTTATTTTCCAAATACAGGCTTTGAATGGGGATAAAATCGGGGTTTTGGATGGTCAAAATGACCTCTCCTTTCCTCACTCGCATTCCCTGCAATAGCTCGGTAGACTTGACAAAACCACCCATAAGGGCAGAAACCGATACCATATTTTGCGGTGGTACATCCAACGCACCGTTCACGGAAATGGTAGAGCTGAGATTTTTCATTTCCACTTTCCCAAATTCTATTCCTGAGCGTTTGAACTGTGCTGGCGTAAATTCGACCATTCCTTCCTCGTCATGATGGTGTTCTTCTTCGGTTGTGGCTACTTCTTTTGTTTTGGTGCCACATGAGGCAAGCAGTATTATACTTGCCAGAAACAGGGTAATTTTATATATCGCTTTCATATTTTGTGCTTTTACTTGTTGCCAATGATAAATTCTATATTGATGATGGATTGGTTGTACTGACTTAGGATAGTCAAGTAATTGGTCTGGATTCCTAATGCCCTACTAAGTCCTTGTGAAAACTCGATGTAGCCGATGTTACCACTTTGGTAGTTCTTCAAGGCATTTTGGGTAATGATGTCAGCCGTAGGCAGCGCATTTTTCTCGTAGTATTCCAAACTGTTCTTGAACTTCTGGTATTCTTGAAACGCCTGTGCATATTGCCCTTGCAAGTTCTTTTGGTAATGTTCGAAACTAGCTTGTGCTGCGTTTTTATTCGCTTCGTTGGCTCTGATTCTTGCCAATTGGGGTTTTGCCCAAAGGGGAAAAGAAACACCTACCATCACACCCTGAAAGCGGTTTGAGCCGTTTGCGACTACCGAAGCATCACGGTAATTGGGTGTGCCGTACAGGGATTGATTGAAATAGCCCAAGGTAAGGTCTGGCATCAATCGTGCTTTCTCTACGCTCTTTCCTGCTTCCGCTACTTTTACCTGTTGTTGAAAATACTGAAGTGCGGGGTTGTTGGCTATTGTGGCGGAATCGCTTGTGATAGCTAATGCCTTTTTGTCCAGTTTTATGCCCTGTGATGTAACAGCCTCGTTCGAATTCAATAGCGTTTGCAATTGGTTTTGAAAAATGAGGATGTCTGCATCGTTTTGGGCTTTCAGGTTGCGTACTTCGTACAATTGGCTTTCGGCTGTGGCTTTTTCAAGTGCATTGCTTTCGCCTGTTCGCAAACGCAGTTCGGCCGATTTGAGGAAGGTCACGAAAATACTGTCCTGCTTTGATAAGAATGCTTGCTTTGCCTTGGCATATTGCAGCGAATAATAAGCCGTTTTTACGTTGAACAACAACTCGTTTTCCGTGGCCTGTTTGCTGTATTCCGCACTTTTGGTAGCAGCGTTGTAATACTGCGCCTGCCTGTGCATGGCGGTAGGAAACGGAATGGTTTGCGAAAGCGTGATGTTGTTGTCTTTGTAATAACTGTTGTACTGCCCATATATAAGCGAGGCAGTTGTTTTGCCTATGTCGGTGGCTGTTCCTTTTAAAGTTTTGTTGTACTCCACATTGTAGGATGCCGCTTTCACACCACTGTTGTTTTGAATGGCCGTGTTCATGGCTTCTTCAAGAGTGATCGCTTTTGTTTGTGCGTTTGCACTATTGGCATAACCCAACATGAAAAGCAGAGGCAAAATAAGGAAAGCCACTTTTGGCGTTTTGAATTTGAAACCGTTTTCGGAAAGGATATACAGTACCGGCAATAACAAGAGTGTAAGCAATGTTGCGGAAAGCAAACCACCGATTACGACCGTTGCCAATGGTTTTTGTACTTCTGCCCCAGAACCGTGCGATAATGCCATTGGCAAAAAGCCCAATGAAGCGACCATTGCCGTCATGAGTACAGGGCGTAGCCTTGTGGATGTTCCTTTAAGTACAATGTCTTTCAGGTCTGTGATTCCTTCCTTTTTCAAACTGTTGAACTCGCCAATGAGTACGATTCCATTCAGTACAGCTACCCCAAACAACGCAATAAACCCTACTCCTGCTGAAATGCTGAAAGGCATATCCCTGAGCCACAAAGCAAATACGCCACCGATGGCCGAAAGCGGAATGGCGGTAAAAATTAATACACTTTGCTTGATGGAACTGAACGTGAAGTAGAGTAGAATAAATATCAATGCCATCGCGATAGGCACAGCTACCGACAATCTGGCTTTTGCTTCCACCAAGTTTTTGAACTGACCACCGTAGGTGAGGTAATATCCTGTTGGTAGTTTCAGTTGTGCATCCGTCTTTTGTTGAATTTCTTGTACGATACTTTCCACATCCCGACCACGCACGTTGAAGGCGACTGTAATCCTACGTTTGGTGTCGTCTCGTTGGATTTGGTTGGGGCCTACTTTGAATTCGATTTCGGCTACTTGGCTCAAAGGAATTTGCTGGCCTTTGGAAGTAGTAACAAACAAGTTCCGCACGTCTTCTAAACCTTGACGGTTTTCTTTATTGAGCCTGACCACCAAATCGAAGCGTTTTTCACCCTCGTAAATCAATCCTGCCGATTCGCCCGCAAAAGCGGCACTTACGATACGGTTCATTTGCTGGATGTTCAAACCGAACTGAGCCACTTTGTCCCTGTCGAACTTGACTACGATTTGTGGCAACCCTGTTACCTTCTCGATATACAAATCTTTTGCGCCTTCGATGGGTTGAATGAGACTTCCCAACTTGTTTGCCTGTTCGGTGAGTACGTCCAAATCTTCCCCATAAATCTTGATGGCTACATCTTGTCTTGCACCTGTCATCAGTTCGTTGAAACGCATTTGGATGGGCTGTTGGAAACCGAAGTTCACGCCTGGTATTTCCTCCAAAGCTTCCTGCATTTTATTGGCCAGTTCGTCCTTGTTGGATGCGTTTGTCCACTCGTCTTTATCTTTCAAAATCACCATTAAATCGCACGCCTCGATAGGCATTGGGTCGGTAGGGATTTCACCTGCCCCGATTTTTCCGATTACTTCCTTTACTTCGTTGGGAAATTTTTGGGTAAGGATTTCACCTGCTTTCAATGAAGCATCCACTGTTTGCATCATGGAACTGCCAGTAAGCACACGAGTTTCTACTGCAAAATCGCCTTCGTCCAAAGTGGGAATAAACTCACCGCCCATGTTCATGAAAATGAATAGGCTTACGACAAACAACATGACAGAAACCCCTATCACTACTACTTTTCTTTTGATGGCAAAATGGATCGCTGGGGTATATACTCTCTGGAAAAAATCCATCATTCTATCTGAAATGTTGCGTTTATGCGTGGTGTTTTTGCTCAAGAACAAAGCTGACACCATTGGAACATAGGTAAGTGACAGAATGAACGCCCCGAGAATGGCGAACGCTACCGTTTGTGCCATTGGCTTAAACATCTTGCCTTCAATGCCTATCAGTGCCAAAATGGGTAAATACACAATGAGGATAATGATTTCGCCA
>JAYVIX010000305.1:0-4931 GCA_043769845.1 Cytophagales bacterium
ATTTATGTAATACTTCTTGCTTTCGAATTGAGAAACTTGCCTAATCAATTCTAAACTGCAATCTTCTTTTGAAACTATACATCAAATACATGGTGAGTAACCGCTGCAAAATGGTGGTGAAAGAAGCGTTGAAAAATCTGGGTCTTCACTTTATCTTGGTAGATTTGGGCGAGGTAGATGTGATGGAAAACCTCACCGGAACTCAGCTAGTGCAGTTGAAAGCTACTTTGCTAGATGCTGGCCTAGAACTGATGGACGACAAACGTGCCGTACTGATCGAAAAAATCAAGAATGCAATTATTGAAATGGTGCATCATTCGGACGAGTTGATCAAAGTAAATTTCTCGGACTTTCTTAGCAATAAACTCAACCACGACTACACGTATTTATCCAATTTGTTTTCGGAAGTACAAGGCACTACGATTGCTCAGTTCATTATTCTGCACAAGATCGAACGCATCAAAGAACTGATCATTTATGATGAATTGAATATCACCGAGATAGCCAATAAAATGAACTATAGCAGTGTAGCGCATCTTTCCAATCAGTTCAAAAAAGCAACTGGATTAACGCCTTCACATTTCAAACAATTGAAAGACAAAAGGAGAAATCCGATAGAAGAAATATAATAGTCATAAGTAGTATGTATCTAGTCGCTAGACAAGATTACTAATTACTTGATACTTACTACTTGATACTTAAATGACTAAAATAGAAAAATCAAACGCACAAGAACTTGTCGCTATTCGGAAAGAACTTTCTTCCCAAAAAGCGGAAAAGGAAACACTTGCCTTAGAGTTATTTATTGCGCACAAGGAACTTGACTATTTGAAAGAAGAAAAGAGGAAACGTACTGCTGAACTTGGCATTGCTAACAGAGAACTAGCCTTCCAAGACATAGAAAAAGGGAAACGTGCAGCCGAACTTGGCATTGCTAACATCGAACTCGCTTTTCAGGATAAAGAGAAAGGAAAAAGAGCGACCGAATTAGGCATTGCCAACATAGAGCTTGCTTTTCAAGACGAAGAAAAGATAAAAAGAGCTTCAGAATTGGACATCGCAAATATAGAGCTTGCTTTTCAGGATGAAGAAAAAGAGAAACGAGCGGCCGAGTTGGTCATTGCCAACATTGAACTTACTTTTCAGAACAAAGAGAAAGAAAAACGGGCTCAAGAATTAAGCCTTGCAAACTTAGAGCTCATCTTTCAAAACGAAGAAAAAGAAAAACGGGCGGCAGAGCTCTTTATCGCCAACAAGGAACTCTTGTTTCAAATGGGTGAGAAAGAAAAACGGGCGGCCGAATTGGTGATAGCCGATATTGAACTTGTAGTCCAAAGTAGGGAAAAGGAAAAATGGGAAATCGCCAACAAAGAACTGGAGGCTCTCAGTAATTCGGCCAAAATGACCTCCCAATATTCCCGTAGTTTGATTGAGGCTAGTCTCGACCCGCTTGTCACGATCAATGCCAAAGGGAAAATCACGGATGTAAATGAGGCATCGATTAAAGTGACGGGTATTCCGAGAGAAAAACTTATTGGGACCAACTTCTCCAGCTATTTTACCGAATCAGAGAAGGCACAAGAAGGGTATCAACAAGTGTTTGAAAAAGGATTTGTGGCCGATTATCCACTGACTATTAAACATATAGACGGGCACCTGACGGATGTTTTATACAATGCATCAGTTTATAAAGATACAAATGGCATTGTATTGGGTGTATTTGCGGCAGCCCGCGATGTGACCAAGCAAAAACAAGTAGAAGCTAATTTAGAGAAGAGCATAAAAGAAATCTCGGGCTACAAAATGGCATTGGAACAGTCCTCTATCGTAGCCATCACAGACCAGTACGGAATCATCAATTATGTAAATGATAATTTTTGTAAAATATCCAAATACGGACGAGACGAATTAATAGGAAAAGACCATCGCATCATTAATTCGGGCTATCACTCGAAAATATTTATTCGTGAGATGTGGAAAACCATTACCAGTGGAAAGATATGGAGAGGAGAACTGAAAAATAAAGCAAAAGATGGTAGTATTTATTGGGTAGATTCTACCATTGTTCCATTCCAAAATGAAGAAGGTGAAATCTACCAGTATGTGGCTATAAGAACAGACATTACAGCAAAAAAATTACTTTCCCAATATTCTCTTAGTTTGATAGAAGCAAGTCGTGATCCTTTAGTTGCGATTAGCCCAGAAGGTAAAATAACTGATATGAACGAGGCCACTGTTAGAATCACAGGCGTGTCACGAGAGAACCTGAAAGGAACTGATTTTAAAGATTATTTCACCGATCCTGAAAAGGCAAGTAACGTTTACCACGAAGTTTTCAGCAAAGGATTTGTGGCCGATTACCCTCTCACAATTCGTGATCATAAACTGACGGATGTGCTTTTTAACGGATCGACCTACAAAGACGACCGAGGTAATGTGATAGGTGCGGTGATTGTGGCACGAGACATTACCGAGCAAAAAAAGATCGAAAAAGAGCTGACTGAAGCCAAGGTAGTTGCAGAATTGGCTTCCGAGTTTGCAGAAGTAGCCAAGAACAATGCCGAGTTTGCCACACGAACGGCCGAAGATGCCGTGAAAGCCAAGCAGCAGTTTCTTAGTAACATGAGTCATGAGATTCGTACCCCGATGAATGCAATCATTGGGTTCACTAAAGTGGTAATGAAAACAGAACTGACAGAAAAACAAAAAGAGTACCTTGATGCCATCAAAACGAGTGGCGATGCCCTCATTGTATTGATCAACGACATCTTAGACTTGGCCAAAGTAGACGCTGGCAAAATGACTTTCGAAGAGATTCCTTTCAAATTGCAATCGTCTATCTCGGCCATGTTGCATTTGTTTGAAACCAAGATTCAAGAAAAAAACCTAGAACTAATCAAACAATACGACAACCGTATTCCAGAAGTAATGTTGGGCGACCCTGTTCGTTTGCATCAGATCATTCTCAACTTAGTGAGCAATGCGGTAAAGTTTACTTCAAAAGGATTTATTAAAGTAATGGTCGATTTGCAAAGCGAAGACGATGAATCTGCAACGATTCAGTTTTCGGTAAAAGACACTGGCATAGGCATTACTGGCGGTAAGATAGAAAAGATCTTTGAGAACTTTCAGCAAGCATCTAGTGGTACTTCGCGGCTATATGGTGGCACAGGTTTAGGGCTAGCCATTGTCAAACAATTGGTTGAATCGCAAGGCGGGAGTATCAAAGTAGAAAGTATCTTAGACGAAAGTTCGACTTTCAGTTTTGTTCTTCGATTCAAAAAAACCAATCAGGAAGCCGATTCTGCCTCTGGCTTTGCCGAAATAGATACTTCCATCAAAAATATCAAAGTATTGGTGGTAGAAGACATTGCGCTGAATCAGTTGTTGATGAAAACCTTGCTGGACGATTTTGGGTTTGAACGCGATATTGCAAGCAATGGTCGAATCGCGATCGAAAAGCTACGAAAAAATACTTTTGATGTAATATTGATGGATTTGCAAATGCCCGAGATGAACGGTTTTGAAGCCACCGAATACATCCGCAATACCATGAAATTGACTATCCCTATTATTGCACTCACGGCCGATGTCACTACAGTAGACCTTGCCAAATGCAAAGCTGTAGGAATGAACGATTACATTGCAAAGCCTGTGGACGAACGTTTGTTGTATACTAAAATCATTGGTTTAGTAAAAAAGCCAATTCCTGCCAAAATAATTCTCGAAAACGAAAAGCAATTAATAGAGAAACTAAGGTACACCGATCTTAAATACCTAAACACCCGTACCAAATCCAATTCGAAGTTGATGATGGAAATGATTCAGCTGTATCTCGAACAAACACCCCCACTCATCACTACGATGAAAGATAGTTTGCTTGAGAAGAATTGGCCGATGCTTTATTCGGCAGTTCATAAGATGATTCCATCGTTCTCTATCATGGGAATCAATGAAGACTTTGAAAAGATGGCACAAAAAGTGCAAGAGTTTGCAAGTAAGCAAAGTGAAGAAGAAGACATATACACCTTGGTGATGCAACTAGAAACGGTGTGCGTCCAAGCATGTAGCGAACTAGAAGAAGAGTTTAATAAGATAAAGAATTCGAGCAAATGAAGAATGATAGAAAAATAAGCCTCTTTTTGGTTGATGATGATGCAGTATTTCTGAAATCGCTGGAAATCGAATTCATACACCATACCGATTTTACGGTCGAGACCTTTGCTACTGGCGAGCTTTGTATTGCCAACCTGTCCAAAAATCCTGATGTAATCATTCTCGACTATCACCTAGACGGGATCGACCCTAACGCCATGAACGGAATCGAGACATTGGACAAGATCAAAGAGTTTAATCCCGATATACCTGTCGTGATGCTTTCTTCCCAAGACAAAATAGACGTAGCCGTGAGTTGTATGCACCACAAAGCATTTGATTATGTGGTAAAAAGTGAAACAGCTTTCCTCCGACTACAAAAAAACATCACTGCCTATTTTCATTACGAACGAATAGAAAAAGAACTCAACTGGTACATGGCCAGAATGTAGTCGTCAGTTGTCAGTCAACAGTCATCAGTGGCTGTCGACTAACTACTAACTAACTACTGACTACTAAACTGTAACCTTCATTCTACTTAATTGTATTCAGGTTAGCTTTTTTATAATAAAAGCGATAATCCGAATACTCTAAAGGACAAATGATGAAACAATTTTTAAAATCAAAACAGGCGATCACTATTTTGCTAATGACTCTCGCAATGGGAGTTAAAGCTCAAGATCCCAATTTTCATGTTTATCTCTGTTTTGGTCAGTCTAACATGGAAGGTCAGGGGACGATCGAAGCTCAAGATCAAACAGTAGACAGTCGTTTTCAAATCATGCAAGCAGTAGCTTGTACGGGCAACCCGGCTGGTAAATGGCGTACCGCCACCC
>JAYVIX010000306.1:0-7701 GCA_043769845.1 Cytophagales bacterium
AAAAAAAATAATGGAGTAGTTATAAATGATTTACTGTTAATATTAATGATAACTGTCAGTATTTAAATGAGTTATATGTTTCCGTTCAGGCACTATTTATAATATAAATAGCGGAGTATTAAAATGAATTATAATTCATTTTAATACTCCGCTATTTTCAACTACTCCGATTATTTACTACCAGCCTTCAATGTGTTTTGCAACAAACTGCAAATCGTCATCAACCCAACACCACCCGGAACGGGAGTTATAAAACTAGTTTTGGGAGCTACTTCGTCAAACTTCACATCGCCTACCAATCTAAAACCTGATTTCTTCGTTTCGTCTGGAATTCGATGGATTCCTACATCAACTACCACGGCCCCGTCTTTCACCATATCAGCGGATACAAATTCGGGTTTTCCGATGGCCACAACCAAGATGTCGGCTTTTGAAGTAATGTCTTTGAGGTGTTGAGTGCGGCTATGGCAAATCGTTACAGTTGCATCAGCTGTGTAGCCGTTGTTGGCGATTACTTCGCATTTGTTGGGTTTCGACAAAAGCATGGCCATAGGAGAGCCAACAATATTACTTCTTCCAATCACCACACAGTTTTTGCCAGCAGTATCAATTTTATACCTTTTCAACATTTCCATTACACCATTTGGCGTTGCCGAAACGAAGGTTTCCAAACCTAAAGCCAGTTTTCCGACATTGAAAGGATGAAAACCATCCACATCTTTATTGGGCGAAATAGAATCGGTAATGACTTTTTCGGAAATGTGATGGGGGAGGGGAAGCTGGACAATAAAGCCGTCAATGTCAGGATCATTGTTCAGTTGGTGAACAATTTCGAGTAATTCAGCTTCGGTAGTATCCGCATTCTTTTGAATCAAAGTCGATTTGAAACCTACTTTCTCGCAATTCTTCACTTTGCTGTTGACATATGTCATGCTAGCACCATCAGTCCCAACTAACACCGCAGCCAAATGTGGAATCTTTGCTCCTTTAGCTTTTAGCGCATTTACTTCTACTGCAATTTCTGCCAATATTTCTTCCGAAAGGATTTTGCCATCAAGTAAGGTATAGCTCATTTCTTTTTTAAGTTTAATGTAAAAGTTCGTAGTTTTTCTTCGATTGAATAGCATCGAAGAAAAACTACGAACAAGTAACTGATAACTAACGACTGTTGACTGACTACTAAAACTATTTCGCTTGTTTCATTCCGTCTTCTACCATTTTGTAGAATTGATCGATTTTAGGAAGCACTAGGATTCTTGTTCTTCTGTTTTTTGCTTTGTTTTCGGTGGAATTATTGGCAACCAAAGGCACATATTCAGCACGACCAGCTGCGATGATTCTTCCTGGCTCGATATTAAAATCGTTTTGAAGCACACGTACCACCGATGTCGCACGTTTTACGCTCAAGTCCCAATTGTCTATAAGATTGTCTTTTTGAATTACTTGTACGTTGTCGGTATGGCCTTCTACCATTACTTCAAAATCAGGTTTTGCTTTAACTACGGTGGCTACTTTGCCTAAAACTACTTTTGCTTTATCAGACACTACGTAACTACCACTGTTGAAAAGTAGTTTGTCAGCTATCGAGATATAGACAACACCTTTTTCTACATTGATCTCAATATCAGTATCATTTAAATTGCCAAGCGAGCTTTTTAGGCTTGTTACAATTGCAATCGTGACAGAGTCTTTCTTGGTCAAAGCATCTTGCAAACTAGTGATGCGGGTGTCTTTTTCTTTGATGCTTTCAAGTGATTTTTCAAGATTCTCAGCACCTTTTTTGGTAAGCGTAGTCATATTACCTACGTTTTGAATCATGTCACTATTGTTTTTCAACAAGTTATCGTTGGTTTTTTGAAGGAAAGCCAATTGTTCTTCCAAACCACGTATTCTTGTTAATGCTTCTATTTTTTCTTTTTCACAGGTGATGAGTTGACCGCTCGTCTGGCCCATTTGCACCATCGTGCTTTTGTTTTTGTCTTGCAATTCGGTAAATTTCTTTTTCGAAACACACGAAGACAAAAGAGCAATCGAAAGTACAGTTCCTATTAAAGCAGTTTTTTTCATTTTTTTTGAGTTCAAAGTTTAATGTTCAAAGTTTAATGTGCTTTGTATTTTTAGGTCAGACCGAAGGTCAGTACCTGAAATTGGGTGCCGACTTTCGGTCTGACTCCGGTTCTGATTTTTATCTAAGACGCATTTAATAAAGCATTTAGTACTTTCCTAAAACCTACTACCCAATACCTTTTTAGTCCAGTTTCAATACCGCCATAAAGGCTTCTTGTGGTATTTCAACATTACCTACTTGACGCATTCTTTTCTTACCTTCTTTTTGTTTCTCCAAAAGCTTGCGTTTACGCGAAATGTCACCACCATAACACTTGGCTGTCACGTCTTTACGCATCGCACTGATCGTTTCACGTGCGATTACTTTCGCACCGATAGCCGCCTGTATTGCAATCTCGAACATTTGGCGAGGCAATAATTCACGCAATTTTTCGCAAAGTCTGCGTCCCCAATCGTAGGCTTTGTCTCTATGCACGATAGCCGAAAGTGCATCTACTTTTTCTCCATTCAAAAGAATATCCAATCGAACAAGATGCGATTCGCGGAAACCGATTAATTCGTAATCCAGTGAAGCATAACCTCTTGAGATCGTTTTCAGTTTGTCGAAAAAGTCAAAAACGATTTCTCCCAAAGGCATTTCAAATTGCAGTTCTACACGGTCAGTCGTGAGGTAGCTTTGGTTTTTCAGCATCCCACGTTTTTCCATACACAAGGTCATAATTGGCCCCACATAATCTGCCTTTGTAATGATTTGAGCTTTTATATACGGTTCTTCGATGCGGCTGATCAGATTGGGTTCAGGCATTTCGGAAGGAGCGTTTACCGTTATTTTGCCTTCACGCGTGGTGTAGCAGTGAAACTGAACCGAAGGTACCGTGGTAATCACTGTTTGGTTGAACTCACGTTCCAAACGTTCTTGGATGATTTCCATGTGCAGCATTCCTAGGAAGCCACAACGGAAACCAAAGCCTAAAGCGAGTGAAGTTTCAGGTTCCCAGACCAAAGAAGCATCGTTTAGTTGAAGCTTGTCCATGGCGGTGCGAAGGTTTTCAAACTCGGTATTTTCAACAGGATAAATACCTGCGAAAACCATCGGTTTCACGTCTTCAAAACCTAAGATTTGTTCACCAGGATTAGCCACTGAAGTAATCGTGTCACCTACTTTTACTTCTTTTGATTCTTTTATTCCTGAAATCAAATAACCGACATCGCCCGCTTCGATGATGTTGCGAGGCTCTTTGTCGAGGCGAAGAATTCCAATCTCATCTGCATTGTATTCTCTACCAGTCGCGATGAATTTTACTTTCTCGCCTTTTTTGATTGAACCATTATAGACACGAAAAATTACTTCCACACCACGGAACGAGTTGAAAGACGAGTCGAAAATCAAGGCTTGTAAGGGTGCTTTTGGGTCACCTTTTGGAGCAGGAATGCGTTGTACAATGGCACGCAGAATGTCTTCAATCCCGATGCCTGCTTTGCCACTTGCAGAGATGATTTCGTCACGCTTGCAACCAATCAAATCTACAATTTCGTCTTTTACTTCTTCGGGCATTGCGTGTGGCAAGTCGATTTTGTTCAACACTGGAATAATTATTAAATCATTCGAAATGGCCAAGTATAAATTGGAGATTGTTTGTGCTTCGATTCCTTGTGATGAATCGACAATCAAAAGTGCGCCTTCGCAAGCGGCAATAGAGCGAGAAACTTCGTACGAAAAGTCAACGTGACCAGGTGTATCTATTAGGTTGAGGGTGTATTTTGTTCCCTCGTACATGTAGTCTAATTGAATTGCATGGCTTTTGATCGTAATACCACGCTCGCGCTCTAAGTCCATGTTGTCAAGCACTTGCGCCTTCATATCTCTTTGCG
Organism: Cytophagales bacterium; assembly: GCA_043769845.1. Lineage (GTDB taxonomy): Bacteria > Bacteroidota > Bacteroidia > Cytophagales > UBA9547 > UBA9547. The sequence continues at coordinate 3,940 of JAYVIX010000306.1, forward strand.
CCACCGTACTAGTATGTTCCAAAAGGCGGTCGGCAAGGGTACTTTTTCCGTGGTCGATGTGGGCAATAATGCAAAAATTACGAATGTGTTCCATGAAGAGCTATAAGTACGAATCGCTGTTAATTCTACAAAAGTAACAATTATCAGTGAACAGTTGGTAGCGATGTAAAGTCTGTGGGTGGTTCTTTATCTTAGGCCTTTCCTCTGATCCTGCTCAATGTCTCTTGGGTAATGCCCAAATAAGAAGCCAAATGACCAAGTGATACTTTTTGAAGTAGATTTGGGTGCTCGTTTACCAATTTTTCGTAGCGGTCTTTGGCCGATAAGAATTGGAGCGCAAATGTTCGCTCCTCTAGTTGAATATAATATTTTTCACTTAATTTTCGACCTAAAGTTTCAATTTCGTGATAGGCGTGATAAAGCTGTGTGAGGTCATTGATATGGATCGCAATCAAGGACGAATCTTCTAGCGCATGAATATTTTCGTGGCTTGGAATTTGGGCAATAAAACTTGAAAACGAGGACGCAAACATGCCTGCCATCGATATCCAATAGGTCACTTCTTTGCCATCAAGGTTGTAAAAGCTGCGCAAACATCCATTTTCTACAAAATAAATAGAATGACATATTTTGCCTTCTTCCAATAAGGTTTCGCCTTTTTTGAGGACTACTTTTTTGACAATAGCAGCCAAAGCTTCTTTTGCTTGGTTGCTTAACGGGTGGATGGTTTGAATAAAAGGGAAAAAATCGGACGACATGGTTTTCTGAGTATGTTAGCAAGTATCAATTAACGATAAATGCCAATAGTATCAAAAATTACCCGATCGAAGATTTTGAAATCGATTTGAACGGAAAACTGAACGCAAAGTCGGTTCCACCAAATGGTTTGCTTTGTACAAATACTTTACCATTAAGTGCATCCACGGCCGTTTTTACAATATACAGTCCAAGACCTGTGCCAGTCGAGCGTTCGCTGCCTCGAAAGTGCATGTCAAATATTTGGTGGATGATGGATTCTTCAATGCCTATTCCGTTGTCTTTGAGGCGGATAGTGACATAATTTCCATCTCTGTAAATATCGATCAGAATATTGATACTTGGCTTGTCTTCGTCATGAAACTGAATCGCATTGTCAATTAAATTCATGAATATTAATTCAAGTAAATTTTCGTCTGAATTAAATTCTATAGTGGCATCAATTTGCACTTTCAAATTGACGTTTTCAAAATCTTGAATGTATTTGAGGTATTTTAAAGACTTGTTAATCACGCCATTAAAATCAATCTTATCTATTTTGATACGATTGGTTTTTAGGTCTTTCACTACCAATAGTTTTCCCAAAATACTGTCGAGTTTTTTGGATTCTTGGTCGAGCAATTGGAAATATTCGGACGATTGTTCGTCTGTTACCGTTAGTTTGGCAACATTACAAATACCTCTGAGACGTGCCAATGGTCCTTTGATGTCGTGTGAAGCTCGGTAAATAAAGGTGTCTAATTCCGAATTGACCGATCGTAGACTTTCTTCGGCACGCAATCTTTTAGTGATATCACGGTAACTCCAAATGCGCCCCATGAATTTCCCTTGAACATAAAATGGTTGCGAAAATTGTTCAATCGCACGGCCATCTCGCAGGTGTAAAACATCAAAAAACTTGTGTTCGCTACTGGCTTCAACGGCATATAGTTTGCTCATAAAATCATCCCCATCTTCGAGTTGGTCGGCTATGTATCTGATCCTGAGTCTTCTATTGTCCTTGTTTAAAAGAGGAGGTGGCACTCTGAACATTTCAACAAAGCGATTGTTGCATTCAAGTGTTTCGTTGTCGCTTCCTACTACCATCAAGCCTTCTTCCACTGCATCGAAAACTGAAAGAATGAGTGAGTAGGCTCTTTGGATTTCGTTTTCTACTTTTTTACGTTCGTGAATTTCGAGTACCAATGAAATAATATCGCTCATCGAGTTGAGGTATTGGATTTCATCTTGCGACCATTTGCGTGGCTTACTGGATGTTTCGCAATTGATCAATCCTTGAAAACAACCCTTTAAAATAATATCTGCATCAAGGCACGATTTGATGTGCTCTGGTTTTATTTTTTTGTTGAAAAGATCTTTGGTGGCTGGATGTGCATGAGCATCGTCTGCCACGATTACTTTATGTTCGTCCAAGAAGTAACGGTAAAACTCGATTTGCTTCAATGGAATAGGATCTCGGGCATAATCGGACGATTTGTTGGAAGTATGTTCTTGGCAGTGAAGCTCGTTTTTGTCTTTCTCAAGCAACCATATACTTACGCTATCTACATTGATAGTTTCTTTGGTAGTATCGGTGATGAGTTTCAATGCATTTACGATGTCGCCAGAAATGACACAATTTTCGTTCGAGATTTCAAGAAGCGTTTTTTGCATACGTTCTTTGCTCGCCAAAAGGTTTTTCTCGTCTGTGATGTCCAGAAAAACGCCATTTATTTGTTTTTTTCCTTCGTAAATAGGCTCAATAAGCATTTCGGCTTTGATCCATTTTATTTTCCCCGAAACGGTTTCTATTTTCAGTTCTGGCGCTATTTGACTGTTTCCAGTACCCTTGGCAAGCATTTGTGAATACAAGTCTTTTCGGAATTCAGGCAATATCTGGTCAAAAACCAAATCGCTATTCAGCATGATTTCTTTCAAATCGTGTTCGAAAAAATCTTTGGCTCGCGCACTGATGTATTTGAACCCGATGATGGCATTATTGGTGATTTCCATATTGAAAATCACACCAGGCACGTTGGCAGCCAATGCTTGCAATTGGTTTTGCTTTTCTTGCAAGAGCTCGTAACTACTTTTCAATTCGGCTTGGGAGGCTCGTAATTGGTCGAGACTGGTAAAAAGTTCGCCTTCTTTTTCTTCTAATTCTCTGTTTTTCCCTTTCAGATTGTCAATCAATTCTTTAAAATATTCAGAATAACTAGATTGAAAGGAGAGAATTGCTAATACATCCAACGAAAGTGAGCCTAAGAAATTGCCAAAAAGAAAATAAGGTTGCATTCCGAACGCAATTTCAAAATTAGGTGCATTCAATAGAGTATCAGTAAAAGGTACCGCCAGCGCAACTAAAAAGGTAGTAACGAAACAGAGCAAGATTTTAGACTTCTGTTTCAAATCAAACATCACAAAAGCGACACTAAACGAAGTGCCCAACCACATGTAGGTAATGACTTGATAGGTGATATTGTCGTTTGATACATACGAACCCACTAATAGAATAGTGACCTGTGAACTGAAAAATAGGGCGAATTTGGAAAAAAGAGAACCAAAATACCTAGTCGCAAGAAAAAGACTCAAATTCCCAAAACCATAAAGTACCATTCCTATCATGGCAGGTTTGGGCGGGTTGAGTGTGGCGAAATAGCAGGATATCAGTAATATGACTACCCCAGAATAAAAAGAGATGGTATTTACCATCACCGTTTTTCTTTTCTCGAGGAAAGGCATGTTGTCCTTTACTCCAGATTTTGCTATTTTTTTTATAAAATCCAATATAGTTTCTTTGTAAAGCCCACAGATAAATATAGTCTTATTCTAGTTTAAAATTGTAATTTTTCAGGTACTGAATCTGTGTGTTAATAAGATAACCAAAATTGAGTAGTATTACCCAGTTTACAAATTCATAATAATCTTCGACCCTACATGAACAAGAAATTATTTCTGCTGGATGCAATGGCACTGATTTACAGGGCTCATTTTGCCTTTAGCAAAACGCCTCGGATCAATTCCAAG
>JAYVIX010000307.1:0-12498 GCA_043769845.1 Cytophagales bacterium
TAACAGTCGATAACGCGTTGGTCGTTTCGGACATCTTCGAACGCGCCTTCTGTAAGAAGTTTACCACGAACGAAGACTGAGACAGTCCCTTTAGCTATTTGTTTCACAAAATTCATGTCGTGTTCGATGACCAACACACTTCGTTCTTTGGCAAGGTCAAGTAAGAGTTCACCTGTTTTCTCGGTTTCTTTGTCCGACATGCCAGCTGCAGGTTCGTCAATCAGCATCAATTTTGGTTCTTGCAACATCACAATTGCTATTTCTAACCATTGCTTTTGTCCGTGCGAAAGATCACCAGCAATTTTGTCGAGTTCATTTTTCAACCCCACTCTTTCTGCTACTTCCACAATCTTGTCGTACATCTCGCCCGACATTTTGAACATGATCGAACGGAAAACACCTTTTGGCATTTTCACGGCCAACATCATATTGCTGAAAACCGAAAGGCTTGGGAAAATGGAAGGTTTCTGAAATTTGCGAGCGATGCCCAGATTGGCAATTTCCACTTCTTTTTTTCCGATCAATTCTTCTCCGTCAAACTTGATACTGCCTCTTAATGGCATCGTTTTGCCACAAAGCATGTCCATGAAAGTGGATTTGCCAGCACCATTTGGACCGATAATCACTTTCAGTTCTTTGTCTGCCAGATTGAAATCGTGAAGGTCAGAAGCCACAACGCCACCAAACGAAACATATAAGTCTTTTACAGTAAGTAACATAAGCTTGTTATTTAGTTTCAGTGACTAATTTCTTTGTTTTCAATTCGAAAAGACCCATGAAGCCTTTGTCAAAGAACAAAACGGTAACGATAAACATGATTCCTAAAATGTAGAGCCACGAGCCAGGGAACATACTCGTGCAAATACTGTACACGAAATTGACCAAGAGAGCGCCAATGAGTGCGCCTTTTATTTTGCCACGACCGCCCAATGCCACCCACATCACCATTTCGACAGAAGACGTCACGTCCATCAGTCCAGGTGTAATAATTCCTGTTTGTGGGACGTACAAAATGCCGCCTACCGCTGCTAGCATTGCCGAAATGATAAAAATAGCCAGTTTGTAATCCATGACATGATAAGCCGTGAAACCGACTCTGGTTTCACTATCGCGTATGGCAGTCAGTACTTTACCAAATTTTGAATTGACCAAACGGGTGCAATAGTAGAATGCCAAAATGAGTACGGTAAGCGAAATCATGTACAGACTCAGTTTTACATTGGCTTTCGTAAGGTCGAAACCAAGCAATATTTTGAAATCGGTCAACCCATTGGTGCCGCCTAACATGGTTTCGTTTCGAAGGAAGATAAGCCAAACTGCTAGAGCCAACGCTTGGGTGATGATGGCGAAATACACGCCTTTCAATCTGCTTCTGAAGACAAAATAGCCAAACAAGCCCGCCAAAATAGCGGGGATCACGATGGCGAAGAAAACAGAAGGCACAAAGCTGTGGAAGAGTTCCCAAAACCAAGGGAGTTTTTCTACTCCATTCCACACCATAAAATCAGGGATGGCAGCACCATAAGTACCTTTTCCACTGGCTGAGAGCAACATGTGCATCGCGATGGAATAGCCTCCGAGGCAAAAGAAGAACGCTTGGCACATGGACAATATGCCGGTGTAACCCCAAATAAGGTCAATCCCGATTGCAGCGATTGCAAAACAGAAATAGCGTCCCCAAAGCGATATGGTATTGGGCGAAATAAAACCCATCAAATTTCCCACAGGAAAGATGACCACAAACAACACTCCTAGAGCGAGGAAGGTGATTTTTTCGTATTTATTCTCGAACATGGTGTAGTATTTAGTAGTAAGTATCTAGTAACAAGTAGTTTGACTATTAATTATAGACTATTCACTGTTAACTAAAATCAATCGTCTCCAATCCGTCCTTTGTCTGGGAACAATCCTTTTGGTTTGAACTGAAGGAAGATGATGATTATGACCAAGATGAATACTTTTCCAAAGACTGCTTCGAATGGCAATTCGAGTGTTTTGGTTAATATTCCGATTCCTAATCCTGAGAAAATTGTTCCAGCCAATTTTCCAACACCTCCAGAAACCACCACAAGGAACGAATCTACTATGTAGGTTTGTCCCATATCCGGAACCACATTTCCGATGAGTGTAATGGCACAACCTGCCATGCCAGCCAAGCCTGAACCAATGAAGAACGTAAGAGCACCTACTTTTCTAGTTTCGATACCTAGACACGAACTCATGTTTCTATTTTGTGTCACAGCACGAATTCGAAGTCCCATTCTCGATTTGTAGAGCATGTAATAGGTAATCGCGATGGTGACAGCCGTTAGGATGATGATGAATAATCTGTTGTATGGTAAAATAAGGTGCGGTATTGCTTCCCATCCACCCGAAAGAAAACTTGGTGTTTTCACGGCTGTAAGGTCGCCAAAAATGGTGCGTGCTAATTGGACCATCACCAAACTCACGCCCCAAGTGGCGAGTAAACTTTCTAGCGGACGAGAATATAAATGTCTTACAATTAGTCGTTCAATGATAAATCCGAAACAACCCGCCACCACAAATGCAAGTGGTAGCGAAAGCCAAAAGAAAATATCGGATTTGATTCCCAATATGTTGTAAAACAAACTTTGCATACAGAACGTGGTATAAGCACCAATCATCATAAATTCGCCATGCGCCATGTTGATGACACCAGCCAGACCGTACACAATTCCTAGCCCAAGCGCAATCAACACCATGATGCTTCCCAAGCTGATGCCGCTAAAGAATGTTTGGATATATTCTGTCACATGATGGCGAAAATCAAGTGTTTTGGCTGCTTCCAATGTGTAGGATTTCAGTTCAGGATTGCTGCAAGTTGCACCAAATTCGTTGAGGAAATTGGCGGTATTGGTTCCCCAGTTTTCTAGAAGGCTATCGACATACATTTTACCTTCGGCAGTCGTTTTAGAAGTTTTTAGTTGAATGCTATACACTGACTCCCAGCCTGTACGAAGTACTTCTTCGTCTTTTTCTAGTTTCAATGCTTCTGTTAGCATCGCCACATTTTCGGTGGTTTCTTGGTTTTGGAATTGGCTGTACGACAGCTTTCTTTTTTCCTTTTCTGGACTTGTAAGATTTAGGAAAGGAAAAAGGGGAGAGATTACCAAACGATCGGCACGGTCAAATTCAATTTCTTTAAGATCAGCAGGATTTTTGGTGATGTTTTGTCCTTTTGAGTCTAAAATGGCTTTGTTTTCAGGAAGGGAAAAAAGATAATGAATGTCTTTACCCTCTTCTATTTTTTCACCTGTGGTGCATAGTTTTCCTTCGTAAAGAAAGAGTCTTTTCTCATTAATTGCGCCAAGCAAAGGAAACGCTGCTGGGTCTTTTGAGTCCACTAATTTCTTTAGTGCAGTAAGTTTTACTGAATCTGTTTCGGAGAGGAGCTGGTTTGCATAAATCGCAACAGAATCAACTTGGGCATGTGCAATGCTGAAGATGCACACAGAAAACCAAATCGTGAGGGCAATATTTTTCCATCCTTTTTTCATCAAGATAAAATTTAAGTGGGTGGATGATTTTTAATAGTTTGTAGTTCCTTGTTCCTAGTTCGTAGTTTTTTAACTCGCCAAAAGCGCAACTACGAACCAGGAACTAATAAACAAGGAACTATAAAGAATTATTTAGCAGCGATTGTGTAAGTACCACCGTGGCTTACGTGGTCACAATCTTTGTCAGGAGAAGTCAATTTCGACCAAGGTTCTGGTGAAACTAAACCTTCTGTTTGCCAGATGATGTCGAATTGTCCGTCCGAACGAATCTCGCCAATCAAAACTGGTTTTGCCAAATGGTGATTTTTAGGATCCATTTTCACCAAACCTCCTGGTGATTCAAACTCCATGCCATAAAGTGCAGGTCTTACTTTTTCTACTTCTATTGAACCAGCTTTTTCAGCTGCCAATTTCCAAAGGTAAACACCTGTGTACGCCCAGCAGATAGGATCGTCAGTTACACGGCCTGTGCCACCTGGCAATTTGTTTTTCTCGCAGAAAGCTTTGAAATCAGCAATGAATTTTGGATTAGCTGGGTATTTGCCCGATTGGTAGTAGTTCCATGCAGCCAAGTGACCAACCAAGAATTCAGTATCCATCGCTCTCAATTCGTCTTCAGCAACTGAGAACGCCATGATAGGACAAGTAGCAGACGACAAACCTTGGTTCGCAAATTCTTTGTAGAATGGAACGTTCGAGTCTCCGTTGATAGTAGAAAGGATACACGCTTTTCCACCCGCAGCAAACTTCTTCACTTTCGAGATAATCGTTTGATAATCTTGGTGGTGGAAAGGAGTATACTCTTCGATGATGTTTTTCTCAGGAACGCCTTTCGAAAGCAAGAACGCTTTCAAGATTTTGTTAGCTGTTCTTGGGAATACATAGTCAGTTCCAAGTAAATAGAACTTTTTGTATCCTCCGCCTTTTTCGCTCATCAAATATTCAGCAGCAGGAATCAATTGTTGATTCGGAGTTGCACCAGTGTAAATCACGTTGGCCGAACACTCTTCGCCTTCGTACTGAACAGGATAGAAAAGCAAACCATTGTGTTCCTCAAACACTGGAAGAACCGATTTTCTAGAAACAGAAGTCCAGCAACCGAACGTAGCCGATACTTTTTTATCAACCAGAAGCTCTTTCGCTTTTTCTGCAAATAAATCCCAGTCTGACGCAGGGTCAACTACCACTGTTTCTATTTTTTTTCCTAGCACACCGCCAGACGCATTTATTTCCTCTACAGCCATTTCTACTACGTCTTTCAACGATACTTCCGAGATGGCCATTGTGCCACTCAGCGAGTGAAGAATCCCGATTTTGACGGTTTCGCCAGCTGTTGCGGTAGAATCTACAGCAGCAGTTTCTTTGGTTTCCGAGCTACAAGAAAACAATGTGGTAGCCGCAATAGCACCTATACCCAGTGCGAGGCGGCTAAAATTTAAATTGATCTTTTTCATTTTTTAATAAGGTTATGGGTTAAGAAATTTGTTCGATGAAAATTTTGATTCCAAATACAATAGAAAGACAAGCCACTGAAAAAAGAAGAGAATCGAGAAGAGAACTTTTAAGGAATTTCAGTCGGGTGAGAAGTGCTGTGATAAATCCCATTCCGATAATTGTTCCAAGGCCAAACCAAAGTAGAAAAAGCAGTTTCTCAGGAGTTCCTGTTACCAGGCTAGAAAGCAGGACAGCGACAGTGCCGCTGCCTGCCAAGCCGTGTATTAAACCTACATGAAAAAAAACCACCTTTTTCTCTTCTTTCATTTCTGTCACTTTCTTGTTCAAGAGTTTGAAAATCCTGAGGATGCCAATACCAACCAACATGATCGCCACCAGTATTTCGAGCTTGAAAGGAAGTTCAAAATGATAGTATTGCTGAATCATTGCCAGTACCAACACGCCAAGTGTGACAGAAACCGTATGACCTATTCCCCAAATTGCCCCTTTGCTACTTTCCGTTAGCCAGTTGCTTTTCACGTTCACCATGTTGCCTACCGCAACGAGGTGATCGGTTTCCACAGAATGGCTAAGTCCTATTATCATCGGGGCAATCATCATTTCTAGCATTCGTTATTTTTGAAGTTTTTAGATTAAAACAAGAAGAATTGAAGTTGTAGCCACATTTGACCATACGATTTGGTTTCAGAATCCACACCGCCTGTTGGTTTTACAGTTGCAGTAGTGGCTGTTTTTGTTACATATGACAAGCGTAAGTTTGTTCCATAACCGTTGAAGAAGTAGTTAAGGCCACCTCCGAAAACAGTGGAAGATTTCGACTTATTGAAAGCACTCAATGCATCACCTTCTGCGCCTCCAGCTTGAATTTTGTATGCATTCACAGCAAAATTCTCAAAACGCAACCAAGGTTGGATTTTCAAGTCTTTGAAATAATAGCCAAGTTCTGCAAACTGTACTGTAGATGTAGGTATTTGAGCGGCATAAGAAATTGTAGATTTAGCAGGGTCTACAGTGCCGCCTGTCAAGTATTGGAATGCACCATTGAATGTAATTGAACCAGGCGAGCCCAGTGGGACATCCACAAAAATATCCGGCCCAACATTTAGATAAGTAGCGTGTGCATCTAATCCTGCACCTAAAGAAATTGTTTTGCCTTTGCCAAGGTTTGTTCCAGAATAGTAATAGCTTTTGTCAGCATCCAAGAAGTTATAAACCAAACGACCAACTGTACGTAATGGATCATTCCCGTTTTTGCCTCGACCTAAGAAGAAGCCTAAACGATATTCCAATTTGTCTTTTAAAAGCATCCCTCTAAAGTTTACGCCTACGTCACGACCGAAATTACTTCTAAGTGGTTGACCTACGGGATTGTTTGCAAAAGTATTATAGGCATATTGGTAAAAAGTAAAATCATTGGCCATCAAAGAAGCAGCTCCTTGCAATCCATTTCTGTTTCCTGAAACCAATTGAGAGCCAGCTACGACTGTGAATGCAGGGGTAAACACATGTTCGTATTGACAATCAAGCATTACCAAAGGAGATTGTTCGTTTTTGCCTCCTCCTGTAGTTCCGATAGGTGTAGGTAGTTCAGTTTCTAAGAAAAAACTTCCTTTTTTAGATAATTGACCTCCAACCAAAATCCGACCTCTGTAAATGGCAGCTCCTTTTACCCAATCTTCAGGTTTGCCCCCGTCCGAAGGTGCTGATCCTGGATAACCTACTTGTGAGTATGATCCCATCATGTGAACAATAGAACCCACTTGGAAGCTCGGTTTGAACTCAGCTACAGGAGCAGTACTATCTGCTACAGTTTCTTTCTCGAAGAAAGAGTTTGGTACTTCCCTTAAAAGGTTTTTCTTTTTTGCAGGCTTTCCTCCTTTGGATAGAGGAAACTCCCCAGCCATCGTTTCTACAGAAAGAAACGCCATCAGTGCTAAGGAACCAGCGTAGATTTTTCTTTTCATCGTCTTAATTGATTAGGGTTTAGGATGAGTTACGTATGTAACCTATGCAATACTAAATAATTACTTACGTAATAAAAAGAGGTTTGAAAAGAATCTTTAAAATTTTAAATAATATCTTACTTTGGTTATATAGGTTGTATATTGAAGCTATTTTGTATAAAAATAGGTTATTTTAGTAATTATGTCCTAAAATTTCAATTTATAAAAGTGTTTTGTTTTTGGTTTTTACTTGCGGTGCGAAAAAGAAGAGTAAAATGACTTGATTTTCTTACAAGCCGATAGAATACGTACTTTTTGGGAGTTCCACTACGTACCATAATGATATGATAAATTTCTGCCTAACTTTGATATGAATTATTATTTATATTATTTCATGCTTGATTTTTAGATTTTAATGGCTTTAGAATTGAAATGATAAAAGCTGAGATCATAGTATTTGTCTTGCTAATAGATTGTTTCTTGCACAAACCTCTTCTAAAATTTCCCTACATTTGCAACTGCTTCAAAATCAGCCTAGATGTGTTTGTGGCTTTTTGGTTAAATAAGTAGTAAAAAGGCCTGTTTCTCAGGAGTTCATATTTCAATAAAAACGCAAAAATGTTAAGTGTTTCCAATCTTTCCCTTCGTTTTGGAAAAAGGGTATTGTTCGAGGAAGTTGACCTCAAATTTGTTAATAACAACTGTTATGGAGTGATCGGTGCCAATGGCGCTGGAAAATCCACTTTCTTGAAAATTCTTTCGGGCGAAATAGACCCTACTTCAGGTTCGGTGACGCTGAATAAAGGCGCACGTATGGCGGTTTTGAGCCAAAATCACTATGCGTTTGACGAAGAAATCGCGTTGAACACCGTCATCATGGGACACAGCAAATTGTGGAGCATCCTGAACGAAAAGAACGCAATTTACGAAAAAGTCGATTTTTCAGAAGCAGACGGTATTCGTGCCTCAGAACTGGAAGCCGATTTTGCCGAAATGGACGGTTGGAATTCCGAAACTGATGCGGCTCAAATTCTAAGTTCGTTAGGGATAAAAGAAGAAACGCATTACAAGCTGGTAAAAGAACTAAGTGGTAACGAAAAAGTGCGTGTGTTATTGGCACAAGCTCTTTTTGGAAATCCAGACGTGTTATTGCTCGATGAGCCTACCAATGACTTGGATGTAGAAACAATCATGTGGCTGGAAGAATTCTTGGCCAATTTTGAAAATACAGTTATTGTAGTTTCCCATGATAGGCATTTCTTGGACTCGGTATGTACGCACATGGTGGATATCGACTTCGCAAAAATCAAGATGTATAGCGGAAACTATACTTACTGGTACGAATCAAGCCAATTGGCTTTGCGCCAACGTGCCGATCAAAACAAGAAAACGGAAGACAAACGCAAGGAACTTCAGGCGTTTATCGAACGATTCAGTGCCAACGTTTCGAAATCGAAACAAGCCACAAGTCGTAAGAAAATGTTAGAAAAACTTTCGGTCGATCAAATCGAACCATCTAGTCGTAAATATCCTGGTATCAAATACCAACCAGAACGTGAAGCTGGCGACCAAGTATTGTCAGTCGAAAATCTTTCGGCCATGGCCGAGGATGGAACTTATCTGTACAAAGACATCAACTTTACGCTTCATAAAGGCGACAAAGTAGCTCTGATTTCGAAACAAGGATTGGCTACTACCACGCTTTATCGGACTATAATGGACGAACTTACTCCAACCAAAGGGGAATACAAGTGGGGAATCACGATCACAAAGGCATATTTGCCGGTTGACAACACCGAGTTTTTTCAAAGTGCAGATACCAACCTTATTGAATGGTTGCGTCAATATTCGGTCGAAAAAGACGAAACGTTTATCCGTGGATTCTTGGGTAGAATGTTGTTTTCGGGCGAGGAAACTTTCAAAAATTGTTCAGTGCTTTCAGGAGGCGAAAAAGTGCGCTGTATGATTTCTCGGATGATCATGACGGGCGGCAACATGCTTTTGTTGGACGAACCTACCAACCATTTGGACTTAGAGTCGATCACTGCGTTCAACAATGCATTGAAAGAATTCAGAGGTAATATCATCTTTACTTCGCATGACCATGAGTTTATGAGCACTGTCGCAACTCGTATCATCGAAATCACTCCTAAAGGAGTGATAGACAAACATATGCCATATGACGATTATATCTTGAGTCCGGAAGTAAAAGCATTGCGCGAGAAAATGTACAGTTAACTTTTTGAAAGCTTAGAAGCAAAAGCGGCTTGTTGATTATTTCAACAATGCCGCTTTTGCTTTTCTAAAAGTATTCCTTTGCGAAAGTATCTTTTTATTGTACCTTGAAATTATATTTCATGAGAATTATACGTATAAATATTTTTTCATTTATATTGATTTACTTTTCAGCTGTTTTGGGACAAAGTATACGGATACAAGGAATCGTATACTTTGTGATCAGCAATGCACCTATTTCGGGTGTCAAAATCGCGATTAATGGAAGCGAGAGCTTTTGCACCTCCAACGAAAATGGCGAATACGTTTTGTCGATTTCAGAGCAATCTGATTCAGTCGTTTTTTCAAACATAGAAGGCATGGATTTGCTGGAAGTGAAAAAAATGGGTGAAAAAACGTATGATTTATTTTTGTCAGAAAAGAGCTTGCCAGAACTATCTATCAGTGAGTTGATGAAAGTGACCACAGCTGGCAAACAAGAGCAAAATATAAATGATGTACCTGCAAGTATGGTTTTCATCACACGAAAAGAAATTTTATATTACGGGCAGTTTATAAAGATCTGAACGAAATTCTTGAAAACATCCTAGGTTTTTATTCACTCTGAAATGCCTACAAAGAAGGCGGCACCAATTTCGGAATCCGTGGCTTTAGTTCGGTAGGAGCCATTTCGGCACAAGCGGCTGTTATTTTTTTGACGACTGAAACTAGTCCCGAAAAACTAAAAGAAGCCAAAGAAATAGGGCTTGGATACAGGGGGCGAAACTGGCCGAAAAATCATTCTAAATACTCGCACAGGCAAAATCTTGATGAGACAGCAAGTGAAAGCTGTATTAGAGGGTTAGTTAGTTCCTTGTTTCTTATTCGTTATTAAACTACGAACAGCCAAACAAGGATCTAACTTACTAAATTAATTAATATCCAAAAATCTCCGTCAATGTCAATTCCTTCACTGGGCCGTATTTTTTCAAGGCATCAAAATCCAACTTGTCTTTCGAGCCAATCAATAAAATGGCTTGTGGCTTTTTACTCAAATAATTAGTGTGGAATTTAGTCATCTCGGCCATGGTCATTTTGGGAAGTGCCGAATAGATGTCTTTTCGGATGTCGTAATCAATGCCTAGTTTCTTGGCACTTTCGTAGCTCATTAATATATCTGCTTTGGTAATACGTTCGGTTTCAATGCTTTTTAGGATGGATTCTTTCGCGAGCAAAAACGAGGAGTTCGATTCTGGCATTTTGTCCAACAATTCTTCCATTGCATTCATCGCTTCGGGAAGTTTGTCGGCTTGTGTGCCAATGTAGGAAACGATGTAATTAGACTTGCCTTTTTCGCCTGCTAAGGAATAACTAGAACGTACCGAATACGCCAAAGCTTTCGACTCACGTATCTCTTGGAACACAATCGAACTCATACTTCCTCCAAAATATTCATTAAAAAGCCCCACCATTGGTACTAACGATTTGTCATATTCTACCGATTTGGTCAAGAACAACATTTCGGCTTGTACCATGTCGTAGTTTGCCCAATAGATTTTGGTACTGTCCAAAGGCAATTCTTTGTATTCTTTTTTGGCAGGAATAGGCAAAACTACACTTGGGGTTTTGTGTAAAGTGTTCAGTTTTGAAACCAAATCATTCCCTGAAGCTGGGCCATAATACAGAACACGATGTTTGTAATAAGTGAGGCTGGTCACAAGTTCAGTCAAATCGCTCGGTTTGATGGCTTTCAATTGTTCTGTTGAAAGGATATGGGTAAAAGGTGAATTCGCACCATATTTGGCATAGCTCGCCAAGCCTCTTTGCAAGATGGCACCTTTGTTAAGTTTATTGTTGGCTCTACCTTTTAGAATTCCATCTATCAAATCCGTCAAGGCTTTTTCATCTGCTTGCGGACTAGCGAGCAACTCCTCAAACAAACCCAGCGCTTTATCGAAATTGTCTTGCAAACCATTCAACGCTACATACACTTTGTCGGACGATGTGAAGACCGAATACGTACAGCCTAGTTTGAAAAACTCCTGTTTCAATTGCTCGGCCGTGAAACGTTTACTTCCTAAGAATTTTAGATATTCGACCGCCAAGCCTAGTTTCAGATTATGGTCAGTGCCCATGTCTAGCACATAATACAGATCAAACAATCCGTTTTCTGAATTTTGTTTGTACAATATTTCAATTTCATTCTTTAATGTAAGACGCTGAATGTCTTTTTGATAATCGACAAAAACAGGTTTAATGATGCCCGAAGGTTCTTTCATCAATCTTTTGTAGAAAACAGAAGCAGAATCACGGTTGACAGAAACGGCTGTAATTTCAGGTTTTACGATTTTTCTGATCGTACTATCTACTCCAATGCGCTTGAAGACGGCTACATAATTATCATTGAAATGTTTATTGGCAAAATCGACAATGTCTTGTTTCGTGATTTTTGATTGTTCGTCAATTTCTGAAATGTAATCCTTCCATGGCATTCCCAATACAAAAGCCGAAACGAAAGCATCAGCACGATTGGTGTTTTTCTCCAACGATTTCATATTGCTCGTCTTTACATCGTTGATGATGGCAGGAATGAGCCAATCGCCAAAACGACCTTGTTTGACCGAATCTATTTGTGCTAAAAGTAATTTTTGTACTTCCTCCAAAGTTTGTCCATCTCGCGGACTACCTGAAAGAATTAATGATGAATAGTCTTTCATTCTAAGTGGAAATGCGCCACCACCCAACATTTTTTGTTTTTGGTTCAAATTCAAGTCGATCAAGCCTGCTTGCGAGTTGGAAAGAATCTGACTCAACAACTCCATCACCAACGATTCGCGCGATTTTACTTCAGGAAAGCGATAAGCCAGAGTCAATTTTTCAGCTGTCGGACCTACGATGTTTTTCACGACTGGTTTTGTAATAGGCTCTTCGACCGGAGGCGTGAATGGTGGAATATCTTTTGGCTTCCATTTGCCGAAATACTGGTTCAGCATTCGAATAGTCTCTGTTGGGTTCAGATCTCCACTCAGGCAAATGGCTACGTTGTTAGGTGTGTAATACGTGTTGAAATATTTTTTGATTTCAGTAATACTTGGGTTCTTCAAATGTTCGACTGTACCGATAGTGGTTTGTGAACCATACGTATGTGTTGGGAAAAGTCCAGCAAACAAGGCTTCCCAAGTCTTCGAACCGTCATTGTCCAATCCACGGTTTTTCTCTTCGTACACCGCTTCCAACTCAGTATGAAAAAGGCGAGGAACTACTTCTTGAAAGCGATTACTTTCTATGATTGCCCATTTCTCCAAGTTGTTCGAAGGAATCTCGTTCACATATACCGTTTGCTCTACCCAAGTATAAGCGTTTGTGCC
>JAYVIX010000308.1:0-6162 GCA_043769845.1 Cytophagales bacterium
ATAAACAAAATGAAGATGGTACAGGAGATTTTTCTATACCGATCGCATTCAAGGTAGATTCGGTAGACAATCCATTTGAACCTGATCCAAAAGTTAAAATTGCAGAGATTACACAAGTTTTCGACTCACTATTGGTGGCCAAAGAGGTGGCCTTGCGTGCTGGTGCCACCATGTTTGCCAATATAGGAGACATAGCAATCACTGCAGACGAGTTGGAAAATACAGTAATACTGATTACAGAAAAAGGGGTAGACAATTCTGGCGATGCCTACACCAACCCGGCTAAGAAATACAACGGTGTTTTGGCCAAACACCTACAAGCGTTGGATGCTAAAGACGCCAATATGGATGGAAATTTCAAAGACCCTTTTGGACGTGTGTTAGCTCTTCAATTTGCTAATGGTGGTAGTCAACTATCTGTTTTCACAGAAGGTGGTACAAGCGCTGGAAACAAATTTTTCTCAAACCCTGATAAGATTGAGATTGTAGAAGGTTACGACAAAGACTCATATAGCAATTTGATTGTAAACATTAAGGAAAACATCCCAGCCACCGACCAAGGTCGCAACCCTACAGCTGTACCTTTTACCGAAAGAGTAAACGAGGTTTACAACTTTAAGATTGTAGTAGAGCAATTCACTAATTTTTTCCTACCTGTTAGTGTTCCATCGTTCGGGGTTGCACCAAGACCTATTAGCGAATACACATTGGTACAATCGGGCAGCAAGGGTTCTATGCTTTCATCGTCTTCGAAAATAGGAGATATTGGTGGTGTTTTTTTACAAAACTCAAAGGCCTCTAATCTTAAATATGATACTTATATCAGTGTGATAAATGGCTACAACGGTACAGACAAATCAATGATAGTAGCACTTAATGGAGTGAACCAAAAACCTCTTGGATTTGAGACAATAGAAGAAAAAAACAATTCAAGAAAATTTGTGGCATGGCCAAATCCTACCACAGGTAAAATACAAGTGAAAGAAGCAGCCGACTATACTTTAACGGATGTTTCGGGCAACCAAGTGAAAACATTCACAGGTGCACAAGAAATGGATCTTTCAGACCTTAATAAAGGGATGTATTTCCTAAAGAAAGCCAATGGAGCGGTAAATAAGATCGTTCTTCAATAAATAAACCACCTAAAAGGAGGCGCAAAATATTGCGTCTCCTTTTCATACTTTGAACCTTCCACTTTGAACTAAGTATAGTATGCGTTCCTTTTTAGTTTTTCTACAATTCACTCTTCTACTTACTTGTTTCTTTTCCTGCAAAAGACTAGCCTACGACCCAGAGGCGTATAACGACCTATTGTACAAGCAACCCGAGGAGACTATTCCACCAAAGGAATATATTTTCAAAACCACATTAAAAACTGGTACTGTGGGTTTTCCAATACCAAAATTAGAAACCAGTTGGAATACTACTGGCACGGCACTTTCAAACGAAGACACCCTCACCATCACAGGAACAAATGGAGACGATGTATTCACGATCAAACTTAAAAATTACAAAAATCAATCACTGTTTACGATCGGTCCGAAACGTGATACTGCTACACTAATTGTTAAAATTGCAGGTCGCCCGGTAAGATACACTTCAAAGGGTAGCTCACATGGCAAAGTGACCATCGTGAGATTCGATAATAGCTACAACCAGATCGAGGCCAATTTCGACATGGTACTATACAATACTCTCCGAGACAGTATTGTAATTTCCTCGGGTTATTTTAAAATTAATTTTTCGCCCAATGCATATACTTGGAGGGATAATGGCTTAGAAATGAAAGCCCAACTTATCAGTGCGAAAAAAGGCGATTTCTATGAGATAACAGGCGTTGATACCCTCAAAAAAAGAGCCATCGTAATAAAAGTTCCATTGACCCTTGGAGGTACTGGTTTTAATAGCAAGATAGCCTTGGGATATAACGGTACCTCTGTTTTCTATACCGATTCGGCCCGTAACTACATCAATGCCAAAGCCTTCGATTTTGGCGGTGTCATTATTTCTAGTATTTCCGACAACATTATCAAAGGTAGTTTCAGCGACATACGCGTAGGTGGATCAGATGCCAATTCAGCCGATAAATTTTTAGACGGAAAATTTAGTGCCAAATTCTAAGAACTGAAATCAAGAAATGAACCTCGCATTAAACCTGGAAATAGAAAAACCAGAAGAAAGTCTGCTCTATAAAAAAGGGTATTCAAACCTTACCCACCGACTATTGATCTTGGGCGACCTTGTGTTCCTAAACCTTTCGTTTTTACTTGCTTATATAGTTCGTTTTCAGGAGAATCCAGCGCATCATGTTCACGATCATTTTCTAACACTGTTGTTTGTTTGCAATCTGGCTTGGATAGTCAATGTCTATTTCTTCAATATTTATGCCATTTCGAGGGTCAGCAAATGGGATTCAATCATTTGGAACATCATAAAGGCAGTTGTCTTTCATGCACTCACGATTTCGTTTTTTGTACTGTCGATCAAAGGCTATTATTATTCAAGGCTATTTTTTGTGATCAATTATGGTATTCTCATTTTTTTCCTGTTTAGCTGGCGAGCCGCATTTGTCATCTACATCAAAAAAATTCGCAAAACAGGCTACAATACTCGGAATGTGATCATTGTGGGAGCCAACAAAGCCAGTTTCAAGATTTACAATTATTTCCTTCAAGACAAATCGCAAGGTTTTTACCTAAAAGCGGTTTTTACAGACGCCATAGATGCGCCCAATGCCAAGGCCAATATTCTGCCAGAAAGCACTTTATTGGAGTATTTAAAACAAGAAAAAGTGGACGAAATGTATTGTGCGCTCCCTCTTTCGGAGGTAACCAAAATAAGAGAATTGATGTCATATGCCGAAAATCATTTGATCCGATTTAGATACGTTCCCGATTTCAGAGCCTTGCTTTACAAAAAAGTAGACATCGAATTCTATGGCGAAGTTCCTGTGCTTTCGGTCAGGAAGGAACCTTTGGAAAATGTCAATAAAAGGTTCAGCAAAAGAACGTTTGATATCGTGTTTTCACTTGGCGTCATTCTTTTTATCATGCCGATCCTTTTACCAATCGTGGCAATCTTGATCAAGTTGCAATCCAAAGGGCCTGTTTTCTTTAAGCAACTGCGCAGTGGTCGCGACAATAATGTATTCTATTGCTACAAATTCAGGACGATGGTGGTGAACCAAAACTCGGATGCAGTACAAGCCACCAAAAACGATAGCCGAGTGACGCCCATCGGCAAATTCTTGCGAAAAACAAATCTGGACGAGTTTCCTCAATTCTTCAATGTGCTGAAAGGCGAAATGTCGATCATCGGGCCAAGGCCACACATGGTCAAACACACCGAGGAGTTTCAAGAAAGTGTAGACAAGTTCATGGTGCGTCATTTTGTAAAACCAGGTATCACAGGCTGGGCACAAGTAAACGGCTTCAGAGGCACTACCGAAACGCCTCAAAAAATCATCAAAAGGGCTCGTTACGATGTTTGGTACATCGAAAATTGGAGCATGCAATTGGATGTCAAAATCGTTTTCCTAACAGTATTCAACATGTTAAAAGGTGAAAAAAATGCATTTTAAAAAGATAATAATCAGTACACTCTCCCTTTTTGCAATTTCGGTTTCGGCCAATTGCCAGGATAGTTTGAAAGTAGAGACAATACAAAAATACAGTCAGGATAGTCTGAAAGTAGAATCATTAAATAAATACAATCAAGATAGCCTGAAAGTAGAAACGGTGCAAAAAGACAGTTCTTCCGTCAAACAAGCCAATGTTTCGTACCAAAACTTGGTATATGTCTCAGCTTTTGCCTCGCAAACACTAAATGACTATTTCTACAGCAATTTTTACAAAGCTGGAAAAGGAATTCAAATCGGTATTCCTTTGTATTCGCAGCCATATTATACTGTTCGCTTCAATTTGGCCTATTCGAGTTTTCGGTTTCAAATGAATGAATACCTAAAAACGGACACTTTGAATGCTGGCGAAACGATAAAAGGAACACCACTAGAAATAGTTACTTTTCTGCCCGACATCCTAATTCATCCAATGCCCAACTACCTTGTTTCGCCTTATTTAAACCTTGGTGTGGGCGTAATGGTAGGATCCAACCAACCGACTATTACCAAATCGCTGCCAGAAGCCAAGGCTCTGAAAACCGAAAAAGCGTTTGGTACAAGGTATTTGGCTCAAGTGGGCACAGGTGGAATCGTGCATCTTCTCCCCTATTTGAATATCATGGCGGGCGTTTCGTACAACATCGAATTTCTACGAAGCCACCAGCCAGAAGATATATTTTACAAATTTAAATCGGTAGACAACTCTTTTAAATATCTCTATTATCAAGTAGGTATTCAGTTAAAATTAAAGAAAAACTAACATCTAAACAAAATCGTAAATATTTGATAATGTATTGTTTCCAAATTTCAGTTATAAAATTTATACTTTTATTTTCCATTTAACAAGTCATAAAATGAAGATAGTATTAGTTGTATTTCTTAGCTTGGTTTCTATTGTTAGCCTGCAAGCGCAGAAAAAAGGCAAATTTGGAGAAGGCTTTCATAGGCTCAGCTACTATAATGTGCACGATTGCAAAACAGAACTTCAAAGTTTCGACTCCACTATTACCGAGAAAAAACTAGATAATCTTAGATCATTTTTGTACCGTTTTGGAGCAAAAGACAGGGGAATTGAAACTGAATTTCTGACTTTCCGAGTATATGATTTTACTAAAAAATCTACAACCCCAAAAATGCTTGCCAACTATTCTAAGCAACAAATAAAAAAGTTTGAAAGTAGCCTAACTAAATTAAAAAAAGCACCTATTGAAAAAGAGTTTCAAGCATTGAAAGATGAATTGGTAAACAATTATTCGAAACGACTTCAGTTAGAAAAAATATTTAGCGAGTGGTACTTTGACCAAAACGACAAGACATTACGCACAAAAATATTGGCTTTCTATACGGACGAATATATCATCGCAACATTAGACAAAACGCTGGCTTTGAGTGAAATGGATAAAATCCGCTATGCATACACTGAAATATACGACATAGTGTTTGCTAAATTATTCGGTTATGACAGAATCAATCACATTCAAAACAAGTTGTTAATTGATTACAAAATCGAAATCGTGATTGATATATGCACAAAATCCTAAGTTTTTCGGGAGGACTGACCAAATTGAATTGACGCAGCAGGTTCGACCAAAACAAAAAAACCTTGAACTTTTAACCCTTATCCGAAACCTTGAACAGATCCAAACTACAAAAATTAGTATTGTTTCTTATTTTTTCATTGTGCGCGCACCTGACTGCTTTTGCTCAGGTGCGCACGCTTTGTACGACCGACAAGATTTCGACCAAAAACTATCACAAAACAGAGAGTGGCCAAACCCATTTAGAGGATATTTCATTTTGGCAAAAACGCATCGCAGAAAATACTGAATCGAGCGAAATCACCATCAATATCCCAGTTGTAGTACATGTGATCCACAACGACCCTGCCCAAACACCCAATAAAACCCAAAGTTCCCACATCTCTATCGAACAAGTTTTTTCTCAGATTCGAGTATTAAATGAAGATTTTAGAAAAAAGAAAAATACCAATGGATTCAACACCCACCCACGAGGTGCTGATGTTGGAATCGAATTTTGTTTAGCGTCTACCGATCCGAACGGGGCTAATACAAATGGGATTAATTATATATATAACAATCGAAATTCTTGGAACACTAGTATCGAAGACGAGGTGACACTCAAAGCTCTATCTTACTGGCCGAGTGATAAATACCTCAATATTTGGGTGACCAATCTGGAAGTAGAAAAAGGCTTTGGCTATGCCCGTTATCCTTTCGGATCGGGTTTAGAAGATTTTGAACCTGATGTAGATTATGGTGCCGAACTGGACGGAATTGTGATCGATTACCGAGTTTTTGGCACTGTTGGTGCGGCTGTTTATCCTTATAACCTTGGTCGTACCACCACACACGAAGTGGGACATTGGCTGGGGCTAAAACACATTTGGGGTGATGCACTTTGTGGAAGCGATTTTGTGGACGACACGCCCATGGACCAATCTCCCAATGACGACCTTGATTGCTCCGATTCTTCCTTTTGCACCGAAAGTTATGTACAAGACAACACGAGCAATTATCTGGATT
>JAYVIX010000309.1:0-14700 GCA_043769845.1 Cytophagales bacterium
CTTGGAAATTAAATTCATTTTTTTCTAAATCAGTTTTTACCGAAAGCTCATGTGCCGAATAGAGATACGAAATGTTCGAATTTGTTTCTTTTACGATCGCTAGTATTTGGTTTGTTGCCTGATACGATTGCGCAACTATTTTATTTTCAATACTATATAGAATGGTAAGAAAAATGGTAATAAATAAAATTTTATTCATTTATAAAATATTAATATGGAAGACACTGTGTTTAAATAAAAATGTAAGTACTAAAACTCAGCCAATCCCCATAGTTTTTTGTACAAACCATCTTTGGCTAGGAGGGTTTCATGATTTCCCTGTTCCACTATTTGTCCTTTGTCGATCACCACAATTACATCTGCCTGTTGGATAGTGGTAAGACGATGCGCAATCACGAGCGAAGTGCGACCTTTCATCAGTTTGTTCAACGCCTCTTGTACCAGTTTTTCGGATTCATTGTCGAGTGCCGAAGTGGCTTCATCCAGAATCAGAATTTCAGGATTGCGCAATACTGCACGGGCAATGCTCAGTCGCTGGCGTTGGCCTCCCGAAAGTCGACCGCCACGCTCGCCAATTAGAGTTTGGTAGCCATTTTCGGTTTGTGAAATAAAATCGTGTGCATTGGCTACTCGGGCTGCATTTTCGACCTCGGCTAATGTCGCATTTGGTTTTCCGAAGGCAATATTATTAAAAATGGTATCGTTGAAAAGAATGGCTTCTTGACCTACAATTCCCATTATATCACGCAGTGAATCTTGGTCGGCTATTTTTATTGAGATGCCATCTATTTGTAAATCACCTTCTTGTACATCGTAAAATCTTGGAAGCAAATCGGCTAAAGTTGATTTGCCACCGCCTGATGGGCCTACTAGTGCGACCGTTTTTCCTTTTTCGATCGTCAGGTTGATGTTCGAAAGCACTTGTTTGCCACCATAAGCAAAACCCACATTTTTGAATTCGATTTTTTCTTTCAAACCAGCAATTGGAATTGCTTTCGGTACATTTTTAATTTTTGATTCGGCATCAATCAATTCAAAAATACGCTCGCCAGCAACCAAACCTCGTTGAATCGTACTGTAAGAAGAAGACATAGATTTGACAGGAATCAATAACTGAACGATCAGAATGATATAGGCAATGAACTGAACGCCACTAAGATGTGCGCCAGATTTGTCGTCCAATACTAACATTCCACCATAAAGCAATAATCCCGTAACTAAACTCACGCCCAAAAACTCAGAAACTGGCGAGGCCAAATCGCGTTTGTTTTGCATCGAGACACTCAGTTTAGCATAGCGGTTGTTGAGCTCGTCAAATTTGCCTGTCATGTATTGGCTTGCATTGAAGGCTTTTACCACTTTTATTCCAGAAAGTGTTTCGTCTAACATGCTCATGATGTTGCTGATAGCCATTTGGCCTTCTTTGGCTTCGCGTTTCAACGATTTGATGATATAGGCCAAAATTAGACTCGAAATGGGGAAATAAATGAAGCAGAAAATGGTCAGTTCGGTCGACATGTAAAACAGCATGATGAAATATCCGATGATGCTGATCGGGTCTTTTAGCATTCCACTGAGAGTGGCCGAAACGGTATATTCCAATTCTTGCACATCAGTGGTGATGCGCGACATGATATCGCCTTTCTTTTCGTTGGTAAAAAAGCCCAAATGCAAGCCCATCATTCGGTCGAAAATGGCTTTACGAATGTTTCGAATCGAACCTGATTTAATTTTCGTAAGAGTTCTTTCGGCCAAATAACGAAACACGTTTGCAAAAAATACCGAACCGATAATGATCGCACATACATATTTCAATGCACCCAATTTTCCCTGATTCGGGTC
Source organism: Cytophagales bacterium (assembly GCA_043769845.1). Taxonomy (GTDB): domain Bacteria; phylum Bacteroidota; class Bacteroidia; order Cytophagales; family UBA9547; genus UBA9547. The sequence continues at coordinate 1,843 of JAYVIX010000309.1, forward strand.
ATTCAGCAACGTATTAAAATAGTAGTAAAAATGACCTTTGAGCGAATAAAAACTAAAACTGAACTCCGGTTTGGTTTTGAATAAAAGAAGGTTTTCGTCTTGAATTGATCCAAAAATGATGTTCAAAAGAGGAATAAGAAGTCCAAAATTCAACAATCCGAAAACAACTGATAAAATGACAAACAAAAAATAGACTGGAACTAGGCCTCTAAATTGCTTGCCATAACTCAAAATGCGTAAATAAGTATTCATTCGGTTTTTTCTATCGGGGGATTTTTAAAGGGATAAACACAAAACTTTCAATTAAAATTCGTGTGTTCGGGCGGCAAAGTTATAACGGATTCCAAGGGAAGCAAAGTTGGTGCTTTTTCGGTAGGCTCCGAGGGTTTTATTGTCGGCAAATTGCTCGCGTAGCAAGGCATTGAGGTCTATAAAAAGGTTGTGGCGCACCATGTAGCTCACGTTCATTTCTAGGTATGCAATATTGGTAGTGACTCCTTGGGTGATATAATTGCCATATGGTCTTGTGGCGACCACTGTTGAATATGGTTTGAAAATATCGCTGCCATAGATATCAGTAGTTTTGTCCAAACCAACTCTGGTCAGGATGACTTTGGCTACGGTATTGATTCGCTTTTGCGGCTGACAGCGAAGTATTCCGATAAATTCCACAAAATTGGCTCCCATCGGATGTGCAAGTGCCTGATTATAAAATGCATAGTTGGCTTTTCCGTCTACCGAAGTATACATATAAGGGCGCACCACATTGGTTTCAAACTGAAGATCGAGGTTGTTGATACCGCCCACATTGAGGTATTTTAAACCAATTTGAAACGCTTGTTTGTTGCCCCACCAGCCTTTACCACTTTTTATTTCGCCTATTCTGAATTCGTTCAGCACTACTTGGCCATATAATGAAAGTTGTTTCAGAAAATTCCATTTAAAATCGAAACCAAGTGTGGCTTTGTCGCTGCTGCCCATATAGGTTTCGGCATAACGATAAAAAATAAGGGGGTTTAAGTAATTGAGGTCGAACTGGTTATTAGTACGTGTGTAAACGATCGATTCAAAAAGTCCGATATTCAAATGTTTGCCAATATTCACACTCAAATGATGCAAAGTCATGAATTTGCGTGGGTAGGTGGTGTCTTTGCCGATATTGGTGTTGTAAAACGATTGGGCATATAAATTGGTATAATTGATTTTCCAGATTTTGGTCTGGATTTTGCCAAATAAATAAGGTGAACTATAATCCGAAAGAATGAGCGAACGATGGCCATTTCCTATAAAATTGCGATCGTGGCCAAACTGAAAATGAACGTTTTTAGTCGCCTTGAAAGTGAAATAACCTCGTGCCGAAAAGAAATCGACTCCATTGACTTTGTACGCTTTGAAATAACTTTCGCCAGGCACGGCTCGCTGTCCGATTGTGTTGATTCGGTCGCGCACATAATTGGGGTAAAGTGCTTGTGTGGTGGTCATTATCGAATAAAAACCAATTCTTTTGTTGATACTTCCGCGCACTTCTACACCACGAGTATTGATAAAATTGGTACCAACGCTTTCCTTTTCTTTTCCTCCCATTAGATAAAAAACGGGATTGGCTTGGATTTCAAAATCAGGATGAAGGTAATTAAATGATGAATTTTTCTTCTTGTAAAAATGCTTTAGCAAAGGCTTTTTCGAATTACCTTCTGTATCTGTCGAGTCTGCCCATTCCCAATTATCATCTTTCAGATAACTTTCGTTGAAAAGATCTACTTTCGAATGATTCCTGACCGTGTCTTTGGCAACGGCATTGGTCATTTTGTAAACATTCGCCCTGCTATAAGGCTTAAACGAAGTATGCACAACGTTTGAAATACTGCCATTAAGAATTTCTTGTCGATCTATCAGATGGTTATATTCCTTTACCAGAGGCACATACACACTTTGACTAAAAGCAGAAAACGAGGCAATACTGACTAAAAGCGAAAATAGGGTCTTCATTCAGTAACAAAAATTTTGCTAAGATATGTAGAGTAATGTGAATTAAGTATCGAATTGAAAGGAATTTATGTTCGAAAAAAGTGCTCCATGATCCATCTTTCAAATAAGAAAGTACATCAATAATTGTAAGAATTTTGAGATCATTTAAATGCCTGAATACCTGTAATGGCGTGACCTAAAATCAATAAATGAATGTCGTGCGTGCCTTCGTACGTGATGACTGATTCAAGATTGGCCATATGTCGCATGATTGGATATTCGCCTGTAATGCCCATTCCGCCAAGTATTTGACGCGATTCGCGTGCAATATGCAAAGCCATGTCTACGTTGTTTCTTTTGGCGAGTGAAATTTGGGCAGTGCTTGCTTTTTTATTGTTCATCATCACGCCAAGTCGCCAAACGAGCAATTGTGCTTTAGTGATTTCGGTGAGCATTTCGGCCAGTTTTTTCTGGATCAATTGAAAACCAGCAATTGGTTGGTCAAACTGTATTCTTTGCAAAGCATATTCTCGGGCGGTTTCGAAACAATCAATCGCAGCCCCAATCACCCCCCACGAAATGCCATAACGGGCAGAATCCAAGCACGAAAGAGGAGCCGAAAGACCGTCAGCACTTGGCAACAGATTTTCCTTGGGCACTTTTACATTATCAAAAACCAATTCGCCCGTAATACTTGCCCTTAGCGACCATTTTTTATGGATTTCGGGTGCTGTGAATCCTTCCATTCCTTTTTCTACGAGCAATCCTCGGATGCGTCCTTGTTCGTTTTTGGCCCAAACTACTGCCACGTCTGCCAATGGAGAATTGGAAATCCACATTTTGGAGCCATTCAGTACATAATGATCGTCTTTTTCTACAAAATGCGTTTGCATTCCTGCAGGATTCGAACCATGATCAGGTTCGGTTAGGCCAAAACAACCCAGCCATTCGCCTTTAGCCAATTTGGGCAAGTATTTTTTCTTTTGTTCTTCCGAACCATATTTGAAAATTGGAAACATGACCAGTGAACTTTGTACTGAAGCCGTGGAACGCATGCCTGAATCGCCCCTTTCGATTTCCTGCATAATAAGGCCATAGGTGATATAATCCATTCCTCCACCGCCATATTCGGTCGGAATTGTTGGGCCAAAAATGCCCATTTCGCCCATTTTAGGTACTATATGAGTTGGGAATTGGGATTTCTGACAGCACTCTTCGATTATAGGAGAAATCTCTTTCTTTACAAACTCCCGAACCGAATCACGCACTAAAATTTGTTCTTCCGAAAGTAAATCATCTATGTGATAAAAATCAGTTTTAGGCCAAAAATGAGCCTTGTCGTCTGTTTTTAGGGTTTTATCCGAACCAAATGTGCCTTCGCTCATATTATTCAATTGTTAATGTCTGGAAATAAGTCGTTTCTTTGTACTTACGTTTCTTTTTCTTTCTACGAAATCTTATTGATGTGGGTAATCCGGAAGGGTTAAATGACGAAAAAATTCTTGCACAGCTTCAAAAGCTTCGCGAGAAAGTAGGTGCTAGCGGTACAGATATTGCTTCCTATCTCGAAGGTATGAATTATTCCAAACTCACTACGTATTGGGATTATATTCATATAGATACTTTGTTGAGTCTTCAAAACCCGAAGACAGACCAACCCGATGAAGTAGTTTTTATTGCCTATCATCAAATAACTGAATTATATTTCAAGTTGATTTTGTGGGAATTGCAACAAATTTGCAACCAAGAACTAACTGAAGATACTCTGATTACGAAGCTTTCAAGAGTTAATAACTATCTGTTACACTTAGTGAGTTCGTTCGAAATCATGACCAAGGGAATGGAACGCGAGCAGTTTTTGAAATTCAGGCTCAGTATTTTGCCAGCAAGTGGTTTTCAATCGGCTCAGTTTAGGATGATTGAAATTTATTGTACCGATTTGTATAATTTGGTCGACAAGGATGTGCGAAATAACCTTGAAGGCGACCATATTGTCGAAGAATTGTATGAGCATATTTACTGGAAAAAAGGGGCTACAGAAGTTGTTACAGGTGAAAAAAGCATCACTTTGCAGCATTTCGAAGATAAATATTCCAATGTCTTATTGAATCTTTGTCTTGAACTGCAAAACAAAAACTTGAATCGTATTGCCGAAGAGTTTGTCCCTAAAGCGGAGAAAAAGGACGAATTGACCGATTTAATGCGTTCGATAGATGTCAATTTAAATATCAATTGGACATTGGCGCATTTCAAAAGTGCGGCTAAGTATCTGCAATTCAGACAAAATGTAATAGCAAGTACAGGCGGCACCAATTGGCAACAATATCTTCCTCCACGTTTTCAGAAAAAAGTCTTTTTCCCAAATCTATGGAGCGAAGAAGAGCTCCGAGATTGGGGTAAACTTTGGGTAGAAACCACTTTGGCCTAGAATAAAACCGATATAGACTCATTTCTATATCGGTTTTTTTACTTTAGCTCTGCTATCGAAACGCGTTAATTCGAAGGTACAAACTCCATCGAAATCGAATTGACGCAATGCCGTGTATTCTTTTTCGTTAATCTTTCTCCTAGAAAAACATGGCCTAAATGGCCTTCACAACGGCTACACACTATTTCGGTGCGCGAGCCATCTGGATCAGGAATTCGCTTCACAGCACCTGCTATTTCATCATCAAAACTAGGCCAACCGCAATGCGAGTCGAATTTATGTTCGGAAGTATACAAAGGTGCTTTGCAACGTTTACAAATGTAAGTACCTGATTTTTTGTTGTTTAAAAGCGTACCAGTACCTGGATATTCGGTGCCTTTGTGTACAATTACACGCTCTTCTTCCTTTGTAAGCGGTGAAAGTATCAAACTTTCTTTTGTCTTTTCCATCGTTTTTTCTTTTGATTGTGCACATGCACTTAGGTATTGAAACATCAATAAAGACACTATTATTCTACTTAATGCATACACTTTGAAACTTGACACTTGTTTGTTCATGATTTCTAAATTTGATTCAAGTAGCAAAATGGTAGGGAAACGATTTGTCATTTGTCCGACAAATCAAGATTTATTTGCTGGCCACGCTGTATCCAAATGAAAACTCCAAGACGCTATCATTAAAACTGGACAATTTTCGAGTAATTATCAAATACGAAGCCATAAAACGTAACAAATTGTTACCTATTTCAAAAGATCGAATTCCTGCTACTACTGCCACACCACGTTCGTGTCGGTAATTGGCCCCTATTTCCAATTTGTCATAAAACGTAAAAACAGGCGCATATTCAATGTAAAAAGGTTGCAATGTTTGATAGCGATAATACAAATTCGAACTGATATATGCTTGATAACTTAGTTCTAGTTTATGAATTATATTTAAATTAATATATTCAGGAAGCGTAAATTCTTGATTGAGCGGACGAAGTACAGGTTTTAGAACTTGTTGATACGAAATTCCCACTTGAATTTTTTCTCTTATAAACCAAAGCCCAAAATTGATGTCCGGACTAATATCGCTTCCGCCACCGCTTGCTTCTGAAGCTTTGAAATGATAGTTTACAAAACCAGTTGCTAAACCAGCCGAAATGGCCGATTTGTCGCTAATAACGGTTCGGTAGGAGTATCTTAAATAAGCTCTATTTCGATTAAACAAATCGCCTTCCCGATTGTTCATCATTAATAATCCAAAAGAATGAAATTTTCTTTTTTGTTTATCGCTCAATAAAAAGTTGGCATCGACATAAAAACGATTTACACCTTCGAACAAACCCGTCAAAGTCCGATTTCCTAAGCTTACATTGATTTTTTCAGAACTATCTTTTTGGGCTGGATTTACTAAATAATAATTCTGAAAAAACTGGTCGTACACCACAGGACTATTGTCCCCTGTTTGTCCAAAAGCCAAATCGCTGAGGTTGATAAATAGAAAGAAAAAAGAAAAAAGCCTTTTTAAAGACATATTATGCTACAAAAAAGAAATTTTAAATAGTTAAAATACAATTTGTCATTATTTTTTATATGAAAAACCAAATATATTGCCGAATAAATCTTATTTCCAAAAACATTTTGGTTTTTATTTAATAAAAGGCTGTTTACCTTTTTTTTTCACAATCGTAGAGTTCACGGATGGCAGCTATAAATCAGCAGGAAATACTGGAAAACATCCGGTCGGGTACTGGCAACAAGGCATTGACTCACTTGTACGAAAATACTTTGCCGAAAGTACGAAAATACGTCTTGAAAAATAGCGGGAGCAAGGACGAGGCGAATGATATATTTCAGGATGCCGTCATCATTTTCTTTAATAAAGTGAAAGATGATAAGTACGATCCCAAAATGGAGATTGATGCCTTCATTTATACAGTAGCTCGCAATCTTTGGATTGATAAAGCTAGGCGTGAGCGTAGGATGGTAAATTATGATCATGTTCAACAGTTTGAATATCAGACTGACAACAATAATCAGTTGACCGACATGATAGACAAAGAGAAAACTGGAGCGATGCGAAAGGTTTTCGAAATGTTGGATGAAAAGTGCCAGAAAATATTGAATTATTACATCTACGAAAAACGTAGCATGAAGGAAATAAGTCAATTGATGGGCTACAGTAGCGAGGATGTTGCCAAGACAAACCATTACCGCTGCAAACAGTACTTGAGCAAATTGGTGAAGAATAGTCAGGAATTAGTAAATTTACTACGAAATTGAGACCAGAATTAGAAACATATCACCTAATAGACAGATACTTAAGAGGCGAACTCCAAGGAGAAGAGTTGCTTTCTTTTGAATCTGAGATGAAATCTAATTCTGAAATTAGAGAAGAAGTAGACTTTCAGCAATTAGTTAATCAAGTAGTAAAAGGTACTTCTTCGGATCGTCTCCGAGAACGTATGTCAATCGACATTAAAAAGCTAGATCAGAAAAAAGCAAATCTGAAATATGGCCTAATTGGTGCAACTTTAGTACTCTTGATAGGCACAGCTTCATTATTTTATCTTAAAAAGAATAAAGTAGAAACGAAAATTTCGAATTTAAGTACAGTAAATCAGTTAGTTGTAAAAGATAATGCTTCTATTGATTTGGTTGAAAAAATAAAACCAAAAGTCAATGCTTCTACAACGGAATTAAAAGCGAATGTAAATACTTCTGAAAAGCGAGTTTTAGTTCAGAAAAACACTAATCAACAACAAGTTCTTGCAATCCAAGAGGTTGTTGCCGATGCGGTAGTTAAGAAACAGATGTTGGAAAAAGTGGCAGTGATAGAAAAAGTAGCAATTCCTGTCAAACCTGCCATTATTGATCCTTGCGCAGGTGTTACGATTACGGCATTTCCTATTATTCAGCCTACCTGTGCTGGCGATGCAAGAGGAAAAGTGTTATATACCGAAGCAGAAATAACAGGCGGCTCGTCTCCATATTCGATCAAATTGGGAAAATCGGGTAGTAAAGAAGCATTTTACAATTTGGAAGCAGGAAAGCATGATTTCAAAATAGTAGATGCGAAAGGCTGCAGTCAGGAGTTAAGTATAATAGTTCCTGAGAAAAATTGTAAGGAGAATAAATTTACATTTAATCCGGATAATGGAGAGATGCGGAAAGTACCAGCAGAAAAGTCTAGTGATTTTACATTGTTTATCCATAACCGAAGAGGGGAGCCGATTTTCAAAAAACAGTTGAGTGCAGGTTTTGAATGGGATGGAACCGACTCAAACGGAGCTTTGCTTGAATCAGGGATGTACTTGTACGTGATCGAATATTCGGACGGGAACAAAGAAAATGGCCAAATTACTATTATAAGATAATGAAATATAAACTATTAACGATCTTATCTGTCATGAGTTGGCAATTGGGCTTTGCTCAATGTGCAGGCAACAAATGCGACCTGATGGTCAATCAGACAGGAACTTGTCAAGGGGATTCGGTACAGATTGAAGCCAAAACGACAGGTGTATTTGTTGGTTGGAAAAACCAAGATGGAACTAGTACCAACATTGGGAATCCTTCGAGATTGAAAACCAAAGTATTGGCTGTTTCGCCATGTAATTACATCGCTCGGTCTCAATTTATGTCGGCCAATATGATTTCGAATGGTGATTTTGAATTAGGAAGAACTGGATTTTCAAGCGATTACAACTATAAAGACACTGTTTTCAAAACGGGCGATTATTCGATTGGCAAAAATCCAAAACTGACTACTAATTCGAGATATACCAGCCAGAAGGATCATACAACAGGCTCTGGTTTTATGTTGATTGCAGATGGAAGTTCTGATTCAACCAAGGCTATTTATAGAACCAGCGCTTCCGTACAATTAGGAAAAGAATATGTGTTTAACACTTGGGTTTCAAATGTACACAGTGAATTCAAAAAAGCACAACCAGATACTAGTTCCAATAAATCGCCTGTTTTTCAGTTGTTTATAGATGGTCAATTGGTATCAAGTTTTCATACTCCTTTAGATACGATTTGGCATCAGTTTTCTTATTCATGGAAGTCTTCTGCCAATAAATCAATTACTATTGAGCTAAAGGACTTAATGACAACCAATAAGGCGAACGATTTTGCGATAGACGATATCTATTTGGGATCTGTAAATATAGAAGAAGCAACAATTGCAGTACAAGCTTGTAAGCCTCACCTCAATACATTGCCAGTATTGTCGCCTGATGGAGACGGAAACCACGATACGTACTATATCGCAGAACCTGGGAACGCTAAAATTATTGATCTTACTGGCAACGTTATCGGAGAATTAAATTCACCTGTTATTTGGGACGGAACTACCCGTACGGGCTCCATGGCAGATGCTGGTTATTATGCCATTGTAGTAAACAATACGACTATATACCGAGTGAGTCTTATTCGTTAACTAAGGTGTGAATATATAGCAACCAATCAATGGAAAATGATCCGAATGCTTAATTTGTCTTATTACTTTTGATTTGATCGGACTAAATTCTTTGTACTAAAATTGGTCCCAAATCCTTACCCAGAATAGCCATTTTTAATGGTCACTATTCGCATTTATAGGTTTTGAAAACTATTTAAATAAAGAAAATATTCTCTTGTTTTGGTAATGACAAGCAGTTCATTTTTAGGAATAACTGAGCCAGAACGGCTACATCTCGCTTACAATATTCTTCTATTAGATCAAGATTTTGATCATCATAGTAAGTTGTATTTACTTTCGAGCCGTCTATCCCGTTTTTACTGGTTTCGATATCAAATATAGCCGCCAATAGTTCCAATGAGGTATAGCTTTTTCTATCACCAAACTTCCACATTTCCAGCGTGTCGAAATGTCTAATTTCCCATGGTTTTTTTCCAGACACTGCTAGATATTCGGGGAGCGGAATGCCATTTACTAGCATTCTACGACATAGATAGGGAATGTCGAATTCTTTTCCATTATGAGCACAAATGGCTATTTTGGACGCACTAAATCCCTTGCTTACAAGATCAATGATTTTTTGCAAAAGTTCAGTTTCATCCTTCGAAGAAATTGATTTAATCCTTAGGCAAAGTTCATTTTTTTCGTTCTCATGAAAAAAGCCGATTCCTATCACGATTACTTTGCCAAATTCGGCATAAATGGCAGCTTTGTCAAAATAAGCTTTGGCGAAGTCGGAGCAATTAGCGTCTAGCTGTGTCGCTTTTTTGTCCCAAGCGGTTTGTAATCTGGGCGAAAGATCATCGTAGTGCTTGGTAAGCGATACCGTTTCGATGTCAATGAAGAGCAGATTTTTGAGAAGGGAATTCAAAATTCAATACTAGAAAAATTTTTCAACAATATTTATCCCAAATTTCACTTTTAAATAGAAGCCATAAAGAATGGCAAGACCTATAATAAAAGCGAATATTAGCCCATAAAAACCACCACCAACCGCATCTCGTGTTTTAGCCACATACTTTTTAGCTGATTTTTTCACAATCAAATCAATCAGTTGAAAGGCAGGAAAGAATACTACTATAGCAACAGCCATGCTTACAGCAGCAGCTTTGTAGGGATTGTGGGATTTAGTATAGTCAGAAACCCAAACAACCGCAATTTCGGCCAATAAGTCTGCCGACAAAACAGTTAAACAAAAGATAATCCAAGTCTTGAATTTGCGATGATTCATTAATGAATTTGATTACAAAACCTTAAACTCTGTTCTTCTATTCAATTCGCGGCCTTCGGTCTCGTCATCATTAGAAGCCAGAGGATGCTCCTTACCATAACCAACGGCCCTCAACCGATCTGATGAAATTCCTTGCTGAATGAGGTAATTCACCACTGCTTGGGCGCGTTTTTGGGATAATGTGCGGTTGTATTCGGCAGTACCTACATAATCGGTATGACCACCTATTTCTATTTTCATATTTGGACTTGCCTCTAACATTTCCTTTAATTTTTTCAATTCAGGATTTGATGCTGGTTTTATAGTCGCTTGGTTGAAATCAAAATAAATGTTTCGTAAGATGTATTTTTTACCTACTATGTATTTTCCAAGTGCTAAATCTCTTACACTTTCAGTTTCTTCATAGCTTGGAATAATCTCAAAAGGAACTGTCTTTTTAACAAAACCAGAAGGTTGAGCCACCAATTTGAACTGACGTTTTTTAGACTCATTAAGCACAATGGTATAATATCCATCGGGACTAGATTTGATGTGTTTAATCTTCTTACCCGATTCATCAAAAACATCCACGAACGTTTCTACTGGATTCCCGCTTTCTTCATCAAATACCCTTCCTTTTACTGTAATGCTTTTGAAAGTTGGTTTTTCGATAACATCAGGTTTTGTGTTAGTTTCTGTCTGATTTTCAGCAACTAATGAATTGGTATTTTTTATTGGTTTATCTGTTTCGGCAGGCTTCTCTTTTTCAATCGGAGTTATTTCTGAGGGTTTAGTTTCTGTTACATTTGCGGTTTGTACTGGTGTTTCTACTTTTTCAACAATGGCAGAATCAATTTTTGCTATTATTGAATCTGTTTTTAAGTCAACTACTTTAGCTACAGTATCGGGAACGATTTCTTCTTTTGGTTTTGTATTGGTGATCATGTACAAATCTTTTTCACCTGATCCATCATTTCGTACCGAAGCATAATAACCGTGCACTCCATCTCCTGATTCTACATAGTAAATATCATCGTCAGTAGTGTTGATCGGACAACCCAAATTGAAAGGCTCAGTCCATTTGCCATCTACAAACGTACTTTTGAAGATGTCGTAACCACCCATTGTATTAAAGCCAGCCGAACTGAAAAATAATGTCTTTGCTTCAAAATCTAAGAATGGACTGTCTTCATCGTATTGTGTATTCAGTGTTTTGCCAATGTTCTGTGGATCAGACCATTTTTCATTTTCATCTTTTGTACAAAAATAGAGGTCTAATCTTCCTGTGCCTCCGGGTCTGTCACTAGAAAAAATCATCATTTTTCCATCACCCGAAAATGTTATTGAAGCTTCTTCGTGTTTGGTATTGATGTGCTCCATTCGTTCAGGCTTAGACCAATTGCCGTCTGCCGTTTGCGAACATTTATAAATATCACCACCATGTGTTTCACGGAAGATATATAGCTCTTTGCCATCAGGGGATAATCCATTACAAGCTTCGTGAAATTCGGAATTGATGGTTGTACCAATATTTTCTGGTCTTCCCCAATGTCCGTCTTTGCTTTTTTTACTGACATAAATATCTTCGAAAAATTCGTTGTCTACGTCTTTTTTGTTTCCAGTAGTTCCTTGTCTTCTAGAGGTAAAGATTAGAATGGATTCGTCAGATGATACAACGGGCGAATATTCTGCATATTCTGAGTTGACTACTTCACCTAAGTTTACGAGCTCTTTGGTTGCGATTTGGCTATAAAAAATCTTGCCATTTTCGCACTCTATAATGTGTTTATCAGCTCTTTTAAGTTGTTCTTCCTTGTTTTCAGGTGGTGCGGTGGAGAGCTGTTTTTTGTATAAATTAAAATTTTCTATTGCTTTGTCAAACTTAGCATCATACTGATAGCCTTTCCCTATTAAGTATAAAATGTCTGGTGATATTTTCGGATTCAATTTGTAAGCTTTCTCTAGAAATTTAACCGATTTTCCTTTTTCAATTGTCTCTTGATAACATTTTCCAGCCATGAAATTGGCTCGTGCATTTTTAGGATTTAAGCTAGCGGCTTGCAAATATACGTCCAAGGCATCCCGTTTGTCACCAAACCCATACATCTCGTCAGCAAGTTTTACCGCATCCAAGTCTGCCTGAGCCATCAAGCTAATGCTTGTTGCAAAAAATAATAATGATATTAGTATCTTTTTTGTCATACTGTATTGCTACATATAATCTACAAATCTAAAATGATATGGAGAATATTTACGGTAATTTATAAATATTGTTTGTAAGAATGTGAGCTTAGACTCAATAAATAGTACAAATTCAAGCCTTTAGGTGACCAATATGCTCCATTAGTTTAATCAATTGTTAGTCAAATATTTAATCCTTTTATTTAATTGAGAAACCTTAATCAAAAGAAATAGAATGATTTATATAGTTTAATTTTAAAACATTTTATTTGTTAATAAAAATCTAGAAGAAAAATACTTAACGAGCATATTTTTGTGAATCGGCCAAACTGATCGTATCACCACCTAGTATTGTCAAACGTTCAACCACATTGCGCAATTCTCGCACATTGCCCGACCATGCTAGTGTACAAAGATAGTTAAGTGCTTCGTTATCAATTTGTTTCTGTTTATTTCCTTGTTCTTTTGCAATTGTTTGCAAAAAACGATTCACCAACATTGGAATATCTTCTTTACGTTCTTTCAAGGAGGGAACATCAATCAGAATCACGCTCAAACGATGATAAAGGTCTTCTCTAAATCGACCTTCCTCAAATTCTTTTTTCAAATCCTTATTGGTAGC
>JAYVIX010000310.1:0-7075 GCA_043769845.1 Cytophagales bacterium
CTTCGACAATGCCTGGCAATGTTTTCAATTCGTTGATAAATTGCGCGCCTAATTTTTCGGCATTTGAAAGCAACTTTTCTTGTTCAATTACATCCAACACCGCCACAGCTGCAGCACAAGCCAAATGATTTCCGCCAAAAGTGGTCCCTAGCAAACCATGTGATGCTTCAAAATCAGGACTGATCAAAATCCCACCAATAGGAAACCCATTTCCCATTCCTTTGGCCAACGTGACAATATCTGCCTTTATTTCTGCATGTTGATGCGCAAAGAACTTTCCTGTTCGACCATAGCCTGACTGTATTTCATCCAAAATCAAAACAGCTTTATATTTGTTACAAAGTCCTCTTAATGTTTTCAGAAATTCGTCAGTTGGTACAACGACTCCTCCTACTCCTTGAATACCTTCTATGATAACGGCTGCAATATCGCCTTTCAAGAAATGGTCTTCCAATCCTTCCAATTATTCATTGGATGAAAAACGGCATTTCCATTTTTGTTGATTGGCGCTTGAATAGCCATGTTTTCAGTCACTTCAACAGCAGCCGAAGTACGTCCGTGAAAGGCTTTTGAAAACGAAAGCACTTTCTTTTTGCCCGTTTTGAATGAGGCTAACTTCAAAGCATTTTCAACAGCTTCTGCTCCCGAATTGATTAGAAATAAGCTATAATTGTCATAACCAGACATTTTACCCAATTTTGTCGCCAATTCATTTTGCAACGAAATGTGTACTGAATTAGAGTAAAAACCAATTTTATTTATTTGCTCTGTTATTTTCTGGATGTAATGCGGATGGCTGTGTCCGATTGAAATAACAGCATGGCCTCCATACAAATCAAGATAACGCTCGCCTTTAGAATCCCAAAGAAACTCGCCTTGGCCACGAACAGGCTCTATATCATACAATGGATAAACGTCAAATAATTTCATCTCTTGATTTCTTCTAAATTAAAAACCTATTCCTTTCAAACGTAAGCCGAGCTTTTCATCTAATCCAAATAGGATGTTCATGTTCTGAACGGCTTGTCCGCTTGCTCCTTTTAGTAAATTATCTATCATACTGATAACCAATAAATAGTCTCCATGTTTTTCGATATACACAATCGCTTTGTTGGTATTTACGACTTGTTTTAAATCTGGATTTTCGGATGAAACAATTGTAAACGGCTGATCTTTGTAAAAACTAGTGTATAACTCGCTGGCTTGCTCAATTGTCAAATCTGTTTTTACGTGAACATTGGCAATAATTCCACGTGTAAAATCGCCACGGTACGGAACAAAATTGACTTGATGCGAAAAACCACTTTGCAATTGAAGAATACTTTGATTGATTTCGTTCAAATGCTGATGTTCAAACGCTTTGTAAACCGACATGTTGTTGGCTCGCCAGCTAAAATGAGTCGTTTCAGTTGGCTTTTGTCCAGCCCCAGTACTTCCCGTAATGGCCGTCAAATGCACATCGTCTTGTAACTTATTTGCATTCGCTAAAGGCAACAATGCCAATTGGATACAAGTAGCAAAACAACCAGGATTGGCTATATTCTTCGCTTTTCTGATTTCTTCTTTATTCAACTCAGGCAAACCGTACACAAAATCGCCTGTAAACGCATGTGAACGTTTGGCTTTCAATCTAAAATCTTGACTAAGATCTATGATTTTGAATGTTGAGTTTGTGAAATACGCTTCGTTTTCTGAAATAAATTTCGCAGAATCGCCATGTCCTAGGCAAAAGAAAAGTACATCAATCTCGCTAATTAGCTCAGAATTGAAACACAAATCGGTATCACCGATCATATCACGGTGTACTTGCCAAACGGGATTACTAGCATTGCTTTTGCTATTGGCAAATACTATTTCGACTTTAGGATGATTGACAAGGATACGCAGAAGTTCGCCTCCCGTGTATCCTGCCGCTCCAACTATTCCAACTTTTATCATGAAATATATTTCATATTATGAATACTCCCTAAACGTGTACGTGTCTTTCAGAATGATACGAAGAACGTACCAATGGTCCCGATTCGACATATTTAATTCCACGCCTTTCACCTTCTTCTTTATAAAGAGCAAACATGTCAGGATGAATAAATTCGGCTACTTCCAAGTGCATTTTGGTAGGCTGCAGATATTGTCCCAAAGTAAGAATATCCAAACCGACAGCTGCCAAATCGTCCATCGCTTGGTAGACTTCATCTTGCGTTTCGCCAATTCCTAGCATAATGCCCGTTTTGCTACGCTTGCCAAATTCTTTGATTCGCCTCAACTCTTCGATACTACGATCGTATTTTGCTTGCGGACGCACTCTTCTATACAGACTTCTAACGGTTTCCATATTATGCGAAACCACTTCTTGTCCTGCACTTATCATTCTTATAAGAGCCTCCCAATTGTTTTGAACATCAGGAATGAGAGTTTCGATGGTGGTGTTCGGAGATAGTTTTTTTGTTTCAACAACCGTTTGGTACCAAATTTCGGCTCCTTTGTCTTTCAGTTCGTCACGATTGACCGATGTGATCACGGCATGTTTCACTCCCATCAGATGAATTGCTTCGGCTACACGTTTTGGTTCGTCACTATCATATTCGGTCGGACGGCCAGTCGCCACCGCACAAAATGTACAACTACGTGTACATACATTTCCCAAAATCATGAAAGTAGCCGTTCCTTCGCCCCAGCATTCGCCCATGTTTGGACAATTGCCGCTTTCGCAAATCGTATGAAGTTTGTATTTATCAACCAATTGACGCACTTTGGCATATTCCTTTCCCACTGGTAACTTCACACGAAGCCAATCTGGGCGCTTCGCTCTTTGAACTGGTCCCTCGATTACTGGAAGCTCTATCATCTCTTTGTAATTATAAGTTATGAATGATGAGTTATGAATTTAAGAAAATTATAGCGACTCATTCGTTTAATATCTTTTTCCGAAGTAAAAGTTCACAAATGCCGAAGTAAATGTTGCTCTGTTTTTCACATCTGGAATAATAATTACTTTTTCTGAAAACGCTTCCAACTGAAATCCTAGTTCCAAACCTGTCACAAAAGAATCAAAAGCGCTGATTCCAAATTCTAAAGACACTCTGGTATTGATTCCCATAACACCTCGCATTTTGTCAAAACCCGAGAAATAGCTGTTTCCTAAAATAATGTTACTGTTCAAACCGGGTTCATACGGAACATTTTTTGTCACGCTCCCGTCTCGTATCGTGATATAATAAGGTTTTACCAAACCAATGGAAGGTCCTGCGCTCAAAATCAATTTCAATTCCAAGCCTTCTTCTGACGATTTGCGAAAAAGCAAAATTTCTCTCCCCACGTTTGGTCGTAAAACAAACAAATAGTGCATCTTGTTGAAAATAAAAAAACCACCGCCCGAATCGCTTGGCAAACGGTATTCTTTGGGGTGCTTAATATTAGAAATATCTAATGAAATATTATTCAATTGTTTTGAATTCTTTTTTCTTAGCCAAGCATATTTCAGTTTAAAACCACCCGGAAAACCTCCATTGGTCGCAAACATAACGCCAGCGTTCAGTTCAGCTTTGTAGGCAAAAACTTCGTCTTCGGAAAAATCCTCTTGTACAATTTGCGCATTGCAAAATGAAGCAAAAAGAAAAAAGACGAGTAAAAGAGAGAAATAGGATTTCAAATGAGCTATTTTGATGCAAAGGTAATAAATACTAGGGAGAAGAATTTCCTAAAAAAGGCGGTAAAGTTCCCGATTCACAACAATCCGACTATTTTTGCAGATCAATTAGCCTAGAAATTCAAAAACAAACACCTTAATGATCGAAATTCTAAGTGGCTTATCCAATTTTGCGACTCAATATATACTGGTAGCTGGCATTCTGACTTTAGTGATAATATCTATCATTGTCAAAAATCCACCGAAATACCTTTCCAATTTCGTTTTCATTTCGTTTTCAAGTGCGGCCTTTTTATTTCAAACAAAAGTCCCTTTCACGTTTCCGATGATGCGGGCTGGCGAATATTCTAATTTCTTCCAATCGCTGGCTTTGGTTTCTGGAATACTAACCAGCTTTATCGTTGAAAACTCCAGACGAGCTACTTCTGATAAAAAAACAGAATTATACATCTTGCTGATGTTCTGTATTTTAGGAATGACTTTCCTAGCTATTAGCGACAATTTATTGATGTTTTTTCTGGGTCTAGAATGCATCACACTTCCCTCCTATTGCTTGGCGGCTTTTGGTTTTTATCCAAAAAGCATCGAATCAGCTACCAAATATATCCTGTATGGCTCGGCCACTACGGCCATTATGTTGTTTGGCATGTCGATCATTTATGGCATCACAGGCACTTTAGAACTAGAAATATTAATACCGCTGTTGCCAGCATTTGCCCATTCGCAACTATTTATTGTAGCGGTGCTGTTTATTTTGGTGGGAATTTTCTTTAAAATTTCAGCCTTTCCGTTCCACAGTTGGGCGCCTGACGTGTACGAAGGAGCGCCAACACCAATTGTGGCTTTCTTTTCTATCGCTCCAAAAGCTTTGGCATTCAGCGTATTGATCAAAATGATGCCTTTTTTCGAAATTGAAATTCTAAAACAAATTTTAATTTTCATTTCAATCATTTCGATGACCGCTGGCAATTTGTTGGCACTAAGTCAAACAAATGCCAAACGACTTCTGGCTTATTCTTCCGTCTCACACGCAGGTTTTTTACTCATGGGAGTGGTGGCTGGCGACACACTTGGGGCAAATAATATAGTGTATTATCTAAGTGTGTATGTGCTGATGAACTTTTCGGCCTTTCATTTGCTGAAGGTGGTAGCCCGTTGGAAAGACGATGAAACCTTGGAAGGATTTGCAGGTTTGGGGAGAACCAATCCTTATTTGGCTACATCATTACTCATCACAATGATCTCACTCACAGGTTTACCTCCCGCTGCAGGTTTTTCGGCAAAACTATTCATGTTTGCTGGCGTATACGAATCTTATAAAATCACAGGAAATTTGGGCACGTTCATTATGTTAGTAGCTGCACTTTTGAACACCGTACTTTCCTTGTTTTTCTATTTAAAAATGCCCTTTTATGCCTTTTTCAGAGATAACGGGGAAAACAAAGAACTAATACTGACAACAGGAGAAAAAGCATTTATTCTGACATTAAATGGCTTACTTTTGTTATTCTTTTTTAAGCCCGACTGGGTATTTTCGATCATAAATTTAACTAAATTAGAAGGGTAAATTCCCGCCTAATACCATGAGCGAACCAATCAAACACGAATGCGGCATTGCACTCATTCGATTACTCCGACCCTATTCCTATTACATCAAGAAATACGGCACTCCGTTTTACGGATTGAACAAGATGTATATCATGATGGAAAAGCAGACCAATCGTGGGCAAGACGGTGCGGGTGTGGCAGTTGTAAAAATTGGAGTACCTCCAGGCAGCCGATACATAAGCAGGTATCGAAGCATGGAAGCAAATCCGGTTGGAGATATTTTCGAAAAGATCAATAAAAAAGTCAAAAAACAGCTCAAAGGCCATAAAGACAAAATCGAAGATGCCGAATGGCTCAAAGAAAATGTCGCTTTTATGGGCGAAGTACTCATGGGACACCTTCGCTACGGTACTCATGGACACAATAGTATCGAAAATTGCCATCCATTCTTGAGACAAAACAATTGGAGAAGTAGAAATTTTGCTCTCGCAGGAAATTTCAACATGACCAATGTAGACCAACTCTTTCAGAAACTGATTGAGCTAGGTCAGCATCCAAAAGAAAAGGCAGATACTGTGACGGTAATGGAAAAAATTGGCCATTTCCTAGACGAAGAAATCCAATCGACCTTCAACCGACTGAAAGACCGACATACTAATCTTGAAATTTCGGAAGTAATCGAAAATAGTCTTGATTTGAGTCGTGTACTTAAGCGTTCTTGTAAAGATTTTGATGGTGGATACGCCATGGCAGGAATGACTGGTTACGGTGCATCTTTTGTCGTACGAGATCCCAATGGCATTCGTCCAGCCTATTATTATGCGGATGATGAAGTAGTAGTAGTAGCTTCGGAAAGGCCTGCGATCCGTCAAGCGTTCAAATGCGAATTTGATGACATCAAAGAAATCCAACCAGGCCATGCGCTGATTATCAACAAAGAAGGAGACTATAATGAATATCCTTTGCATGATTATTCAATTCCAAAAACATCATGTAGCTTCGAAAGAATCTATTTTTCGAGAGGCTCAGATCCTACCATTTACAAGGAAAGGAAAATGTTGGGTAAACTACTGACCGATAAAGTTCTCAAATCGGTCAATTACGACATCGAAAATACGGTCTTTTCTTATATCCCAAACACGGCCGAAACCTCTTTTATCGGTTTTATTGAAGGACTGAACGATTATATCACAGAGCTTCGACTGAAAGTGATTGCTGATAAAAATTCGACAAAAGAGGATATCGACAAAGTAATGCGACTTTATCCACGTGTCGAAAAACTGATTATCAAAGACGCCAAACTAAGAACGTTTATCACAGACGATAGCTTGCGAAACGACATGGTTTCGAGTTCTTACGACAGCACTTTCGGAACGGTGCGCCAAGGAATTGACAATGTAGTCGTGATTGATGACTCGATCGTGCGCGGAACAACGCTTGAAAAAAGCATCCTGAAAATATTAGACAAACATGGCCCCAAAAAGATCGTAATCGTTTCTTCTTCGCCCCAAATACGCTATCCTGATTGCTACGGAATAGACATGTCGAAAATTGGCGAATTTGTTTCTTTCAGGGCTTTGATGGCTTTGATAAAAGAAGACAATTTGGAACATCGACTAGGCGAAACGTACGAAAAATGCAAGTATGCGCTAGAGCACAATGAGGATGACATCTTCATTAACAATTACTTACAAGAATTGTACAACATCTACACAGACGAACAAATAGCGAGCAAGATCGCTCAAATAATCACTCCAAAAGACCTAAAAGCCAAAGTAGATGTGGTGTACCAAAGTATCGCAGATTTGCGCCAAGCGTGTCCAAATCATATTGGCGATTGGTACTTTTCGGGCTACTACCCTACCCCAGGCGGAACACGAA
>JAYVIX010000311.1:0-2708 GCA_043769845.1 Cytophagales bacterium
AAGTTCTACCATTATTATGGCGATGAATTCAAGGTGGAATATCCGAGCAATTCGGGTAATTTTTTGACGATCATCGAGGTGGCATTTGAATTAGAAAGACGTTTGATTAAGATTTTCCAGAAGGATGAAAATGGTTTAAGACCTGTATACAACAATTATCCTAGAATTCAGAACGATCCTGAGTTTAGCGAAAATATTCTTTTTCACGAATATTTCCATGGCGACAATGGAGCTGGCTTAGGTGCGCCACATCAAACTGGCTGGACAGGCTTGGTGGCCGATATGATTTATAAATTGCACAGATAATGTTGTTTATTCGCAAGAGCTAGTAAGTTTAATTCGCTTAAATTGTGACAAGATTTATATAATGATAAATATTAAAACCCTCCAACATGATGCTATCGAGCTGTTGAAAAACCTCATCAGCATCGAATCTTTTTCTCGTCAGGAAGATAAAACAGCCAATTTGATCCATAGTTTCCTCACCGACAGACATATACCTGCTTTCCGTACCATAAACAATGTATGGGCAAACAATAAGTTTTATAATGAGAGCAAGCCAACAATTCTTCTGAACTCGCACCATGATACCGTGAAACCAAATCCTGGTTACACGCTTGATCCGTATTCACCTATCGTAAAAGAGGGAAAGTTGTATGGCTTGGGAAGCAATGATGCAGGAGGATGTTTGGTTTCACTCATTGCCACCTTTTTGCATTTCTATGATAGGCCAGATTTGAAATACAATTTCGTTTTGGCGGCTTCGGCCGAAGAAGAAGTATCGGGCGTGAACGGTTTAGAGCTCATCTATCCAAATCTTGGGCCAATTGATTTTGCCATTGTAGGTGAACCCACTTTGATGAATATTGCGGTAGCCGAAAAAGGATTGATGGTGTTGGATTGTGTCGCTCAAGGCAAAGCCGGACATGCCGCTCGCGAAGAAGGCGAAAACGCAATCTATAAAGCCTTAAAAGACATTGAGTGGTTCAGGACATTTAAGTTCGAGAAAGTATCGCAGCATTTAGGGCCAATGAAAATGTCGGTCACAATCATCAATGCTGGTTCTCAGCACAATGTAGTGCCAGAAAATTGTACGTTCACTGTCGATGTGCGCCTGACAGATGCCTACACGATGGAAGAAGTGATGGAGACTATTAAGCAAAATATTACCTCGGAGATAAAACCGCGATCATTCAGACTAAGGCCATCGTTTATCGACATTGAACATCCACTTGTGAAAGCTGCTCAGAAATTTAGAGCAACTACTTACGGTTCGCCCACCACGAGCGACCAAGCCTTGATTCCTGCACCAAGCGTAAAAATGGGGCCAGGTGAATCGGGACGTTCGCATACTGCCGATGAGTTTATTTTCCTCAACGAAATCGAAGAAGGAATCGAAAAATATATCAAAATCTTGGAGGAACTAGTTTAAAAATTATTCGTCAGTTATCAGTAACAACTGACGAATAATAACTTTCTACTGATGACTAACAAAACCATTGAATCGTTTCTGATTCATCTAATCTCGTTTTGGGGCGGATAGGATTCACTTTGTATCCAAAAGCGACCATCACACTGATCCCAAACTGATTTGTATCCACTCCCAAATCAGTTTGAAGGATCGTTTCCATCTTCGAAATATTAAAACCTTCTATTGGGCACGAATCAATGCCTTGCATGGCGGCCACAGTCATCATATTAGCCAAAGCGATATAGGTTTGTTTGCACGACCAATCGAACATCGCACGATCATTATTGGCCAAATCGAAATCGCTTTCCTGAAAATTCTTGTAAATCCTCAACCGATTCGTCAGCACCTCTTCTGGCGATTTCTGAACAATTCGCATATATTCAGCCACATATTCAGAATCGAATTTCATAAAATGACTTTTGCGAGAAAGAATCATCACATAATGGCTACAAGTAGGCAATTGTTTTTGTGCCCCCCAAGTTTGCACTCGCAATTTTTCACGCAATTCAGGATTTTGAATCACCAGAAATTTCCAAGGTTCAATCCCAAACGAACTTGCCGAAAGTCGTCCAGCTTGCAAAATGGTATCAAATTCATCCTCTCCTATTTTACGATTCGGATCGAATTCTTTGCACGCATGCCTGAAATGGAGTAAATCAAGTATTTGTTGTTTCATAAATATATGAATACTATTTTATATTACCTAGAATCAGAAATTTTATTTTTAACAATCCATCCAATTCCAACGAAACTAAAAATTGCAAGACCAATTGCAAACCATGTCGATGCCTCAGATTTTAAATCTGAAATATGATGCACATGGGTAAACATGGAGCCAATATACACCGCAAAAAGCGTTCGGGGTATCATCCCAAGCACACTTCCAACCATGTATTTTGCAAAAGGAAACCGAACCATTGCAAAAATAGCGTTCAAAATCGCGAAAGGCAAAGTAGGCGACATACGACAAAGTGCAGCCAAAAGAACACCCGATTGTGAAAGTTTTTGAAGCACTGACTCTATCGGATATTTGGTGCTAAGTACTCGTACCAAACCACCTTTATCAAACAAACTACATAACCAATACCCAAACGAACTGGCTACTAAATAAGACAAAACCAAAAAAGGAAAACAATCCCAACCAAACAAATAACCGCCTAGAAGAGAATAAAACGTGGTGGGCATCAAGCCCAGTCCCAATCCAATCGAAGCTAGCAGATTAAGACCAAAAAGCAAC
>JAYVIX010000312.1:0-23632 GCA_043769845.1 Cytophagales bacterium
AAACAATTAAGACTCTGATTTTGAAATATTTATTTTCAAAATATGAAAGTCAAGTGCACGGGTTTTAACCAATTCCTTCAGAAAACCGTGCACTTGATACTTCTCTCAACAAAACGGATCTCTCAAATTATCTATTTTGAAACGAAAACTATGAAATATGAATGATTAAATGACCGACCAAGGAAAAGATATGGTACCTAAGTCCAAACGAAGTTAATTTCGCTGCTATTAAAAATAACAACATCGTTGCATTATGTAGCTTGATTCACCATACAAATCAATTAGATATTTTTGATTTTGCGCATTTATACTTAACCCTAGCTTAATAAAGGCCGTAATAATATTTACATTTTAACTAGTTACTTTTTGTTATTTCTAAAGCCCCAAAATAAAAAGGAAAAGTTGGAGAATTGGCGTAACCCATTGTCCAAGCAAGCGCGCAGAGTGCATGAGTTGATGTGCCTGATGGCGGTGCTTATTTTTCCCGCTTTTGCGTGGTTCGATCTGTATACCATTCCTGCCGAACATTATTGGACATTGACCTTGGTACGTTGGGCGATTTCCTTGACTATTGGGATTTGGCTCGTTTTGCAGCGTATCTATAAATTTCGGGACATTTATCTTAGTCTATTTGCATTTTTATCAGTATCATGGTTTTGCTGCTGGGCTTGCGTGATAGGAGGCGAGATGTTTTTGTACCAGCATAACATTGCCTATTGTACTGTATTCTTAGCCGCTTCTCTTTTTATACTGTGGCATTGGTATTATTCCTTTTTTGTTGTAGTGTCTTCTCTGGTACTTTATTTCGGCTTGGTGTTGCATTTTCAGTATTTCGATCTGAATGATGCGATGCTTGAGGGAGGAGCCGTCTTGCTCACAATCATGATTTTGCATCCGATTATCGTGCATTTCAGGTACGAATCGCACAAGCGAGAATATAAGCTGAAGGTGGCTTTGGAGGAATCGAACGCCAAACTGAAAATCAGTAAACAAGAGGCGGATGCATGGAATACAGAATTACTTGCCGCGCGAGAAGGATTGAATTCGGCCAATGACGAATTGAAAGCAATCAATCAGCATTTGGAAGAATTGGTTTCGGCACGTACCCAAACACTCGAAAATACCAACTCCCAATTATCAAAGGCTTTGGGCGATTTGGACAAGTTTTTGTACAGCTCGTATCACGACATCAAAGGTCCAATTGCTCGAATGCGTGGTTTAATTAGTCTTTTTCAGCAAGAACATGATCAGGCAAAACTGGCGGAATTTAGTGGCTATTTCCTACAAACGGTTCAGGAAATGGAAGCGTTGATCGAAAAACTAAATCGTGTAAATATTCTCAACCAACGTTTACCTAAGGTTCAGCAATTGCATGTGCCCAATTTGCTCGAACAGTTTGTTAAAATTAGTACCTTAGAAAAAATCGAAATTGCGGTTCAAACACCTAATAATCTGAATCTGACTTCTGATGAATATATTTTGAATCTTATTTTGGAATGCATGGTAGATAATTGCAAACGCTATCGTTCTGTAAAAAGAAGCCCTAGGATTCGTTTATCAGCACATCCTACGTTAAAAGGTGTAGAATTTCTGATCGAAGACAATGGTGATGGGATTCCACAAAATGCCATTGATCGAATTTTTGACATGTTTTACCGCGGCCATATCAAGGCCACTGGCCACGGTTTGGGTTTGTACTTGGTCAAAAAAGCCTTGGAAAAATTGGGAGGAACTATTCATGTAGAAAGTGAACTGAACGCTTTTACACGGTTTACTTTTTATGTACCCAATTCGGAACCACTATTACAAGCAGCAATGTAGCAATTGGCGCAACCGTACCAACGACCTCCACCAAACTAAATGTACTGAGATTAGTGTAGGAATAGGCACTATCGCACCAAATGAACTATTGCATGTAAAAAAACGGCTTCGATTATTTCGAAGCCGTTTTTGATGGCTAAACAACTAATGCTAGTGCTTGAAATGTCTGAATCCAGTTAAAACCATTTTCATCCTATTTGCGATCAATAGACAATATTGGCCTAATGGACATTTATTAGGCTAAAAATGCTATAACGTACTGATATTGTTAGCTTTGGGTTAAATCAAAGACTTTGAATAAAAAAATGCTTTTACTGTGGCAAGGGATTTGCCAAGAAAAATGGGCTTGTAAAAGGAGTTCAGCTGTATAAATGCGCTCATTGTGGCAAACAATTCCTGGGAGGCGAACGGATTGACAATGGTGTTTTGTGGGAAGAATATGTGATGGGCAAGCAAACATATTTACAATTATCGGTCAAATATGGCTGCTCTGTCAAGACCATCCAGAGACGAATAGATCGTCACATTATTTTGGTTAAAAAGCATCCACGACCCATCATCGTCTTAATGGACACCACTTATTGGGGCAGGACATTTGGTTTGATGCTTTTCAAAGACAGCATTTCCAAAGAAAATCTCTTGAAGTATTATGTAAAATATGAGACGAATGCCGTCTACTTGCAAGGAATTGAGGAGCTAAAAACGAAAAGTTTTATAATTTTGGGCATTGTTTGCGATGGCAGGAAAGGATTGATTCAATCCTTCGAGGGCACGCCTGTACAAATGTGCCAATTCCACCAATCAGCCATCGTCAGGCGATACCTGACCAAGAAACCAAAACATAAAGCCTCTCAAGAACTGATGGAAGTAATTGATTTGATGACAATTACCGACAAGGAGTCGTTTGTTGGTGCCTTGGGTTCATGGCAGGCTAAATGGAAAGAATACCTGAACGAAAGAACGCTGAACCCAACAACAAACAAAACAGCCTACACCCATAAGAAACTACGGAGCGCATATAATAGCGTGAAGAATAATTTACCTTGGCTATTTACTTGGTACGATTTTCATGAACTAAATATACCCAACACCACCAATGCCATAGACGGACATTTCTCGGACTTGAAGAACAAATTGCGCAACCATAATGGGTTGTCCGAAAAACGAAAGAGGAAGTTTATTGATGAGTTTTTGAAGGCATAAGGTTCTCTAAAATATCAAGGGAAACTAATTAGGCTTCCCTTGATTGACATTTTGTCGAACATCAAACCTAACCCTAATCGAGATGCTCTCCAGCAGAGCTCGCCTCCGTTTCAGTTGATAATGCAAATTTCAACATAAATTCAAAAGCCCAACAAAATGTGAAAAATAAACAGCCTAATAAATGTCCATTACGAAGCATCGTCTCCAAAATAGCCTAATAAATGTCCATTACTCCGGAATTGTTGATTTTGTAGCATATTAATAAATTGACCATGTCCAATATAACCAATATAAAATTATAAATTTCAATACCATTTAAATATTTCGTTGAGCCTATGCAAAAAAAAGGCTTCGATCACTTCGAAGCCTTTTTTTGTTGCATGAATAATGAAAAATCTAGTGTTTAAAATGTCGGAAACCAGTTAATACCATAGTCATTCCGTTTGAATCGCAATAATCGACTGATTCTTGGTCTTTGATCGAGCCACCAGGCTGAATAACTGCCACAACGCCTTCTTTATGAGCGATTTCTACACAATCTGGAAATGGGAAAAATGCATCGGAAGCCATTGCAGCTCCTTCTACAGTGAATCCAAAACTTTTAGCCTTGTCAATTGCTTGTTTCAGTGCATCCACGCGCGAAGTTTGTCCTACACCACTCGCGATTAGTTGTCCGTCTTTGGCAAACACGATAGTATTTGATTTGGTATGCTTTACAATTTTGTTGGCATAGATCAAATCTTTGATTTGAGAAGCCGTAGGTGCAAGTTTCGTTACCGTTTTCAATTCTTCGGGACTTACCATTTTTTGGTCACGATCTTGTACCAAAACTCCATTCAACAAGGTTTTGAACTGACGATCGGGCAATGCTACTGGCTTGCGTTTCAGTGTGATACGATTTTTCTTAGTATTCAACAGTGCCAAAGCATCGGCATCGTATTCTGGCGCGATCAATATCTCGAAGAATAGTTTGTGCAATTCTTCTGCAACTGCTAAATCAATTTTTGCATTGGTAATAAGGACTCCGCCAAAAGCCGAAACAGGGTCACAAGCCAAAGCCCTCAAATACGCTTCCTTGACATTCGAACCTGAAGCCAATCCACAAGCATTGTTGTGTTTGATGATTACGAAAGTAGTTTCGCTGAATTCGTCCATCAAAGCTACAGCCGCTTCTACATCAAGTAAGTTGTTGTATGAAAGCTCTTTGCCGTTTAGTTTTTCGAAAATGGTTTCCAAATCGCCATAGAACCAGCCTTTTTGATGTGGATTTTCGCCATAACGCAATGCTTGCGAATTACGAAGGCTATTTTTAAGAACTGAAAAATCGAAATCTTGATTGAAATAATTGAAAATGGCAGTGTCGTAATTGCTCGACATGTCAAACGCTTTAGCTGCAAAATATTTACGATCGCTCAATTCGGTCACACCTTTCTTTTCTTCCAATAGAGAGGCCAATTCGTCATATTGTTCACGAGACGAAACGATCAATACATCTTTGAAATTTTTAGCTCCGGCACGAATCAAGGAAATTCCGCCAATGTCTATTTTTTCAATTATCTCTTGTTCGGTAGCACCGCTTGCCACTGTTTCTTCAAAAGGATACAAATCGACAATAACCAAGTCGATAGGTGGAATATTATGTTGAACAACTTGCGCTTGGTCGCTTGTGTTGTCTCTGCGAAATAAAATACCGCCAAAAATCTGAGGTTGAAGTGTTTTTACACGGCCGCCTAATATTTCGGGAAAACCAGTCACATCGTCCACCGAAGTAACCGCGATTCCTAAGTCTTCAATGAATTTTTGAGTTCCGCCAGTGGAGTAAATTTTCACTCCTTGACTGTTCAATTGTTTCACTATTCGATCTAATCCGTCTTTGTAATAGACTGATATTAAGGCCGATTCGATTTTTTTGGACGACATGGTTTTCTAGTTTTTGAAAAGAAGGTGCAAAAGTAAAAAAAATGCACCAAACCATTTCAGCACTTCAACAATAGAAAATAAAAAAGGGAGTTTGAGATTAAATCCCAAGCTCCCTTTTGACTAAAAACTATTAACTACAAACTATTAACTAATTATAGTCCTCTTCCGCTAAGAATATCGATCATTCTAATCAAATCCTTGTTGACAGGTTTTTTCTTGCTAATGGTGTCTTCGAAAGGAGTGTAGACCAAACTTCTATTTACAATTCCAGCCATTACGCCTGTTTTGCCAGCCAAGAGACCTTCTACAGCTGCCAATCCAAGACGGCTTGCCAGTACACGATCCGATGCAGTTGGCGAACCTCCACGTTGTACGTGACCAAGATTAGTTACTTTAATATCTAGTTCAGGTATATATCTTTTGACTTTTGTCGCAATTTCCAAGGCATTTCCTTCTTCATCTCCTTCCGCTACGATGATTACGTGCGAAGATTTTGTATGCAAAGCAGTTGCCTTTAGTTTTTTAACGATGTCTTTGATCGAAGTTTTGGTTTCAGGCATCAAAGCCATTTCGGCACCTCCACCAATGGCGCAACGTACCGCAATAAAACCAGTATCACGTCCCATTACTTCAATAAAGAAAACACGCTCGTGAGCATCTGCAGTGTCTCTGATTTTATCAATCGAATCCAAAGCGGTATTTACTGCAGTGTCGTATCCAATTGTAAAGTCAGTTCCGTAAAGGTCGTTGTCGATTGTACCTGGCACTCCTACACTAGGTACTCCAAATTCTTCGTAGAAATATTTGGCTCCAGTAAATGTGCCATTCCCACCAATTGGCACGATGGCGTCAATACCTAAAGCTTGAATCTGATCATAAGCAATCTTACGGCCTTCTTTGGTGCGAAACTCAGCACTTCTGGCAGATTTCAATATGGTCCCTCCGCGTTGTATAATATTACTGACCGACAATCCGTTCATCGGAATTATTTGGCCAGCCATCATGCCTTCGTATCCTCTTAAAATGCCAAATACATCGAGTTTATAATAGAGAGCTCCGCGAACTACCGCACGTATTGCGGCATTCATTCCTGGTGCATCGCCACCGCTAGTGAACACGGCTATCTTTTTGATTTGTGGATTACTCATCAGTTTAGGTTGTTTCAGAAGGGTAAATTAAGCAAAACTGTATGTAAAAACGTAAGTCTTGCTTTTATTTTTGAACAAGAAATGAATAAAAAGGGAGTTTCTAATGAAATAGAGCTAAAAATGAAACACTTTACAAGGTATATTATTCAATAATCCCTTCGAGTACATCTTTTATATTAAGTCTCTTTCCGCCTTTGTATGGGACAATCCAAGCATCTTTTACACCCATTTCTCTTAGATATTTTTTGAAACGATCCGATTCCCAATAATCACTAAAATAACCTAGTGTGTATTTTTTAGTTCCATCGGGATCTACATCACCACTAAAGTTTTTATTATTTTCGAAATATTTAGTAAGATCTTTGTTTCTAAAGGCCCCGATTTGAACCTTGAAAACTACGGCATCTGAATTTGTATTTTGACGATCGTATCCGTTCGAGGAAATATCTTTCTCGTCTGTTTCTACGGGCATTTTTACCGAATTGGCCTTCAGTTCATCTAACTGTTTCGAAAGTTCTGTGATCTTTTCTTCTTTGGCCGAAATAGTTTGATCTTTTGTTGTGATCAATTGGTTGGTGCTTTCTAAGACCGTTTTTAAACTGTCTCTCTCGCTAAAAAGCGCTTTGAAAACCATTGGGTCAGTCTCTTTGAGCTTTTTGGCCCACTCTTTTTTGTCGTCTTGGGCTACCACCAAAAGACTGTTTATTAAAAATAGGCACGCAAAAGGAATGTGTAGTTTCATTCGATTGAAATAGAGATTTATCGATAGTTTACAATTGAATTCACCTACGTATTTCATAATTTATTGTTTTAATTCACTGTCGTGCGCTATAAAAGTAGTTAAAAAGGAGACGGCTTGGTAAAATACAATTTGTTGTTATTTTTTTTTAAAATAGGTGATAAAAATTAGATTTTATTTGCCATTTTTCATGACGTTTAGTTTTCTCACAAACGCTGGTGTCATGTCGCAAAATAACAAAGAATTTAACTCACTCTGCAATTCTGATTGGCAATTCCGAAAAATGACCTCCAAGGTAGAATTGATTAGACCCTACAATTCGAATGATAAATTATTCATTTAAAAGACTGATGGTTTCTTGGGAAATCATAAACTTCCCCATTTTGATTTAATCACACTTTTTACGAGAGACTATTAGTAAAAAACAATCAATGAATAGTTAGTTAAAACAATTCCAATTGGTCATTCAATAGCGTAAAACTCTTTCGGTGATAAGGCGTGATGCCAAATTCTCGAATTCCATCGCGGTGTTTGGGTGTCGGATAGCCCTTGTTACCTGCCCAATCGTAATTTGGATATTCCAAATGTAGCTTATCCATGTATTCGTCTCGATGCGTTTTGGCCAAGATACTGGCAGCCGCAATGCTCAAATATTTTCCATCTCCTTTTACAATACACGCAAATGGCGTAATGGTATAAGGTTGTGGGCGAAAACGATTCCCATCTATAATCAAATGTTGAGGCGTGATTGGAAGTTTTGCTAAAGCCCTGTTCATGGCCAGAAAAGAAGCATTTAGAATATTGACCTGATCGATTTCTTCATTATCCACAAAACAAACTTCCCAGGCAAGTGCCTCTTTTTCAATCACAATTCGTAGTTGTTCTCTTTGTTTGTGCGAAAGTTTCTTGGAGTCGTTCAGCAAATCATTCGAATAATCGGATGGCAAAATCACCGCAGCAGCCACTACTGGTCCAGCCAAGCAGCCACGACCAGCCTCGTCTAAACCTGCTTCGATACAGTTGGGTTTGAAAAACGGAAGGAGAGACATCAGCTTAAATATTCTCGAACAGCCTTCTGGATATGTTTTTGAATATCTTCCCACGTTTGTCCTTTTAGACTAATGGGATCTTCACTTTCATCTGCCTCGACAAAATAAGTAAGTGTATGTGGAATAGAAATCAATAGCATTTGATTGGGGAATTTTTGTTTATGTAATTGCATGATATTTGCAACCGAGAAATGTTTCAATAATTCACTTATATCCCAAAAATCTTTTTTCTTGCCCCTTCCTAGTATCGCATTTATTTTCATAGCAGCGATGTCTTCGGGCATATACATGCGTAATCCTCCTACTTCTTTTGGCTCAAATAGTGGTAAATGAGGATAACGAACAATGTCTACTTTTACGTTCTGAATAAAACAAAAAATCCCGAATGATAATTGATCAGAATCGTAGGCGAAGTCTTCGCCAAATTCATCCATTAAAGCGGTGATTGTCTCGGCCTTATCGAATTTTTCGTGCGAAAAAAGGTCTAAATCTACTGAAATTCGATGTCCATAATATAAAGAGAGCGCAGTGCCTCCAACCAAAGAGAAATTCTTTAGTATAGGCATTTGCATCAACCGATTCAGTAAGGAAAAAGTGTTGGGTTCAACTGTCTCAAGGTGTAACATCTAAAATCGGTTATCGGTCGGTCTATAACTGCACTAGCTAAATAAATTCTTCGTTCGGGCAAATATTTGGCGTTCAACAAAACAGACCTCACTTTCTCATCCCCATAATACCTTCTGCAATTGCGAATATCTTGCACATCGCCACGTTCGAACACGCGCTCGATCACAAAAGAATCCTTGGCATCGTAGTCGAGCTTTTCGAAATCTACATCCCAGAAGATGCGTTTATGAAAGATAGGTTTGGGTTTTTCAATCATTTTTGGGAATTGGTTAGACGAATTACGGAAAAAGATTTTATAATTTATAAGAGTAATTTTTTACCACATTAAACTTCCGTGCCTCAATCCTGTATCTTGGTATATTTTTTTCCTAAATCTTATGAATGGAAATCTCCTACTCACAAAAAAGCCATATATTTTATAGGATTTGCTTTTGTACTTTTTGATTTTAGTTGATTCTGTTCTTATTTCTTTTATACATTCAACTTCCTCGTTTTCAGTATCGACTTCTTCATTTTCTTGTATTATAGTCTCCGTTTTTAGATTTGATGTTTCTAAATTTTGAGCGTAAGCAATCTCAGTTATAAATAATGTGGTAAAAACTAACATCATTCTTTTTATCCCTGATAGCGTGATAATATCTACTACATTATCTTCTACTACATGTTCGGCTTTCAGAATTCCACAAACTTCTTTTTTCTCTTTTGTATAATTCACAACTTCTTTCAATGATTTCAGCCTAAAATCAACCAAACTCTTCTGGCACATTTCACAAAAAGGCTTTCCATCTGTGTCAATTGTCATATTATCTATGTCTTGGTCACATCTGAATTTTATTCGGATTTTTGAAGTTTGGTCGGTCATGCTATGCCATTTACAATTTTACTAAAAATCTCCTAATCAGGTACTTGTAAAGCGAAGGAATTAATCTTCTCGAATAAAAGAAACCTGCTGCCGAAAGAGGAAATCGAAGCGTTTCGTTTTTTGAATGCAAATTGCTTAATATAATAATAGCCGCTTCTTGGCTGTTTAATTTAGAAGAAGAAACCACTTTTCGAGCAGCTTGCAATGTCTCTTTGTCGCCTTTGCTGTGTTGCAAAACACTGGATCGAAAGAATGTAGGCATCACGCATTTTACACGAACATTGGTTTTGGAAAGTTCGTGCGCCAATGTTTCGCTCAAAGAAATTATCCCTGCTTTGGTTACATTATATGGACTCATTTTAGGCAAATTGGCAATTCCAGCCATGCTTGCCATGTTCACAATACTGCCCGAATTGACTTTCAGCAAAAAAGGAAGCACCGTATGCGTAGCCAAAATGACCGATTTTAAATTGATTTCGATGATCCAGTCCCAATTTTCTAATGCATAATCCTGAAACAAAGTCCCTTCGCCTACACCAGCATTGTTGAACAAAACGTCCACACCGTCTTGATGCGAACAAAATTCCAACAAACTACTTTTAAACCTTGCTTTTTGGGTGATATCGAATTCTGAGATTTCTACTTTTGGCAAATTCAAGCTGCGCAATTTTTCAACATTCAGATCAATCGCTAGAATTTGCCAATCGTTTGCTGCAAGCAATTTGGTAAGTTCAAAACCTAATCCGCTTCCTGCACCCGTGACAATGGCTCGTTTTTTCGGATAGAGAATATTGAGTTTTTTGAATTGCATTGAGGCGGATTTTCAGAACCATATTTATTTCGAATAAAACAAGAGCCTTTGACCCTTCGTTTCTTCTAACAATTGCCCTTTTTCAAACACCAAATTTCCAGACACAATTGTGTGCGTCACTTTGCTATTGAAAGTATGGCCTTCGAATGGAGACCAGCCGCATTTATAAAGAATGTTTTCTTTTGAAACCGTCCAATGCGAATTTAAATCCACCAAAACCAAGTCCGCCCAATAACCTTCGCGGATAAAACCACGGTCTTTAATGCGGAACAAAGTAGCCACATTATGGCTCATTTTTTGAACGATTTTTTCGAGAGATATTTTTCCTTGGTGATAAAAATCTAACATCGCAACAATGGAATGCTGTACCAATGGACCACCCGAAGGGGCTTTTAAATAACTTTGATTTTTTTCCTCGATTGTGTGAGGCGCATGGTCAGTCGCGATTACGTCTATTTTGTCATCCAGAAGTGCTTGAAAAATAGCCGCACGATCATCTGCCGTTTTTACCGCAGGATTCCATTTAATCCAATTTCCTTTTGTGGCATAGTCCTCGTCCGAAAACCAAAGGTGATGAATGCAGGCTTCGGCCGTGATTTTCTTTTGTTCCAATGGAATCGAATTATCGAACAATTCTAATTCTTTGGCCGTGCTGATATGCAGAATATGAAGGCGGGTATCGTGCTTTTTGGCCAGTTCCACGGCCAATGACGAAGAATTGTAGCAAGCCTGTGCCGTTCTGATAAGTGGGTGATTTTCAGCCGACAAATCTTCTCCGAGATTTTTTACGAACATTTCTTGCGTGTTTTTGATCAATTTGTCGTCTTCGCAATGCGTGGCGATCAAGCAAGGAGCGTTGGCGAAAATCTTTTCTAAAGTTGACGCATCATCTACTAACATGTCGCCAGTAGATGAACCCATAAAAATCTTAATTCCGCATACATCAGCCGGATTGGTCTTCATCAATTCTTCATAATTATGGTTGGTGGTGCCCATAAAAAAGGAATAATTGGCCAAAGACGCTTGCGAAGCAATCTGGTATTTATCTTCAAGTAATTCTTGAGTAGTCGCTTGCGGGCTTGTATTGGGCATTTCCATAAAAGAAGTGACACCTCCTGCAACTGCCGCGCGCGATTCGGTAAAAATGTTGGCTTTATGGGTCAAGCCAGGTTCGCGAAAATGCACCTGATCGTCAATTGCCCCTGGCAACAGATATTGTCCAGTCGCGTCAATGATTTTGGCGGCCGAAATACTCGAAAGATCTTTCCCGATTTTTTCGATTCGTCCGTTATTAATAAAGACATCCAGTTCCTGAATGCAATTTTCGTTGACCACTTTTGCGTTTAGCAGTAGAATACTTGACATGATTCTTTTGATTAGGCGACTATTTTTTTCAAAGATAACAGCCTCTCAGATTTTATCGGTATTTGCTAGTTTGATATTGTAGAAAAGGCAACATATTATATGAATAATTATTAATATAATAAATTCAATTGTTTGAATTCTATTTTTATTCGACATATAACGTTGTCAATCTGGCAATTACTTGATTTAGGGCTTCTTACTTGCTTCAAAATTTGTCAACGTAGATTATTCCCCTATTTTTGTGTTCAAGAAAAATCCCATCGCAATGAGCGTTTTAGTAAATAAAAATTCCAAAGTTATCGTACAAGGTTTTACCGGTACGGAAGGTAGTTTTCATGCTAGCCAAATGATCGAATATGGCACCAATGTAGTAGGTGGTGTTACTCCGGGCAAAGGAGGTTCGGTACATTTGGATCGTCCAGTTTTCAATACAGTTGCTGATGCTGTAACAAAAGCAGGAGCTGATGTTTCCATCATTTTCGTACCGGCAGCATTTGCAGCTGATGCAATTATGGAAGCGGCTGATGCAGGAATCAAGGTCATCATTTGTATCACAGAAGGCATTCCTGTGAAAGATATGATTTACGCCAAAAAATATGTGCGTGCCAAAACAGGTGTTACGCTTATTGGGCCAAACTGCCCAGGTGTAATCACTCCAGAAGAAGCGAAAGTAGGGATCATGCCAGGTTTCGTGTTCAAAAAAGGACGTATCGGAATTGTTTCTAAATCAGGCACATTAACGTACGAAGCGGCTGATCAAATCGTAAAAGCAGGCTTGGGCGTTTCGACAGCAATCGGCATCGGTGGCGACCCTATCATCGGAACCTCTACTAAGGAAGCAGTAGAATTATTGATGAACGATCCTGAAACAGACGCTATTGTGATGATTGGCGAAATCGGTGGAACATACGAAACGGATGCAGCTCGTTGGATCAAAGAAAATGGAAACAAAAAACCAGTAATTGGTTTCATCGCTGGACAAACGGCTCCTGCTGGCCGTAGAATGGGTCATGCTGGTGCGATCATTGGAGGCGCAGACGATACTGCTGCTGCCAAAATGAAAGTAATGGGCGAATGTGGCTTGTTCGTAGTAGATTCTCCTGCCAACATTGGCGATACTGTACTTAAGTCTTTGGAAAAAGTACTCGCTTAATTTCCGATCAATTATAAAAGGCAAGAGCTCTGATTTTAGCTAAATCAGGGCTCTTGCCTTTTTAGGGGCAAACAGGATTTTATTAAACACTGAAAATAGTATCTTTAGACTTCATTCAAAAAACTCAAAAACCGATGTTAGACAAATTATTGGACCTAGTAAAAGAAAATGCAGGCGAGTCGATTGTGAATAACCCAGCCATCTCAAACCAATTCAAGGAAGCAGCCGTTGGCGAAACCGCAAGCACAATTATAGATGGCTTGAAAGGCCAATACAGCTCGGGAAATATTGGTGGCCTGATGGGTTTGCTAAACAATGAAGGCGGAAATGTTGCTTCAAACCCTATCGTGAGCAATATTGTGACTTCGCTTGCTGGAAATTTTGCTAGTAAATTTGGCGTAGATCCTGCTCAGGCAAGTGCAATAGCTGGCAAAATAGTACCCATGGTTATTTCGCAACTGACTTCTAAAATAAACGACCCAAAAGATAGCAGTTTCGACCTACAAGGAATCATTGCGGCATTTGGCGGTGGAGGAATTGGAGGAATGGTAGGCGGTTTGTTTGGAAAATTGTTTTAAAAGTTGTTTTAATAGTTCATAGTTAATACTATTAACTATGAACTAACCCACATATTATTATAAAGCTGCAAATACATTTTCGCTACTTTTCGAGGGTTGACCAAACAAGCACTATCGGCTTAAATAAGAAATCATAGGCTTTACTCTTAGAGTAGAAGATTAGCATAAAGTATTACTGCTTGCTAAACACTATCCGATGTAGCTTGTTCTTGCCAAATGATACAACCTGCGAGGTCTTTTAGAAAAAAGGTTTGTAACGAATAATCCGTTTTGTAACGAAGCAAGTCGGCACACTGTACTGGACAGAGGCTTGCTTTTTCGCTTTCAACCAGATCTGAGACTACTCCAGTGACGAGCATTTGTACAGGATCCAATACTTCCGAAACATAAGGACTTGGCGAAGTTCTGACGGTATACGTTCCAGTGGCTTGTACTTCGTATTGTTGGGCGGTAGCCTGCGGAATTTCTATCCCGTTTCTCATCCATTGGTTGCCAAAGTTTGAGCTCGATGGTACGGGACAGTCGGCACTCGATGTCATTTGAAAACTTACTTTATCGCCATGCTGAAGTATGCTGCCTTGAGCGAAAGCATCAGTAACATATCATTTCCCCACCAAACGTTTCGTTTCTTCTTCGTTTAATTTAAAAACCAAGACCCGCGGAAATCGGTTTGTAACGTACGTTTTGGCTATCACTGCGATGCCTCCATCGGCAGTGGGCGCAAAGCCGCCCATTTCACAAGGTGACTCCAAACTCAAAACTTTGCTTCCCAAATACGCTCCCGAATTGGCTTCAAAGGCATACAATCCAACACCTTTGTTTCGGCTGTTGGCCGCATAAATGATTACATCCGAACCAGCAATCGTATGTCTTCGGCACAAAACTCTGGATTCTGGTTCCATGTCGGCAAATTTTTGTCCGCCCATTTCTGTGCTTGCCTTTACTTCTGTGATTAGGATACTTGGAGTAAAATAGTTGATTCCTGTTGCATCGTATCTACACATCGTAAAACGATAACCGTCCAAAGGCAATAGGTAGCGAACAGCTGCATTTGTTTTGTTTCCCAAAATCATTATTCCATCGGCTTTACCTGTTGCTTGATTTACAAATAAAGTTGTAAAATCCGTTCCCGACAAACCATTGAAATAATAGGAAGCATTAGATCCCGAAACCGTTCCTGTAAAAAAAGGTAAAGGTTTTAAATTATGATTGATATGATTGTTTAATTTATCATTCAATGCACTATTGTCTTCATATGGAAATTCTGATTTTTCTTTCCAAGTCAAGTTTAAACCAGAGTTCAACTTCCTAAACTCTGTTATTTTGTCACCAAGATTTACACTCAACACCAAAAAGCCACCATCAGGAGTGGCAGAACCATGCAATGGCATTCGAATATCTTCGAAATACTTGACCGATTCGCTCGCTCCATTCTCATGATTGATTTTTACCAAATACGTACCCGTGAGTTCGTCCATACAAAAAATATAATACGCACCATTTCTGAACATCAATTCCGAAACTGGGTTTAGGAACTCTTTTTCCAAGTATTTGTCCCAAAGAAATTTACCTTCTTTGTCCAACTTTAGTAGGTAAGTTCTGTGAAAAAGCATTTCGTCTTCTGGCGAGGACCCTAGAAATAAAAAACCTTGATCTTCGGTACGCACCATGTCCAAGGGTACCAAATCGTTCTGGATCGTTTCGGTGTTGACAAATCGGTAGTATTCCATGTCGGGATCTACCTTATTTTCTTTGTGTTTTTTGCAATTGTAAAACAAAAGGGACACCGATAACATAAAAAATATTAATGAATTATTTTTCATTCAAATTAATCTTTCGTACTGTTCCATGATTTTTTGCTGCTACCCCGTCCGCCACTTCCTGCACGGCCTTTGTGTAAGTGAATGAGGTTATCGACCGGCATAAACATATTGAGGGTCAGATCTAACTGATTCAATTTCAGATCGTCAGGCACTTCGAAAAATTTATTAACAAGCATTTTGTCCGCATACCGGTTCTGCTCTTTTGTGATATTGTATTGTCCCTGTCTGTAGGTGAGTTCGAGTCCAATCCTGAAATATTGGATCATGTAGCCAAGCCCGAGTCCGCCAGTAAGTCCCATTTGAGATTTCATTAGAAAATCGCCCATCGCAACGCGTTCCGTTTTTTCGTCTTCTGTTTTGCTGACACCTGCTTCGGTGATCGTTTCGGTGTATCTCAATCGTTTTCTGCCACCAGCAAAAATGCCATAATACCAGCCAAAATTCACGTAAGGTTCCAATCTTCCAGTATGTACACGTAGCAACAGCGTGATTGGCAGTTCAATATAACCCAAGCGATGGTTTTGTTTGGTCGAAATAGAATAGGCATCGCCTGTTTGGTTAGCAAAATCGTGCTGCGTGTTGTAGCTGTATTTGTAGTTGGAATACGAAGGCTGAAAAGTAACCAAAACCTGCTGTGTGAACGCATAACCAAACATCAGTCCAACGGTTTGGCCAAGATTGGAAGTTGTTTTGGAATATCGTTTTGCGTCAGCATCGTCCTTTTCGGTACTCGTGTGGGTGAGAACCGAATAGCTTTCCAGCTTTTTGACTTGTGAAAATGTAATGCCACTTTTAAATCCAATCCACCATTTGAGATTGCCCAGATCGGCCTCTTGCGCCCGTACCGTTTGCTGCGAAACGAGAATAAAGGAGAATAAAAGAATTGCTTTTTGCCTAAAAACCATGCTAAAAATAGGTTCAAAATAAATGTTATAAATTTCAGATTGCTTGGATTAAAAGCCCGTGTTCTTTGAAATAATTCTGCTTGGCTTTTTGCAATTTTACGATGAATTTTTCACCTGCTTTGTTTTCACAGTAAATATCATAGATGGCTTTTCGGTCCAACTCTCTTTGTCCTAATTGTTCAGTATTCTTGAACGACAAGTCGAAAATCTGTGCTTGTAGAGGCAATAATGAGTTCAAAAAATCAATCAGCAGAGGTTTTCTTGCCTCTTCGCCAAATATTTTCTTGAACCCAAAATCGGTAAATGGATTGATGTACTTCGCCTTCATTCGTATAGTCGTCTTTGTCTCCACAACCAAAGTTAGCAAAACACTCTCTGTAAAAACAGTGTCACTTTCTTTCGCAGAATTTTCTGAACTAATCGACCATTACTTTAGACGTGCGTCCATCTTGGCGAATAATAAAAAGTCCTTTTCCGATATTATCAAGATTGACGGGGCCAAGGTCGCCAGATCTAATCTGTTTGCCATCTACCGAAAATATCTGATAGCTGTTTTTGTTGGTTCTATAATCTTCCAATGCATTGTCATCTAAATTAGTCACGGTGGTCAAAGTAATTGTAAGGTCTTTATAGCTCACAACGTTTTTAGCTTCTGTAATCAAGACTCTGAAACCATAAACGCCTCCTTTTACGTCTTTCAATTTCAGAATCCGAGCATTATCGTCTACAATTGTCAAGTCTTCGCCCGCAGTTTTGATCCATTTGTATACTAAACCTGCCGTACTAGGAAAACCTGCAATCGCTATTTCGGAAATACCCGAACTTTTGGCCGACATGGTGTGAGTCGAATTGAAATTCAGATCCAAAGGAGTGCCTAATAGGTTTTGTTTTGATTTTGAAAGAAAAAATCGAAATACGGAATCTGTCTGAAATACTTGACCAAAGGAAATGTGCCCTCCTGTGGGGAAATAAGTGGTTTTAGGTTTGACTAAAGGAGCACATTGGTTTACGCCAGCCACTAGATTTACGGCATTGTTACTCGAAACTGTTTTATCATCTAGGCAATGATAGGCCCCAAGCGGAACGTTTTTGAGCACGCAATAATTAGAATTAAGCGATGATGGAAAAGAATTCACGCCAGACACCGTGGTCACGGCTGTGAGTTTCTGGCTATACGAGTTTGAAAAAATACACATCCCACCGCCTCCACCGCTAAAACCCGCAATATAGATCTTTGAAGTATCAATTTTCATTTTAAACGCCAATGTATCAAGTAGTTCTTTTAGGAAAATGGGCGTCTGCCAGCCAGGTTTGAATCCATTTGTTTGCGGAGCCACCACCACAAATTCGATATTAAAATTGGCGCCCTCTAATTTGCTTGGCAAA
Source organism: Cytophagales bacterium (assembly GCA_043769845.1). Lineage (GTDB taxonomy): Bacteria > Bacteroidota > Bacteroidia > Cytophagales > UBA9547 > UBA9547. The sequence goes on from JAYVIX010000312.1 coordinate 17,391, forward strand.
AAAGAGGCTCTCACTTTCGCAAGTTCATTTGTGCCTTTTTCCCCATCGCCATGAAACGACAAAATCAAAGGATATTTTTTGTTTGAAACGTCATGAAAATAAGATTCTGGAAAATAAACCAAGCAGTTGATGTCAAATGAAGGATAATACGTTTGATTCGGATCTGAATGAGGGTACTTGGTACATTTAAAAGCTTGGGCGTTTTGCTTGCGTTTCAGTACAATGTCTTTGCTAATAACCGATTCAAAACCAGAAACTTCGTCCTCGAAAACCATGTAAAGATAATAGAGTTTGTCCGTGTCAGTTGTTGTTCCTGTAATTCCAGAAACATGCCTTTTTAACAGGCTATTTGTTTCTGTACTTGCAATTTTTAGCAGACCTTTTTTCTCGGCAGAGGCCAAAGTTGCCACAAGTGCATCCGCTTTTATTGTTTGGCCAGAAGGAGCTGTAGTAGGTTTTGTTTTGTACAATACATAATACAAAGTGCCCGTTTGTGGTCGCGATATTTTTATTTCTATGGTTGATCGTCCATTCGTCACGATTGTTTCTTGCCCATAGGCAGCAAAAGTGAAGAATAACAGAAGTGAAATTGTAAATATTTTCATAACGTTTTATTTAAATGAGTATTTATAATAACAAATAACTCTTGCGATTAGGCATTTACAATTTATATAATGCAGAAAAGCAATTTACAATTTAAAATAAAAAGACAAAACACCCTCTACAAAAATATAATCCAATGTTCTGCAACTTGCAAGCCATCGTACAAACCACGAAATTTGCCTTATCTTCAAGATTCATGCATCTTCATTCTCTCCAGCTTTCTCAATTCAAAAACTACACCTCGGCTGGGCATGTTTTTTCGGAGCATTTGAATCTCATCACGGGCCCAAACGGAACTGGTAAAACCAATTTGCTGGATGCGATTCATTATTTATGCAATACCAAAAGTGCTTTTCTGTCGTCAGATCCGTTGGCGATCAAACACGAACAAGATTTTTTCAGAATCGAAGGCCATTTTCAGGAAGCAGAAAACGATATCAAGGTCGAGTGCATGTGCCAGAAAGAAAATGGAAAATCATTTTTGGTAGAAGGCAAAGCGCCAGAGAAACTTTCGGCATTTATTGGCCGATTCCCAGTCGTGTTGGTGAGTCCGTACGATACCGATTTGGTGCGAGATGGTAGTGAAACGAGGCGCAAGTTTTTCGACCAAGTCTTATCCCAATCCAACCAAATATATTTGGATAAACTAATGATGTACAACCGTTTGCTAAAACAGCGCAATGCCGCATTGAAGCAAATGACCGAATCGGGAAGGTCAAATTTGTCCTTACTTTCGGTCTATGATCAACAAATTCTCCCTTTAAATACATTCATTTCTACAGAACGAAATGCTTTGATTCGCCAATTTCTTCCTTTGGTTTCCCAAGCGTACCAAAACCTTGCCGAATTGGCCGAAAAACCCGAAATCGTTTATCGATCAGCAGTGCAAGAACCCGATTTTGAAACCAAATTTCTCGAAAACCAGCGCAACGATTTGGCTGCCCAACGCACAACAATGGGAATACATGGAGATGAATATGAGTTATTATTCAATAATAACATTTTGAAAAAGTACGGTTCCCAAGGACAGCAAAAAACGTTTGTACTTGCACTGAAGCTGGCGCATTTTGAATTTATCTCGATCATTCGAAACAAAAAACCTATTTTACTGCTAGACGATATTTTTGATCGTTTGGATACTGCCCGTGTGACTAATCTGGCTAACATGGTGATTGCCAAAACATTCGGTCAAGTATTTATGACGGATGCTTCGCCAAACAGAACATTGGAAATCTTTGAAAACGAAATACATGACGTAGTTTCGATCAAGACTAATCTTGTTAGTTAAAAAACCTTCAAGTTTTGATCTAAAAGGTCAGGTTTGGAATTTTCGGTCTGACCTTTGGTACTGACAGATTTCAAAAAGCAGTCAGGTTTGTCCGCAAAGAACTGATCTCCAAGGTCAGTTCTTGGATAATTTTTACCATTGCTTGCACATCGTTTTTGGTGACTGGCTGCGTGTTGGCGTTGCCTGAAACGCTATTTGTAGTCGGTTCTCTGAAAAAATCTATTACTTCTACTTCCAAAATGTGGGCGATTTTTTCTAGCCTTTTGATCGAAATATTGCACTATTCACGCTCTATTTTGGAATACGTACCTTACAATACTGGAAAGGATTTTGTGTACAAAGACAATTTTACGGGCGATAAAGAAAAGGAACTATTCGAAAGTGAACAGAAAGACGAATACAGCCAACGCCTATTTCAAAACCCCGAAACCGCAGGCCGCTACCATTCCGACTGGCTAAGTATGATGTACCCACGCCTGAAATTGGCAAGGAATTTACTCACAGAAGATGGCGTGATTTTCATCTCGATTGATGACAATGAAGTGCATAATCTGAGAAAAGTGTGTGATGAGGTTTTTGGGGAAGGGAATTTTGTGGCGAATAATATTTGGGAAAGAGCGTATTCTGAATCTAGCCTTCTAAATAGTTAGACACAGTTTATGATAAAACCGTATAAATTGTTGTCACATGGGAAAGCATCGAAAGAGTTGGAGTTTAGAGGAAAAAGCCAAGATTGTCAAGTATTACCAAGAGTCAGGCACAGTCAAAACATGCAAGGAGTTCAATGTGTCGAGTGCGAGCGTTTATAGGTGGGTAGAAGAATTGTCGGGATCTGTTACCTCGAAGATTTCCAGTGTTCAAGAAAAAGACAGGGAAATTCATCGCCTGCAACGCGAGCTCCAGAGTTACAAGGAAATCATTGCGGAGAAAGAATTATCGCACAGGATCAAGGACGCCCTTTTAAAAAAAGCCATTGAGCAAGGACCTAGTTATGGAAGTGGCTCATGGATTCAGACAAATTAGACACAGGCTTCCGAGTCTTTCGCCTGGCCGATAGCAACATGCAAGACGTGTATTACCGTCCACAAGAATTCAGCCAAGAAACGCTCGACCTTTTTGCCAACAACGTAAAACCAGGCCGCACTCCGCTCGACCTACTCACACAAGTAATGCTCGACTGGGTTTGCTGCTTTCGCTCAAAATAGAACCGCTCGATATTTTGGGTAAACAAGTATTCAGTGTTGCCCAAAACTCGCTATACGCTTGTTTCGACAAAGGCATACACGAGACCTTCGCCAAAGCAATAGCCACCTACAAACCCATGCGCATCATGTTTAGAGACAGTGGCTTTACCAACGATTCGGCCAAAATAAACGTGCAGCAATTGCTGAAACAACTGAGTCCAGAAACCGAAATGAAGGTGGTCTGAACCATGATTATTTTGATTAGTCTGATTTTCTTGATTCACATTTGAAAAAATCAAAGCAATCAAAAAAATCAGTTTAATCATAGTTCAGACAAATGACAAGGTAAACGAATGCAAGAACCAAAACCGATGCAAATACAATACAAAGAACAAGGTTTTCAGATATCGGCCGTACGTGCGGTGGTCGATTGTTTTGCTGGTCAGCCCAAAGAAACCGCCCGATTCACGCTCGAACGCAGTGCAGAACTGATCAGAAAAGCCAAACTGGCCGCTATTAGCGAAGGCAAATTTATCGATATCGAAGACGAAATAACGGTAAGTACAGTGTATCAAAACCGACAAATACAAATCACCGAAAACCAGTTGCTGGCCAATGTGCGTGTGGTGCAAAATGCCAACCAGTTGCTAGAAAGCGAAAAATCGAACGCTCAGCCAAAACCAGCCGTGGTTATCACCTCACGATAGAAATGGAAACAGGCACGGGCAAGACCTATACCTACATCCGCAGCATGTACGAGCTGCATCGGCAATATGGCTGGAGCAAGTTTATCATCATCGTGCCCAGTATCGAAATCAGAGAAGGCGTGTTTAGCTCGTTCGAACTCACCCAAAGCCACTTTCAAGAATTGTATGGTCAAAAGATAAGTCCGTTTATCTACAATTCGAGCCGCCCACAGGACATTGAAAACTTTGCGTCCGACAGCCGCATCAGTGTTATGATTATCAACACTCAAGCGTTCAATGCCAAGGGAAAAGACAGCCGAAGAATCTACATGGAGCTCGACCAGTTTAGTACCCGCAAACCGATCGAGATTATTTCGCAAACCAACCCCATCATTATCATAGTCGAACCCCAATCAGTAGATGACGAAAAGACTTTGGAAGGTATGCAGGATTTCAATCCGCTGTTTACGTTACGCTATTCTGCCACACACAAAGTCGATTACAATAAAATATTTCGGCTCGATGCCCTTGATGCCTATAATCAAAAGTTGGTCAAGAAAATACAAGTAATAGTCTTTGTCGTACTTTCTCCTAGTACTATTGGCTGTACATGTGGCTAATGGATGCTTACAATTCTGTCGTTAACTGTATGATTATGTGCCTCATACATTTGTTTCTGTTGCTGATAAAGGGTGTGGATCACCCATAGATATCGGTGTTGTTTTGCTTTCAGAGGAAAAACAGTGTATTTGTCTAGTAAAAGGTCGATATGGTTTGGGTTGCCTTTGAGATAAGAAAGCTGTTTTCGGATGCCTTTTCGGATTTCCATTTGTCCCTTTTTCCTCTTTTGGGCGATTCTCAGATATTCTTTACGGGCTTGCCTGCGATACGTTCGTGGCTTGTTTTAGTGCAAGGCCTCTTGGTAAAGCAAGTCGATTAATTCTTCCGACTTCTCTCTGGCCTCGGATAGAAGGTTTAGGTCGGTGGGAAAGGCAATATCCTGCGGACAGGCCGTGGCGTCCATCAACACTCGTCCCTTATGACTGACAATTACTTCTGAATCAACTGATTGATTATTATCATCCTCCTTTTGCTTGTTTGTTTTAGAGGATTCATCGTCCATATTCTGCTGTCGTAACAGATACATGGCATGGATCTTATCGTTCATCGCATTGAGCTGATCCATACCCATTCGCTTGCGGAATTCCACAAAAAGGGAGGCATCAAACGGGGCTTCATTGCTGAAACTTGGATAGCCTAGAAAGTACTGCATGTACATGTTCTCCCTGATTTGATCGACCGTTTCACGGTCGTCAAGATGGCAGATATGTTTGATCATCAAGGAGCCAATCACCACTCTGGGACTAATAGGAGGCCTTCCTGTCTCTTTTATGCCCACCATCTTGAGGTACATATTGCAAAGTTCATCCCATGGAATCTGGGCACTCAATCTTACCCAACGATTGTCCGGATCTAATTTCTGAGAAAATGGACTCTCGAATCCTACTATTACTAATTGCTTTTCGCTCACAAAAGCAGGTGATGATGCACGCCTTTTTGACCCTTTATTCATTTATCCTTGCACTTCTAAATGCTAAAATACTCCTAACTATTTAAATGTCAAGAAGATTAAGGTTTCTCAGCAGACCCTATTTAGTTAGTACTATTTATTTTAAAACATGTTTTGATTTTAAATAATTGATTCAAAGCGCAAAAGAGTACACTGTTTACGCACGATTTTTGACGCCATCGTTTGGATCAACCAAACAGGCTGCCAATGGCGGAACATGGAAAAAAGTTTTCCACCTTGGCAAACTGTCTATTATTATGTCAGAAAATGGCAACAGGACGGCTTTTGGGAACAATGTTTGGACAATCTTAAAGCTCATACACGTAGGAGGAAGGACGACTTGACTATCCAAGTTTACTAACCTTGGATAGTCAAAGTGTAAAAAAGACCACCTTCATTCATATTGAGACAGGAGTGGATGGAGGCAAAAATATAAATAGTCGGAAGCGGCATATTGCCGTTGATACTTTGGGTTTGCTATAGGCAATAGTCGTCACTTCTACACAAACATCTAACAATTAGGGAGGTAAATAATTGATCAGCTTGTAGGAAAAGTGCCCAGAGTTGAATTGTTGGCTGTAGACAATAGATTCAAGATTAATTTTAAGGAGTATACTAACAAAAAAAAAGGATGCCGAGTAGAGATTGTACAACGCCCCCAAGTAAAGAAATAGGCTCCGTGCCTGAAAAAAATAGATGGATGGTCGAAAGTACTTTCGCTTGGCTGAATTTCAGGAGGTCAGCAAAAGCAAACTTAGCAATAGATTTCATCTCGCTCCTACCGATTTTATCAAGTAATGAACCTAAGACCCTAGTTAGTCGCCTTGGAATATTTGGGTATTATATAAGAGCAAGAGTCCCTACCAAATAGATTGATAAGGACTCTTGCTCTATTTGTGAATCCGACTTCA
>JAYVIX010000313.1:0-16993 GCA_043769845.1 Cytophagales bacterium
TGTAGATCCAATCGCTACAGTTGGCGTAAATGGTGATTTCTTTATAAATACTACTTCTAATAAAATCTTTGGGCCTAAAACTGCTGGTGTTTGGCCTGCTACTGGTACAAGTTTAGTGGGACCAGCAGGTAGTTTCTCTATTACAGGTACCGTAGGGCAAACAATTTATCACAATGGCACTGATTGGAAAGCAACAAGTAATCTATACAATGATGGAATAACAGTTGGTATTGGCACTGCAGCAGTACCAGCAAATATGGTATTGATAAAAGCAGCATCAGGTATAGGCAGTATTCCTTTTGCTATTCAGAATTTTGCAAACACTAATTCTCTGGTTGAAATTGGAAATGCCAATGGAGACGGAATTATTAGAGGGTTTAACAATGGAACTAGTAGTTTCCAACTTTCAGCATCTACTTCCTTGGATAGTTATGTTCAAACCAATTTTGGAATTGGGATGACTGGTAGTGTTCCTCAAAAGCTTACTGTCAATGGAAACGTATTATTAATGGACGGAAACGCTTTAATGTTTAGAGAAAAAATAGCCGATGGAATAAATTTCACTTCTTTCAGAGCTCAAGCCCAAACTTCTGACATTGTATATACTTTACCTGCTACAATTGGCGTATTAGGCGATGTGCTTACTACAAATAGTACAGGTGTCCTTTCATGGACTACTCCTTCATTAGGCAACTGGTCGTTATCAGGAAACTCAGTTTCTACTATCAAAAAATTTGGAACAGTCGATAATTTTGATCTCCCATTTATTACAAATGGAATGGAACAAATGAGAATCACCAACACTGGGAAAATAGGAATAGGTACTCCTACTCCCACTTTCCAATTATCGTTAAATGGAGCGGCTACAGATGCCAATATACACTTATTCAATACAACTAGCGGAAGCTCTGGTGCTGATGGTCTTAGAATTAACTTTTCAGGAATCAATACTAACATATTTAACTACGAAGCTGGTAATATGAATTTCGGTACCTCTGGCTCAGATAGACTAATAATTAAAGCCAATGGTGCTGTTCAAATTCCAAATTTAGTAGGACCTGGTGTAGTTCAGACTGATAATGTGGGAAATCTATCAATGGTTTCAATACTTGGTACTAAAGATTATATCTCAAAATGGTCATCGACAGGAAGTTCTCTTGGTGATTCAAGAATCTTTGATGATGGTAATTATGTTGGAATAGGAAGAAAAATTCCCGTTTTTTCAGACGGTTATTTTGACATAGAATTACCAATCGTTGGCAATACATATGGTGGAATGTATCTAAATTCCAAAAGTGCAACTGGCAAACCCTTTTATGGTTATTCATTAAACAATACAGTAGTAGCATGGAATTATTTGGATGGTACTACTTCTGATTGGAAAATAAATAATGGAGCTGCAGATAGATTAATTGTTAAAAAAACAGGAGTCGTGCAAATTCCTGATTTAGCAGGTGCTGGATCTGTATTAACTGATGCCAGTGGAAATTTATCTGTTAATAAGTGTGCCTTTTCGGCATTTGCATCAGCAAGTCAGAAATTCACCAATTCATTTGATGTGATTTTGTATAACAAAATAGAATTTGATTTTAATTCAGATTTCTCCGCAGGGGTCTTCACCGCACCTGCAGATGGGGTATATCATTTTGATGCTACTTTCACCTATGCAGCAGGAGGTTCACCAGCAGCATCATTATTTTTCAACATTTTCATAAACGATAATCGATACGCCACAAGTAGGCAACCTGTTGTGAACAATATAAATACAGTTGACATATCAATGACTATAAATTTAACAAAAGGAGACAAAGTGGATGCTAGAATGTTTACAAATTCTGGTGCGTTGGATACACATATTTCCTCTTCATATCATAATCACTTTTCTGGATATAGAATATTCTAAGACTTCGATAAAAACTGTTGATGCAAATCCAAAACTGCATACAAAACAGGCTTTATTCCATCATTGTCAATCACAATATTGGAATAAGCCTGTTTTTCTTTTTCGGGCATTTGTCTTTGGATCATCAATCGAATATCATCCGAGGTACGAAATGGATCTCGAATCAGGACTCGATCAATACGTACTTGTTCTGGTGCTGTCACTAGGATTAATGTATCAAGTTGTTTGTACATACCAGATTCAATCAGCAAAGCCGCTTCTTTTACCAAATACTTGTATTTCTGATGTTTGAATACCCAATTTTCAAAATCAATCGCTACGGCTGGATGCGTGATGGCATTTAATTTTGCCAATTTTTCAGGATTAGCAAATACCAATTTGCCTAAAAAATCTCTGTCTAAAAACCCGTCCTTGTAACATTCGGTTCCAAATTCTGATTTCAATTTTTCAATTAATACCGAATCGTTGTTCATCAGCCAACGAGCCCTCGAATCGGCATCGTAAGTTGGCACTCCCAAACAACTAAAAATGCGACAAATAGTGCTTTTGCCACTCCCAATTCCACCTGTGATTCCGACCAATTTAGGTCTATTCGACATGAACAACTGATTTTTTCTTTACTCTGAATTTCACTTTCACAGTCTCCTGAGCACAGGTCAGGCTAGAATCATCAAAAAAATAACGCAGTCTAATACTTTCATCAAAATTCTTATCTAAGTTAGTAAATGGAATCGAAACTTCCAATGAATCAGCCAGTTGTGCTAAGTTTGATTTTGGCCCTGAAACAATAATTCTTTCTGGTGTAATATTAATTGTACTATCTCTTATATATCCTTCGGCTATGGAGATGCTGTATTCGTTCACCACAAGTCTGATTTGCTTATGAGAAATATGATCAAAAGGCAACTTGATATGCTCTAAAAAAACCTTATCGACAGAAAGGCCTTCGAAATGTGTGTCCAAATAATGACGCACAACCGAGGTATCAATTCGAGTATTCATACTCGGATGCTTGATCCAAATATGCATCGTATTAGGTTTGTAAAACAGCGAGAATTTCAGAATATGCCAACCAATTCCGCTAATTCGCACTTCTACCTTTTTAGGTATTTTGACAAGTGGCGTAAAAAATCGATCGTATTTTATCTTGATCGGAACCGAAAATGTGGTTTCCAATGGTTTGTTGAGCGAATTGAAAAACCAAATAATGGCAGACAACAAAAGGCAACCTGCTATTAAACGCAAGTTGCCTCTATGTCTTTGAGTAAGTGGGCGAAAAACCCAAGCCAGAATGTCTCTGATTGCTTCCAGCATCGACAGACTTATTTCTTAGCCAATTTCTGAGAAGATTCTAACGAGATAGCATCTTTGGTAAAAGTCACTTTCACACCACGATCAACATCTAACACAAGAGTTTCGTCATTGATCTGAACCACTTTTCCGTAACAACCACCTACAGTCACTACTTCATCGCCAACTGCCAGATTTTCACGGAATTTCTTTTGATCTTTTTGTTTTTTCTGTTGCGGACGGATCATGAAGAAATAAAACACAATCATGATTCCACCCAATAAAATAAACTGGCCAATCATGCCATTAGCAGGAGCTTGAAGTAATAAAGATTTCATGTTTTGATTAAATTGAACTGCAAAAATAGCAATTCTACATTAAGGTAACCGATAGATCTTGAAGACTATTTACAGTTCCATTCATTTTTTCGCAAATCCCTTGAAAATCAAAAGACTCAATTATTAAAAAGGCAATTTGTAGATTCTAAAATATATGAATAATTATTAATGTGTATTTATTCTTTTTTTCTTTTCAATTGCCAAGCTTCGCCATCAAATGCCAAGGCTAATGTGGTTTGAAAAACAGAATAAGGTGCATACAGCATTTGGCTGCCAACATACATTTTGATCGAACCTCCTTTGGTTTCGTACTTGAATTTTTTACCATCTACAATTACCGCACCTTCATCGTTGAACGTAACATGGTGTTTCTCATCCGTCCATGAACCTAATAGGCTCAAATCAGATTCTTTCATGGCAACCATGGGCTGTTTTCCTATTTTACCTAGTTTGGTGAAAAGTAAAGGTTGATCCAAATTGCCTTCTTTTAGTACAAGTTTTGTCGGTTGATCTTTTGTCTTCGGAATGTCTAATTGAAAAATATAATGAAAAATGCCATAAAAATAGGTGGCTATCAATTCGTTACCTTCAATTGTATAAGTAAAGAATATTCCATCAAAACTACCGCTACCGTCTTTTTCAATCGTCAAAAAGACTTTCTCATTCCCTTCAGCACTCTCCCATCGGCCTTCCAAGTCGGTGTTTTGGGCAAAAATAGAGAGCGAAGAAAATACAGCAACTATGATTATGTAGAAAAATCTCATACAACTTATGGTTTCGAAGGTTGAAATTAAAAAAATATGGCAATATCACGACCAAATTAACTCTTTTTAAACTGCAATATTTTGAATAAACCTTATTTCTCTTTCATATTATAACAAAATGTATGCTTTCTAAATACCTGATTTTGTGTCAAATACAGAACTATTAACAGTCGGCTATTAACTGTTAACTACTTCGCTTAACTTTACGTTCCGAAAAATGTACCAATGCGATTTGTTTATTTATTGATTTTCTTGCCTTTTGTAATAAGTGCCCAAGCGGTAGAAGTACCAGATGAAATGTATTTCTTGGGAATAAAAATCAACATCAAAAATGCAGCCAAGCAAGAAATTGCGAGTAGTGTAGCTTTGTTGAAAAAAAATAGGTCTTATTATCAGACCAAATTAGATCGAGTGGATGCGTATTTCCCTATTATAGAACGCATTTTTGAAAATGAGTCCGTTCCTGACGATTTTAAATTTTTGGTCGTTCAAGAAAGTGCTTTAGTGGCTGATGCAGTTTCCAAATCAAATGCAGTGGGTTTTTGGCAGTTCAAACGCGAATCGGCTATCGAGAGTGGTTTGCGGGTAGATTATCTGGTGGACGAACGCAAAAATATTTCGGCAGCTACACTTGGAGCTGCTAAGTACCTGAAAAAGAGCAACAATGTGTTCAACAATTGGATTTACACACTCCAATCTTATAACGTAGGCTTAGGAGGCACGCAGCGCTCGGTCGATACTCGCTATTATGGCGCCACCGAAATGGACATTGACGGAAGTACCCATTGGTATATCGTCAAATGTATCGCTCATAAATTAGCCTTTGCTGACGAAGAAGGAAAAAACCCGACTCCACCCATTTTTTTATTTGAATACGACAAATCGAAAGGCAAAACGTGGAAAGACATTGCCGAAGAATTGGAAATTGAAGAAAGCAAGTTGAAGGAATACAACAAATGGTTGCAACATCATACCATTCCTGACGATAAAGACTACATCGTAACGATTCCTGCCACATATCTCGAAAAAGATGCCATTGCGGCCAAAGTAGGCGTTCCTGCAAACACCACTTTACACGCAAATAGTGAAAGCAAACTGCCTGAAATAAAGCGAGATGTAAAACCATTGCCAGTTCCGAAAAAAACTAGTTCGAAAGCTTCTGAAATGTATCCTGGTGAAAAACCAGTTTTCGTACTTCATAATGGCCTAGAAGCGATCAAAGCAAAAATGGGCGATGATATCAATAAATTGGCTATTCAAGCGAGTATTTCGCGTTCTAAATTTCTGAAATACAACGATTTGAGAATTTTTGATGAATTAATGCCAAATGAATATTACTACATCGAATCGAAAAACAATAAAGCAAATGTTCTCTTCCATATCGTCAGACAAGGCGAAACACTACGTGATGTTTCGCAACATTATGGGATTACCATTTCGGCTATTTTGCGTAAAAACCGCATGAAAAAAGGCGAGCCTTTGCAACCTGGTCGCGAATTATGGTTGAAAAATAAACGCCCCGAAGAGATTCCTGTAAAGATTGTCCCTTTGGCAAAACCTGTTGTAAAAACGCAAGCTCCTAAAAAACACCCAGTTGCTTTGAAAGAAGTTCCAATTGAAATACCTAAATCGGTTCCAATTCAAACGCAACCTGAAAATAAAGTAGTGGTGAAAGAAACGCCTGTGCTAAAACCAAACACAACAGGTGGCGAGCCAATTGCATCCGAGCCTACTGTTTCGGCATTTCCAAAGCCTACAACATTACCTACCAGTCAGTTGCAGAAGATCTCAATCAAAGATACCGTACACGTGGTTCAGCCCAAAGAAAGCATTTATTCAATCGCTCGCTTGTACAACATCCGTCCTGATAGTATCAAGGTTTGGAATACAATTGATTCTACTGGACTGAAAATCAGTCAATTGTTGAAAATCAGAAAACAGGTAATTTACACCCATCCCGATTTTATACTTCACACCGTTGCTCCTAGCGAAACCATATATCGAGTAGCGGATATGTACAAAGTGCCTGTTCAGAAAATACAAGAATGGAACGGAAAAACCGATTTTACTTTATCGGTTGGAGAAGTTATTTTCATCAAAAAACAACCTTGATTCCTGTTTTATCACCAACTCGAATAAACTATTTACGTCTTACATTTGTATTCAATAAAATAGAAAGCCATGGTAACGATAACCGACATCGCAAAAGATAAAATATTGGAACTGAGAGCCAAAGAAGGCCATACTTCTGAACATAATATCCGTGTGGCGGTACAAGGTGGAGGTTGTTCAGGTTTGATGTACGAATTGAAATTTGACGAACAATTGCAAGAAAAAGACCAAGTGTTCGAAGATAAAGGAATCAAGATTTTGGTGGATAAAAAAAGTCTATTGTATCTTGCAGGAACCGTTTTAGACTTTTCGGACGGATTGAATGGCAAAGGTTTTCAGTTTGTAAACCCCAATGCCTCACGTACTTGTGGTTGTGGCGAAAGTTTTGCGGTATAAATAATGCTTGATCTAGGAGAACTTTGTTTGTTTTTGACTGAGGATGTCTATCTGATAAAGAACGACATCCTCGGTACTATTGTACATTCGGCAGAAGAGCCCGAACAAGAATTGGAAGAGCAAATAGAACAAAAAGTACCAGAACCAATCGTTCAGAAAAAAGAGCCAATCAAGTACAAATCCATACTTTTTGTGTTTGATACAGAATTGACTGGTTTGTCCAAAGAGACATTCAATAATTTGGTTTCTAAAGGATTAGCTTTGTCCGAAAACGATTATTCAGCCATTACACAAGAGCAAGTATCGTTTTCAAAACCAGAAGAAGTAAATAGTAAAAAGGTCATCTTGTTTGATGTGTCTTTTTCAGGCTATCAGAATAAATACAAATTATTTCATTCGAATAATCAACTTGTTTTACTGGCCGATTCGATGGAAAAAATTGCCGCAAACACAGATTTGAAACGTCAACTCTGGGCGCAACTACAACTTATGTTCCCAAAAACGGTTTAAAGTGCATTTGTTTGCTAAACTTTAAACACGGAACTTTGTCTCATTAAAATAAGATTATGCCTTCTACTCGTCAATTAAAAGTAGCTCGTCTTTTGCAAAAAGAAGTGAGCGACATGTTTCAAAGAGATAGCCGCCATTTGCTTGGAAACGCTTTTGTGACAGTGACGAGATGCGAGATTTCGCCCGATCTAAGTGTGGCAAAGTTTCATCTTAGTTTCCTGATGGCTAAGGAAAAAGAGTCTACAATGAAGGAAATAGAATTGAACAAAAAGAATTTTCGCCAGCAATTAGGGGCACGTATTCGCCATCAATTGCGTATCGTTCCTGAGCTTGTTTTTTTCCTTGACGAAGGTGCCGAATATGCTGGCGAAATGGAGAGCATTCTAAATAAGTTAAATATTCCAAAAGAAGATAAACAATAACATTTATATACAGTTCCTCGTTGTATTTTTGGGAAAGTTAAGCAAACGAATAAAACCCAAAGATGAACATCAAAGACTTAATTAATCTTTTAGAAAAGTATACTTACTATTCTGATACCAATATAGATTTTTTTGAGCTCGTACACGAAAAAGCTCGTCATAAGTACAAAACCTATTTTGATGTAAATACTTTATTTTCTGAGCTGAATGATTTGGCTCATTATGTCCATTTTGCCTTTCTTCAGCATAAGGCCACCCAAAAGGAATTCATGAGCATCTTGCGTGCCAACAGTTTTCCGATGATCGTTTTTGAAAAAGGCGAAAAACTGGCACCCATTATTATTACACCAGATCGTACGGGGGCAATCAAGGCGGATAAAATCGAAGAAGATGGCATAAAAAGTTTTACCTATAAAAACCTTGAAGAACTTATTCAAAGTATCCACACAGTGGGTAGTTTGGTCGAAATTTCAGGAAAAAACATTGATTTAGATCCAAAAATAGATACCAAACAAAAAGATTATATCTATTTCTTGAGCGGTTTCCCGATCACGTCTATCGCTCAGGATGTACATCAAGAAGGAATCTATCACCATCAGAAAAATTTTGTGGATGAGCATGACGAAAATCCAGATCACGCCCAACATGATCCAAACCATCATGCGACTCCGTTTGCTCGTTTGTTGAATTTGCTAAAATCCGAGAAAAGAGAAATTTCGCAGATTTATTTTTTCGCCATCATGATTGGTCTTATCAACTTGGTGGTACCCCTTGGTATTCAGGCAATTATAGGTCTTATTTCAGGAGGCTTGCTCATCAATTCGGTGATAGTATTGATCACGATGGTGGTATTGGCCACCATGTTGGCTGGTTGGCTTCAGGTATTACAGCTCAGTACCGTGGAAGTACTGCAACAAAGGGTATTTTCGAAAGCAGCACTTGAATTCTGTTTCAGAATACCAAAAATCAGAATGGAATCTATCGGACGACATTATGCGCCAGAACTGATGAACCGTTTCTTTGATGTATTGAATATCCAGAAATTTCTGCCTAAAATTCTGATAGACCTCACTACTGCGACTCTTCAAATTATTTTTGGGTTGATCATGATTTCATTTTATCACCCACTTTTTGTACTCTTCGGGGTGGTACTCATCATTATAATCTTTGTCATTTTCTATTTCACAGGGCCTCGAGGCCTACGTACGAGTATCAAAGAATCTATTTTCAAATACAAAGTAGTACAATGGCTTGAGGAAATGGCCAGAACACTTTCTACTTTCAAATTGGCAGGTTACACCCATTTACCGATCAGCAAAACCGACCATTATTTGACTGGATATTTAAAATCTCGTCAATCGCATTTCAAAACCTTAAAAATTCAGTTTGTTTCAATTATAGGTTTTAAAGTGTTTATCACTGCTGGACTTTTGGTACTCGGAAGCGTGTTAGTACTGGAAAGACAAATAAATCTTGGCCAATTCGTTGCTGCAGAGATCATTATCCTTTTGGTGATTTCATCGGTCGAAAAACTGGTCTCTACCATTGAAGTAGTATATGATTTGCTAACAGCCTTGGATAAAGTAGGCCACATTACAGACATTCCTCTGGAAGACACACGCGGAATTGACATCAATGAATTCAGCGGAGATGGCGGTGTTGCACTGGAAATCAAAGACTTGTCGTACAAATATCCGCATACCGAAGATTATGTCATCAAAGATTTTAATCTAAAAATTGCACCAAAAGAATCTATTTGTATTGCAGGATACAATGGTTCAGGCAAAAGTACATTCATGAAAATCATCACAGGATTACTGCATGAATACCATGGTGTACTGAATATCAATGGCTTGCCGTTGAACGATATTAATGTAAATAGTTATCGAGATTTGATTGGAGACAATATGTCGTACCAAGATATTTTCGAAGGAACACTTGAGGATAATATCACGCTTGGAAAAAATGGAATTACATTAGATGATCTTCTTTGGTCGATTCATAAAGTAGGTTTAACTGATTTTTTAAACCGTTTGCCGAGTGGTTTGAAAACCAATTTGACAGCTGGAGGACACGATTTGCCCGTTTATATCTGTAAAAAAATCATTTTAGCACGTAGTATTGTCGAAAAACCAAAACTACTCGTGATGGACGATTTCTACTATCCGGACCGTGTTGAAAGACGTGAATTAGTCAATTTCTTGACGAGCGAAAGTGTAGGATGGACACTTATTATCGTTTCAAACGACCCTGTTGTAATGCAACTTACCAACCGTACCATCTTTATGAAAGATGGTGGTATTATAGAAGAAGGGAATTACGATGAAATCAAAAAGACATATAGCTACAAAAAGATTATTTTAGGTTTGGTAGAATAAAAGGTTTTAGGTGTTGAGTATTAGGTTTTAGGAAAACAGTTTACGTTCAACTAAAACCATCTACCCAACACCTAACAACTACATTCCAATACCGTAATATTCCTTATCGCCATTAGGATAAACACCTTCAATTAGCGTTCCGCCTTGTTTTGATTTTAGAAGTTCGGCAAGTTCATTTGGTTTGTTTACAGGTGTTTTATCTACATGAGTGATAATAAAACCTTCACGCATTCCTGCATTCAATAGTTTACCTTTTGCTAATTTTTTAATTTTAACGCCTGAATTAAGTTTCAATTTGGAACGATCTTCGTTCGAAAGTTCGGCAAAAGAAGCTCCAAGCGATTCGTATATTTCATTTTCAGAAATTTTAACTATTTCAGCATTTCCCAATTTGTTTTTAAGAATTGCATTGGCTACGATTTCTTTTCCATCACGCAAATAGGTTACTTTCAATTTGTCGCCAGGTCGATAACGGGCAACTTGTTCTTGTAACTCAGAACTTGTATTAACGGCCGTTTCATTGATTTTCAGTACTACATCACCTTCTTTCAAACCAGCATCTTTGGCCGAACTACTTTCGCCCACTCCTGCTACATACACCCCTTTGATATTTTTAATGCCTTTTTGATCAGCAAGTTCGGCCGTGATATCTTGAATCGAAATACCAAGTAAACCTCTTTGTACTTCACCATATTTCATCAAATCGTCTACAATTTTTTTGACCAAAGTAGTAGGTACTGCAAACGAATATCCGGTGTAAGACCCAGTATTTGAAGCAATTGCCGTATTTATTCCGATCAATTCGCCTTTCAAATTGACCAATGCACCACCACTATTCCCAGGGTTTACGGCTGCATCGGTTTGGATAAATGATTCAATGGCATATTGGTTTTTTTCACGACCAAGGATATTGATATTTCTCGCTTTTGCACTCACTATTCCTGCCGTCACAGTAGAAGTTAAGTTAAATGGATTACCGACCGCCAAGACCCACTCTCCTACTCTTAGATTATCGGACTGTCCGAATCTTACAAATGGCAAATTTGACTCCTCAATTTTCAACAATGCCAAATCGGTCGTAGGATCAATACCAAGTACTTTGGCGGTAAATTTTCGTTTGTCGTCTAGTACTACTTCTACTTTATCAGCTTTGTCGATCACGTGATTATTGGTCACAATAAAGCCGTCTGCACTCAAAATTACTCCCGAACCAGAAGCCTCTTTGGGACCTTGTTGAGGCGCATGAAACTGATCTCCAAAAAAATCCCGAAAAAACGGATCCATTTGTTGACCTTCAAAATTGTTATTGCTGGCTTGCGCTTCGTAATATGTTTTGATATGCACCACGGCAGGGCGTACCAAATCGGCAGCATTAATAAAATTGAGCCCAGCAGGCACCGTGACTTTGCTCGTGTCATAGTCGAAATTAGACAAACGAACTGGACTGTCTGTTGTATAAGTGGTGTAAAATTTGTCGGGAAACATCAATCTATAACCACCCAATGCAATTGCGCCCCCCATTACCGAGGCAGATAGCAAACCTAAGAAATAGCTTTTTTGTGTCATCATTGGTTTATCTTGTTTGATTGTTAACGATTCTAGTTTTGGTATTTATTGTTTAAAGCTGAAAAAAGTATTAAAACCAATAAAAACCACGCTTGATGAAGCGTGGTTTTTATTCTCGAAATTAATAGACCGAGATTTGATGTTTTTTGTTCTCTTTCTCTTCTTTTGGAATCGAAAGACTCGATATTCCATTTTTTTAACTCGCTTCGATCACGTTTGTTTTGGCATTTTTGGGAAGAGTAACGTTCTGCTGAACGAACCATACTCACTTTCGATCAGATAATACTTTTTCAGAATCCTGCCTTCTGCTCCCTACAGCTTATAGCCCAATTTCTTATTGCATTGGAGCAAGCAACGCAACTGCGGTGACAGCTACTGTTACCACTGGTTCTGGTAACGTACTTATTTGGTACGATGCAGCTTCTGCAGAGTTAACTCCTTCAACGGCTGTTACAGGGACTCCAGCTATGAGTTTTTGGGTGAGCCAAAAGACCAATGCAACACCTTCCTGCGAAAGTCCAAGAAAACAAGTGAACGTGAATATCAATGCATTACCTAATGTAGTGGCCAATGCAAATAAAACAAGCATTAACCCTGGAGCATCAGTCACATTGTTTGGCTTAAGTGCAAACAACTATGTATGGAATAATAGCGTGACGAATAATGTCGCATTCAACCCAACTGTGAGCAATGTGTATACTGTGACAGGTACATTTGGAAATGGTTGTAAAAACAATGCTTCCATCGAAGTGGGAAGACTAGCCCTAAAACCATCTGCCTATGCGATTCTGTAGCAATTAAAACCACAACCAATAGTGGTAATAGTGGTATATTTCAAGGTTGGACTCAAACAACCAAGCACCATAGCAAAGCCTATCGTAACCACTACCTACCTAGGCACTACGCTGTTTAGTGGGGGAAGCAATTTGTTTCCTAACGGAGATTTTAGAGGTACAACTTCAGCAAGTATTCAACCTTTTAGTCAGTGTACGAATGGCTTAGTTTCAAATGAAGGAAATTATTCCATTAACACCAATCCTGTTAATGTTGTAAGCATTTTTGGGAACTTTAAAGATCATACTTCTGGCCGAAAACATGATGTTAGTTAGTGGAGGAGCAAAATAATACTAAATTCATTCTGAGATATACCATTGCTGTTACGCTAATACCAATTACAATTTTTCTGCTTGGGTAGCTACTTGCGGTAAAGTTTCGCCAGCAGGTAATCTAGCCAACATGCGATTTGAAATCAATAGTACAAGAATACCGTTCAGGTTTGGAATCAATTTTCTGCTACTTGGAATTCAAGAGCTAACACAAGTGCAGTGATTAGCATATTTGATGAAACTGAAATTGGATCTGGAAATGATTTTGCTTTGGATGACATATCGTTTATTTCAACCATTTCAAACAAAAGTTATATCGATTCTGTCAAAGTAATTGTGAATAATTTGCCAATAGTCACCGCAACGTCAAATAAGCCAACTATTTGCATAGGCGATTCAGTGATACTTTCTAGTTGTGGTGTAGGATCGTATATTTATGATAATTATATAATATAATATAAAACTTTTAAAACTACCCAAACATTGACCTACACGGTCGCTGATACGTATGAAAAATACGTGTAAAAACAACGCCACGGCAAAAGTAACGGTCAACAATTTGCCAATCGTAAAAGCAAACGCCAGTAAAAAGAGTATTTGCTTTAGCGATCAAGTTACTTTGACGGGAACTAGGTCAAATACCCATTCATGGGACAATAGTATTGTGGATAACATAGCATTTGCTTCCACTTCTACCAAAAAATATCTTGTAATAGTAAGATATTTTAAAAATAAGATAGCATTACTGTTTACATTTTAAATTTAAAGAGCATTAATAATAGTAATGCTATTAAATATTTATAGTTTTGCTAACAATTAAATGTACTTTTCAATTAAAAATTCACTTAATTATTGACGAACATGACAAAAAAGCAAATTTTACCCTTTCTAGTAGCGGCTTTATTTTTTGGCTTGAAATCAATTATTCGAGCACAAACACCTGCACCAACGTTTGAAATTGATGCTATTCTTCAAAACAATATTGGCAGTCCTTGGGCAATAGCTTTTATCAACAAAGATGAAATGTTGTATACTGAAAGAAGCGGAGTATTGCGCAGGTACAACATCTTAACAAATACTAGTACTCCTATTACTGGTGTGCCTGCAGTTGCACAAGTAGGTCAAGGTGGTTTGTTAGACGTTGCACTCCATCCTAATTTCACCCAAAACAATTTTGTTTACCTCACTTATGCAGTAGCAGTTACAGGAGGCCAAACTACTGCTTTGGGCAGAGGAACATTGGTTGGCAATGCTCTTCAAAACTTTACGGTTTTGTTTACGGCTTTACCAATAGTTAACTCAGGATCTCACTTCGGGTCACGTATAGCCTTCGATAGAAACAACTTTCTATATTTCTCTGTAGGAGATAGAGGCACACCTACTTTTGCGCAAGACCGAAATAATCATGCAGGTAAAGTGATGCGACTAAACGATGACGGCACCGTTCCAACTGATAACCCTTTTGTAGGTGTTGCCAATACGAGACCTGAAATATTTTCTTTCGGACACCGAAATATTCAAGGAATGGCAATGAATCCGGCCAATGGCTTGATTTATGCGCATGAACATGGCCCGAGAGGTGGAGACGAATTGAATGTAATTAAAAGAGGTGCAAACTACGGTTGGCCGCTCGTTACTTTTGGTATCGACTATAATGGCACAATTATTTCGCCAGATACAGCACGTCCCGGACTAGAGCCTCCGCTTACTTATTGGGTGCCTTCTATTGCACCAAGTGGGATGGTGTTTATCCAAAATAATCAAGCACCAAATGAAGCCGATATCCTTATTGGAGCTTTGGCTGGAACACATATACATTATGTAAAACTTAGAAACGACAAAGTGATTCAATCTTCTAGAAACATACGCGATTATGCACGTTTCAGAGATGTAAGACAAGCGCCTGATGGCAAGTTGTATGCTCTTACAGAGACACCAAATAGATTAGTAAGAATCAGAACAAGCTTAACTCTAGGACCAATTGGACAAGCCTGCTTAGTTCCTAATTTAGGAAATGATGTTTCTATTTGTGGTGTAACAGGTTCAATAACACTAAATTCAAGATTAACGGCTGCAAACAGAACGTTTTCTTGGGAAAGAAATAGAGAAACTATAGCTGGAACTGGACCAACTTTATCTATCAGTACTCCAGGTGTGTATACTGTATTGGTAGATTCTGCTGGCTGCAAACATCAAGAAGATGTGATTATAACTGCTACACTTCCTACGCCTGTATTAGGAAATAGTAGAGATTTATGTAGCCCAGCAAATACGCAATTAGATGCGGGTGTTACAGGAACTGGTTTTACGTATTCTTGGACCCGAAATGCACTTCCTACAAATATTACTACCAGAACATTTAACGCAACAGAAGCAGGAACATATGCAGTGACGGTAAGTGCAAGCAGTTGTCCAAGTACTACTAGCTCTATAGTTGTTAGTTCATCGCTTCCAACTGTAACTGGCGATGCAATTTGTGGCGCAGGGATTGCAACTTTAATTGCAACAGGAACTGGCCCATTCAATTGGTACAATAGCGCTACTTCAACTACAGTATTGTCAACACAATCTAGCTATTCGCCAAACGTTACAGCCACCACAACTTTCTTTGTACAGGCTACTCCAGGAGCTAGTTATACTTTTGGTCCAGCAAATAAAGGTACTGGTGCTTGGGACATCAATGATTATGCATCTAATGACAAAGAAATAGTGATTGGGGCGTTGACCAATGTATTGTTAGATAAATTAGATGTAGATCCTCAAAATGGCGCACAGAGTGTCACAATCAATGTTACTGATATTGTATCTAATACTATTATCAGAACTGTCACTCAATCAATACCAGCCAATTTGAGTACAATAGATGTTGGTGCAAATTTAATTGGAGGAAGGTCGTATAGAATTGATGCTATTGGTACAACCGGACGATTGTTCTTCAGAAACCAAGCAACTCCGGTTTTGTGGCCTCAAACAATTGCCAATATAGCCACTGTTCGTGCCAATGAGCCATGTTGGGCAAACTCTTGGACTCCATTCTTCAATATAGTATTGTCTACGGGTAAAGCTTGCGACCGTGTACCAGTTGTTGCTG
Organism: Cytophagales bacterium; assembly: GCA_043769845.1. GTDB lineage: Bacteria > Bacteroidota > Bacteroidia > Cytophagales > UBA9547 > UBA9547. The sequence continues at coordinate 15,877 of JAYVIX010000313.1, forward strand.
CTGTTAATGTTTGCAATAACATTGAAGAAACAGTTTCCAATTTGGAACAAATTAAAATCTATCCAAATCCCTTTGAAAACAGCTTTTCAATTAATACAAACGCCTTTAAAAACGAGATACAACGGATCGAGTTAACCAATTTAGAAGGTAAATTGATTAAATCTTTTGAAAGAAACAGTCTTACATCAGACCTAACTTTTGGCAACGATTTGAAATCAGGTCAATATATGATTCGTATTATTACAAATTCTAAAGTGATTGTAAAACCAGTGCTGAAACTGAAGTAGACCAAACAGTTCAGTACTATTTTACATAGCCCCAAATGCTCGTTTGGGGCTTTTTTTTGAAAAAATCAATTAAAAAAGTAAAAAATCAATTTTATATTCCGATTATTGAAATCGTGAATAAAATCCAAAAACCTTCCATTTTGAAAAGTTATCTTTTATTACCCATTTTATTTCTAGCATCAATCACTAGCTCTTTCTCTCAATCACTAATAGCCGGTATTCCTAGTGCTGATGTGGCGCCAGAGAAAAAGTTTATGTTCACCCACGAATCGCAATTAAATACATGGTCGTACGATAAAGTAAAATGGAACAGTTTCAATTTTCTGTGTTATGGGGCGGCTAAAAACCTAGAAGTGACGGTTTCTTTCAGCAACTTATCCAATTCGCCAGTTGCGCACGAATCTATAGGCACAGGATTTAAAAAGATTTTTGATTTAGAATTTATACCCTTACCTGAGGCAAAATTTGCTATTGGACAAAATGTACTTTATAGTGTAGATAGAATGTCAGTTGGAGGCTGGTCGTATGCAATGCTTAGTAATAGAATACCTGTTCTTGAAACTAGATTAACATATGGGGTCAGTTATGGTTCGTCCGAATTGTTTGGTTACGATACACTTACTACAAATCGCAATGGTTTTAAAGAACGAATAGTAAAAGAAAGAAATCCACTTTCTGCTATGATCGGTTTAGAGCAACCCATCATTAAAGACAAATTTGGCATTATTGCAGATTGGTTTTCGGGTACTCACGATTTAGCAGCCTTAATCACTGGCGTACAGTTTGATTTTCACAATTTAGTCCTAATTGGTGCGTACAAATTTCCTAAT
>JAYVIX010000314.1:0-8628 GCA_043769845.1 Cytophagales bacterium
TGTAGATACGCTACATAATAGGGCGCAATACAGCAGCCGAACAAGTAGGTTTGGCAATAGAAGACGCCTACAAGCGTTTGTTGAAACCTTCACTCGAAACTGATTGTCGTGTAGGCAGTAAGCTATCTGCTGATGAAGAAGCAATTCGAGTGTTTAGGGAAAACTTGAGGGAATTGCTTTTGGCTGCCCCACTTGGTCAAAAGAACGTCTTGGCGATTGACCCAGGTTTCCGTACAGGTTGCAAAGTGGTGTGTCTGAACAAACAAGGCGCATTTTTGGATTATGAAACATTGTTCCCCACTCAACACGAAGCTCAGGCACGCATAGCCTTACAAGCATTGGTGAAGAAATACGAAATTGAAGCCATCGCAATTGGTAATGGAACCGCAGGAAGGGAAACCGAAGAGTTTGTTCGCAAAACCGATTTTGCAGGAGCAACGCCACTCATCGTGATGGTGAACGAAAGTGGAGCATCGATTTATTCAGCATCAGAAGTAGCTAGAGACGAGTTTCCTGACAAAGATTTGACTATTCGTGGTTCAATTTCCATCGGGCGCAGGCTCATGGATCCTTTGGCTGAATTGGTAAAAATTGACGCTAAATCAATAGGAGTAGGGCAATATCAGCACGATGTAGACCAGAACAAACTTAAGCTGTCGTTGGATGGCGAAGTAATGTCCTGCGTGAACTCGGTAGGTGTGGAACTGAATACAGCTAGTAAACAATTGCTTACTTACGTGTCGGGACTTGGGCCAACATTAGCGCAAAACATAATAGAATACCGAAATGCCAATGGACAATTCAAAACTAGAAGTGAACTGAAGAAAGTTCCTCGCCTTGGCGATAAGGCCTTTGAGCAAGCGGCTGGATTCTTACGCATCAGCGATGGAAAGAATCCATTAGATGCCTCGGCTGTGCATCCTGAAGCATACCCGATTGTGGAAAAAATGGCGAAAGATTTGAACGCTTCGGTCAAAGACTTGATCGAAAAAGCAGAACTGCGCAAAACCATCGTAGCCAAAAACTATGTGACAGAAACAATCGGTTTGCCTACTATCAACGACATTCTGCAAGAACTCGCAAAACCTGGTCGTGACCCACGTCAACAATTTGAGGCTTTCCAGTTTGCCTCAGGCGTAGAGAAAGTAGATGATCTAAGAGTGGGAATGGAATTGCCAGGCATCGTCACCAACGTAGCCAACTTCGGAGCATTTGTCGATATTGGTGTCCATCAAGATGGTTTGGTACACGTGAGCCAGCTTTCGGATACATTTGTAAGCGACCCACGCAACGTAGTGAAAGTAGGGCAGAAGGTGAAAGTACGCGTGACGGAAGTAGACATTCCAAGAAAACGCATTGCACTCACAATGAAGACTGGCGATAGTAGACCAAAAGGAGCAAAACCAGCCAGCAAACCCGAAAAGGAAACCCAAGGCGACATGCAGGATAAACTGAATCAGTTGAAGTCGTTATTTAAATAAAATAAATAAATTTTCATAAAAATGCCGACATTTCAGAGTGAGATGTCGGCATTTTTATTGGGTTGAATTTTTGGCACCAAGATTATCAAAGGCTATTTTGGGGCTACTCCTGCGTTGTTACTCCGAAAACTTTAAAATAGAAAAAAAGGAAATAATCGGTATTTTGAACTTTCGACTTGGAACGTTAAAATAACCCTTAAAACCCTATTTGCGTCACAAATTTCAGGACAGAATTTTCACCTGCCGAGTCAAAACTATTCGGGCCTAGACGGTAGTAATAGCCTGTTCCGAGGTTTATTTTTACTACGCTCGTGTTAATTTGGAGCAAGTTGGTGAGCAAAAATCCTGTTTCAAAAAAGCCATCTTCCAAAGTTTTGATCGCAATGTCTTGGTGACGGGCTTTGTTGCTAAGGCCGCCAATACAGGCATTGAAAGCAACTTCTGCTTTGGGTTTGAAGCGTTTGGAAACGTGCAATGTTCCAAACTGATGCGAATAAAAGGCTTGAAGATATCGGCTCGATACAAACTCGTTGTAACCCATCGTTTCAAACGAGTTGTGGGTCACACTGCGGAAACCTTCACTTCCTTGTCCGTTAAACAGTTTCATATAGGGCAAATTGCCCGAAGCTTGCCCAAGTCCAAACTGGAAAAAGCTTTTTCCCAAACCCAAAATATTGATACTGTATTGGATTTTTGCTTCCAAAATATGGTATCGAAACGAATGCCTGCCTTGGGTATAGTTGAACCAAAGGATAGGGTAGGAGGTCGTTAAAGGGACGCGCTCTTCGTTCAATTGAAAATACCGCAAGCCAAAGGCATACCTCGCTCTGAGCTGTATTTCTTGAAACGAATAGGTGCTCGCCACGCCTTTGAAAGAATAAGTATATAGCGGAAGAGTCGTGTTTTGCATCAAGCCAGCATACAAGTCGAGGTATTTGATGGGGTTGAGTTCGGCAAATACTTTTACCTCATTTACCATATCAAACCTGCCTACTTTTAGTTTGCGTTGCCATTCGGTGGGGTGTTGGTAGCGGTCTTTCAGAAACGTACTGCGTCCTGATTCTTCCACATCATGTTGCGCTGCAATTCCCAGTTTGAAGTTCCATTCGGTAGGAGGATGAAAAATCAGTCGCCCACCGATTTTTTCTTTATCGTCTCGGTAGCCATATGCCGCATACGCACCCAAGGTGGCATATCTCGAAACGTTTTTGTTCGTTTGCGCTCCAAGACCCACTCGCAGACCTTCATAATCGTTTAGTGCAAAGGTGCGGTCGAAAACGAAATCAATCTTTTTTAAAGGAATGTGTTTGAAATAGACTTTTTCGGCAAAATCGGCTACGTTTTTGAAATACTTAAAATTGCCTAGCGTGTCGTAAAACTCAAACGTATTTTTATCGATTGGTGTAAGAGCGATTTTTCGTTGTTTTTCGAGGAGCGATTTATTCGATTTGCCAAAATCATTGCTTCGTCTCACGGCCAATTCTGAGAAACGAATTTTGCGAAACGAAGTATCTGTATTGATATTGAAAAACCTGTTTTCAGAAACCGAAAGAAAGCCAATGGTGTTTTTTGCCTTGGTGGCTTTCAGAACAGTTTGGAAACCTTTCGGGAAATAAGTGCCCATTTTCTCTTTTTGGTACTGTTTGTAAACTCTTATTTTCATCTTTGTTTCGGCCGAAGGAAAAAGAATAGCTGCCTCAATCGCATTATCCGAGGTGTTGATGTAATAATAGGCATTGATAGTTTCTACAAGAGTGGATCGTTTTGGGCTTGCTTTGACAATTAGCAAAGTGTCTTTGCCACGCAAAAAGGTTTTGATGGTTTGAAAATGGTATCTTCGGAACGTATTCTTATTCAGTGGATTAGTGTATTCTTTGGCCAATATTTTGATAAAGGGATCGTAGATCGAATAAGATTGAAATTGAGAATTGACGGTAGAAAGTGTAGGGCTTTCGATTCCTGCTACTTGGATCGCTTCTATAGTTTCTTCATAATTATTTTTATTCAAATAACTTTTGCGGGTATATGTTTCCGAAAGCAAGATATGGTGTTCTTTTTCAAACGGTTTGATTGATTTTAGCTTCAAACGTCTCAAGATTTTGTCGAAACCCGATTTTACTTTACGGAGGTTGGTGGTTGAAAGGTGATATTTGTTGTACGATTCGTAGTAAAGCGGAGCATGTTGCAATGGGTCGTTTTTGGCTTTGTTTAGGAGCACGCGCTCAATTGTTTGGCGTGAAATGTCGTCCGTATACATCGCTTTTTTATTGAAATCATTGTTTTCGAAAATGACATTGATCGTGTCTGATGTAGCATTTTGCTCTATTTTATACTTGATCTGATAATATTCAGGATGATAAAAAATCCATTTTTTGAATTGAGCGGTGTCGCTTACGCTTATGTTTCCGTCAAGATTACTAAGGACTACAGGTTTTCGATCCAGCTTGTCGACCACTACAAATGGGATTCCTTCACCAAAAACAGAATCTTTGAAATGCAAAACCTGTGCTTCTGAAACGCCAATGGCTATTTTCAGGAGAAAAATGCAAATCCAGTACCAATATTTCATTTTTCTAAACAAAAACACCGTTTTATCCTTATCGGACAAAAGTAAGGAAAGCGAAGTTGGTTTAAGGATTTTAGGAGGAAAATGCTGTTGTTAGATTACTTGATTTGTTCTGTAAAGCACTAATAAATTGTATTATTTAAAGTATTTTTAGTTTTTTAAATCTTTTATTCTGAAGAAATAGGATTTTCTTCAAACCTAGATTTTCGTTTTTGAATGTAAATTTTTAATAAGTGGTCTTTAATAAGGGTAAGTTTTCGAGATTAGAAGGTGATTTCTATTTAATAGGTTTTATGTGAAGGTATCAGTTGAATAAGTAGTAGTAATCTGATTTACAACTACTTGTGTATATTTGTATCACAATAAATCATCACCCATCATGGAAAACAAATTGAGAGTACTATACTATAGAGGAGTTCGTTACACTACTGAATTATTCAGCAAAAGTGCAACCCAATTGAAAGAACTTACTTACAGAGGAGTTCCTTTCATCTCAAAAGAATTTGAGGAGCCTATTCAATCGCATTCGACATTGATTTATCGCGGTGCGAAATAGATAGATATTAAATTAAGGTTTAGGTTTATAATAAAAGACAAGGCCGCTCAATTTGAGCGGCCTTGTCTTTTATTATAATTTGAAATCAAGGAGTATTAATTATCAGCTTTTTGGACCTTCAACATGCTAGCATTGATTGCTACCACAACGGTACTTATCGCCATCAAAGCCGCTCCAATAGCTGGGCTTAATAAAATGCCCCAATGATACAGCACTCCTGCTGCCAATGGCAAGGCTACCACGTTGTAACCAGTCGCCCAGATCAAGTTTTGAATCATTTTGCGGTGGGTGGCTTTGCCAAACAAAATCAAACTAACGATGTCTTTCGGATTGCTATTTACCAATACGATTCCTGCTGTTTCGGCTGCTATGTCGCTACCACTACCTACTGCAATTCCCACATCGGCCTGTGCCAAAGCGGGTGCGTCATTAACACCATCCCCCGTCATAGCGACAAACTCACCTTTGCTTTGTAGGACTTTTATCTTCTGTAGTTTTTGATCGGGCAATACCTCGGCAATGAAACTATCCATACCCAATGTTTTGCTTACACTTGCCGCTACTTTTTGGTTATCACCTGTGAGCAAGATCGATTTGATATTGTTTTGTTTCAATATTTTAATGGCTTCTACCGATTCGGGTCGTATCTCGTCTGACAAAGCTATATATCCTGCCAATTCATTTTCGATGATGACAAACACAACCGTTTCTGTATCATTGGCGGTGAAACCGTCTGGAATCGAAATGTTCTTTTCTGTTAAATAACCAGGACTGACCACCAATATCTTCTTGCCTTCTACAGTGGCTTCAACACCCTTTCCTGTAATGGCATTAAAATTCTCTGTAGCTGGAACTGTGATAGATAAATCTTTTGCTTTTTGCAGGATGCCAGTTGCAATCGGGTGTTCCGATTTTTGTTCCAATGCCGATGCCAAACGAATTAGTTCGTTTTCGGTGATGTCCTTTAGTAGAGAAACGATTTTTGACACTTCAAATTTACCTACCGTTAGCGTACCCGTTTTATCAAATACCAGAGTCGTTATTTTTCTTGAATTCTCAAATGCCGTTCTGTTCTTGATTAACAAACCATTTTTAGCTGATAATGCCGTAGATTTCGCCACAACCAAAGGCACTGCCAATCCCAAAGCATGTGGGCAACAAATGACGATAACCGTCACCATTCGTTCCATTGCAAAGGCCAACGATTGACCTGTAAGATACCAATAGAGAAACGTGGCAACGCCCGAAATTAAAGCAATAATCGTCAACCATTTTGCCGCTTTGTCTGCCAAAAGCTGCGTTTGTGATTTTGATTTCTGTGCGTCATCTACCAGCTTCACTATTTGCGATAGGTAGGAATCTTTGGCAGCATGGGAAACTGTTACTTTAAAAGACCCGTTGCCATTGATAGAACCAGCAATTACTTTGTCGCCCATCCCTTTTTTCACTGGTTTCGATTCGCCAGTCAACATCGATTCGTTCAGGTAACTTTCACCTTCTAAAATCACACCATCGGCAGCCACCTTTTCGCCTGGTTTTACCAGAATAACATCGTTTGCTTTTAGGGTATCTGTCTTCACGTCATGCACCATATTGGGCATGACCATGTGTGCATCGGAGGGCATCAACTGTACCAATAGTTCCAATTCTTTGGAAGCACCCATGATGGATTTCATTTCTATCCAGTGACCCAAAAGCATGATCAATATCAGAGTAGCCAATTCCCAGAAAAAATCCATCCCCTTTAAACCGAATACAATTGCTACGCTATATGAATACGCTACCGTTATCGCAAAACCAATTAGGAACATCATTCCGGGGTTCTTGGTTTTTACCTCATCTACCAAACCTTTCAGAAATGGCCAACCACCGTAAAAAAACACCACGGTCGATAAAGCAAATAGGATGTAGGATGAACCAGTAAATTGCCAATTGACACCCATAAAATGCTGTATCATAGAAGATAACAACATGATGGGAATCGTGAGACCCAAAACCACATAAAATCGCTTTCGGAAATCGGAAATCATCATTGCATGGTGATTATGCCCGTGCTCGCCCATAGATGGGTTTTGTCTGCTATGTATATCATGGTTCATTGCTGAATGATCCATTTTACTGTGATCCATTTCGGGCACATTACTTTTTGGCATTTCCATGATGTAGTATTCAGTATGTCACTATTTTTATTTATTAATATGTGTAAATTTATTATCATGCGTGTTTTTTTAGAATAACATCAATCAACTGAAAAGTTGATTGATGTTATTCGTAATTTGCAAATTAATGAGCGTGTTGCATGGCCATTTCTTCGCACTCTTTGGCACAATTTCTGCACACTTCTTCGCATTTTTTGCAATGTTCCATGTGATCATGTTTTGCACATTCATCCGCACACCTGTTGCAGAATTCAGCGCATACTTTGCATACATCGGCTGCTTGTTCGCTACCTAATGCCATCATGCGGGCTGCACTGTAACACATTTCGGCACACTCTCTTTCTAGCTGGATGCACTTGACCAACATCTTTACATCCGATTCTTTTAAACACTCAGATGCGCAATGATCGCATTCGACAGCACATTCTAAACATGTGTCAATGCAGGATTGAAATTTTTCGTGACTCATTTCGGTGGATTTTACAGTGTAACAGAATTATTACCGTGTAAAGGTGACCTCTTGTTAAATGGTAACTGTTGCAAAAAATGAATGATGAGTTACATCATTCACATACTTTCAATAAGTAAAAGCAATACCCGCACCCAGTTTCATGTCGCTGTCGTAGTGGCTAGACAATGAAATGTACTTGGTGACGATGTACCTTGCCCCAAAAGCATATTCTAAATCACTGTTTCCCATTCCCCACAATCTTAGTCGTGATGTAATCGCAATATCATCCCTTCTCAGTTGCAACCTCGCATTTCCCGATTGGTCTAGCCTGACATCGGTCAGCACAAAAAATGGTAAAAGATACTGTACACCCACACATGCTACTTGCCTGAGATTCTTGGTATTGGATTGTCCTAACAAATTTTCTCCACTGTTATCTTGGGTTCTATACCTAACATCCCAACCTGCGTACACCGACAAGAATTGTTTTCTATCCAAATACCTGTTGAAATGGCTTTCTGATTCGTACCCGATTTTATCATTCAAGCCCAATCTCCATTCGGTCGAAAAAACATTTCTTTTATTTGAAAGAGTCACTTCTCCATCGCTTCCGTTACTTTCCAGTCCAATATCAGCACCAAGAAAATACCGCCTGTCGTCATGGAATACTTTTCGCAATGCTTTTTTCGGATTCTCAAATTGCGTGTTAGCTGGCGAATCCTCATACGTGAAAATTTTACCCATCCCGCTCATCATGTGGTATAAGATATGGCAATGGAAGAACCAATCCCCATATTCCTCTGAAGCGTTAAATTCAATCGTGTCTCGTTCCATCGGCATAATGTCGAGTACCGTTTTCAATGGGGAATAATTGCCTTTCTCATTCAGTAACCTGAAAAAATGACCGTGTAAGTGCATGGGATGCCGCATCATAGAATTGTTGTAAATAATGATGCGGATATTTTCTCCCTTCTTTATCAGTATTTTATCTACCTCAGATACCGTTTTGTTGTCTATTGTCCACAAGTAACGGTTCATGTTGCCAGTCAACTCAAAATTCAAGGTACGGAATGGCACATCTGGCAGCCTTGTGTCTTCTTTGGATTGAAGCATTGAATAATTGAGTGTTACGAGCCCCTCCCCAGCCCTCCCCGAAGGAGAGGGAGAAGCGGAATGATTGCCGTGTTCACTCATATCCATCTTTTCCGAAGCTCCTTTTTGCATTTCTGGGTACATCACTTGGTTCATGTCCATTTTCTGCAAGCCCATCTTCATGCCCATTTCTTTCATGTTGCCACCTGTGGTCATCATGAGGTTCATCATCTTCATACCTTCAAAATAATTGAGCCTTTGCATGACTGGGGCAGGTTTCTTTACGCCCTCACCTAACCAAAGTGAGCTTTTGCCCATTCTGT
>JAYVIX010000315.1:0-6558 GCA_043769845.1 Cytophagales bacterium
TGCCCAATCCCATGTCATCGGCCAATACCGATCCGAAACCAATTTGCGCATTGCGGTACATCCACGAGTAGCCTCGGTGTTGGTACGGTCTCAGTTGGGCATTGATTCCTTTTGGCAATGGTATTTCGCTAAAGTTGGTTAGCTCTTCGATTAGTTTTTTCACCTCATCGCTCAGCCCTATTTTATTGCCCAAATATTCGCCACTGAGTGCGGCACGTAGCATTTGGAAAGCCGAAAGCTCTTTGGTTTCGCTGAAATGTTTGTACAGTTTTTCTAATTCTTGCTGATTGACATAGATATAACTGCTTTTGTGTTTGATGAGTCCGTCCGATCTTTTGAGTAGTTTTTTAAATTCTGCTTCGTCCATCAAAGTATCGCCAATGGCTATTTGCCAATCAAAAGCCAACATTTCTTCCAAGCGTAAAAACGATTTTCCAGGATTTGCTTTTTGTTTAAGCCTTACGCTTGCTTTTGGCTTCAGAATATTCTGTAATGATTTTGGAAGCGAAATGTCAATATCCAAAAGTTGGATGGCAGGAATCATTTGCATCAGAAAAGGACAAAACGTATCGGTGTCCATAACTATTTCTTCTTTCCCAGCGCTGTTGATGTACGCATCCAAACCGTTGATAAAGCAGCTCAATTGGGTGAGACTTTGCAAAATTTCGTATCTATTTCGGTCGAATTCGGGTTTTGTCAATACTTCTTTGAGCGAAATAGGTCCCGCCAAACTGAACTCCTTGGTTTCCTGAATATTGATCGTGATTTTAAAATCGTCTTGCAACAATTCTTCGACCACAATTTGAGGTTTGTGATTGCCTTGGGTGATAAAATATTTTTGTATCCAAGCCAATATACCTCCGCTCAATGCCTCTTCGCCTGGTTTTTTGAAAGGATAAGTTTCTTTTCTGAAAAACAGATTTAAGAATAAATCGGGGTTCGGAACGTCTTCAAAAATGTGAATAATCTCGGTCAGAAAAAGTGACAACAAATTGAGAGCTGGATTTTTGTTGATCGCTTTCGGATTCTTTTTTTCCTCCCAAAGAAAAATATCTGGAGGCAAAATAGTTTCTAATCGCTCGACCAAATGCCGCACATCCTTACTCAACATAGCAGGCAACCAACGGATTGCATATTCTTTGTTCTCCAAACCTACTATTTGCGGAATCACGGCACCATTGGCCAATAAATGGACAGAAAAATGGAGTATCGTGTGCAACGAAGCCGTTGATGGCTGATAATCCAGTGTTTTTGATTTATCAATTAGGGCAATCTGATACAGAAAATCGAGGAATGAAAATTGTTTTCCATTCACAAACACTTTCGATTGGTATTGCTCATCTATCGTGATGATGTTGTGCGCCCTTTGGTTGATTGTATTTGCCTGCATGGAGGCTTTCAGAAACATGTTTTCCATCGAAACCTTGCTCTGTACGACTTTCTGAGCACTTTTTACAGTTCGAGCTACTTTGGCAGTGTATTTTTCCTTGAAATTTCCACCACCCTGATAAAAGGCAGGAAAGTCGGAAAGTAATGTTGCTAATGGTTCGTGAATAGACGATAGTTTGGCGAATGATAATTTCAGATACGCATTTTCGGGATTGTATTCGTCTTCCTTGGTTTTCTTTTTGGTTTCAAAATACAGGTCGCTTATTTTGGGAATCTCGGAAGTGGCGGTATTTACAAAAATCCCTAATTTATTCAGTTCGGCTACCAGGTTGACATTGTGCAGGTTGAAAACCAGGAAAGGATTATTGTCGATTTCGGCACTCACTTTATATATCACAGCGGCCAAATGCTTGCACGGCACCGCCCAATCAGGACATGAACATTGCATCTTGAAATCGGTCCATTGTTTAGGGAATACTTTCAAGCCCATTTCTTCGGCAATCGAAAGTACTTCTGGGTCCAATTCCCTGTTCAATAATTTGGAAATAATGACGGGTTTTCGGGCTAAAGCCTGAATAAATTCACCCAATTGAGGGTCGAAAAATGGAGGAAGAATAATGGTTACGCTGTATGGTTTTGGCTGGCTACCAGAAACTTTGGCTTGAATTTGATTGTCCTTAATGTCGATTTTTGTTACCGAACCATTGTTGGCGTACGTCCTGCCTCGGCCCAATCTGTTTTCATAGTCTATGTTGCTCAATGAATTGAGCCATTGCTGACCCCACCAAGTTCTGCCAAATGAATTGCCTGCCATTATTGTAAAGTTTTAAAAATCGTGCCGAATGCGAAACTATGTAAAATTGCAAGCAATACATTCTTTTTACTGTTTTTATACAAATTGCAAATGAACATCAAGTAGGAAAAATGCTTTTATTACATTTGTCATTATGAAGTTGAAAAATTGTTTTGCCTTTTTGTGGGGATTGTTTTCAGGAATTTCTGGCTTTGCTACACATATATTGGTTCCGATGGACGATCAGCAACAAAACCATCTGAAAGCGTATGGCGTGGCCTATTGGGTTTTGCAAAGAGATATTCCGCTTGATTGGTTGTTGAACTATCGTGGCGGAAGTTTTATGTGTGGTCATACGGCTGCCATCGAAAACGAATTGCAAATACGTGGAATCAGTTTTGATGTGATTCCTGATAGCAAAGCGGCACAAATAAAAGCCGAAATCTCGAGTCCAGAAGTGAACATGGACGTGATGAAATTGGAGAAACCTCCCAAAGTGGCCGTCTATTCGCCCAAAACAAAACTTCCTTGGGATGATGCCGTGACGATGGCTCTCACCTATGCCGAAATTCCCTATACCGTAGTATATGACGATGAAGTGATCGGAGGCGAATTGCCCAAATACGATTGGCTACACTTGCATCACGAAGATTTCACGGGGCAGTATGGCAAGTTTTATTCCATGTACAAAGACCAAGCATGGTACCGCCAGCAACAGGCCAATTACGAAGCTTCCGCCAAAAAGAATGGTTTCGATAAAGTATCAAAACTGAAATTGGCTACTGTTCAGAAGATTAGAGATTTTGTAGCGGGTGGTGGTTTTATGTTTGCGATGTGTTCGGCTACCGAAACGTTCGACATTGCACTCTCGGCCTCAAGCACCGATATCTGTGAGCATATGTTTGATGGCGACCCTGCCGATCCTTCGGCACATAACAAACTGAATTTTTCAGAAACATTTGCATTCAAAAATTTTACATTAGTTGCCAATCCATACGAATACGAGTACGCAAGCATTGATAGCCGACCTAACAACCGACCCAAATTGGTCGAGGAAAAAAACGATTACTTTTCTTTGTTCAGCTTTTCGGCCAAGTGGGATCCAATCCCTTGCATGCTCACCCAATGTCATACTCCAACAATCAAGGGTTTCATGGGGCAAACGACCGCTTTTAACAAGAGTTTGGTCAAAAGCGAAGTGATAGTTCTGGGCGAGAACAAAACTCAAAGTGAAGTGCGCTACATACACGGTACAATGGGCAAAGGCACTTGGACGTTTTATGGAGGTCACGATCCCGAAGATTATGAGCATTTTGTAAACGAAGATCCTACAGACCTCAATCTGTTTCCCAATTCGGCCGGCTATCGACTTATTTTGAATAACATATTGTTTCCCGCGGCCAAGAAGAAAAAGCAGAAAACATAAAAAAGTGGAAAACCACGAAAACTTTGACCCTCTATCTGCGTATAGTATAATACAATTTTGTAGACATTTTATCAAAACAGAGTTGTTTGTAGATCGTTTTACACCAAAATGGAGGTCAATTACATGGATATCCACAAAAGGATGCAACACAATAGCATCTCACTTACCTTCAAAGGCTCAGTCACTTTTGAGTTGATTGATTCTATTATTGCGATCATTTCGAACCGTTTGGATCAGATTGAAAACAATGTAGTAGTCAAAAAGAAAGTGTATGGCGTCATGTTGGAATGTCTTCAAAACCTATGCTTTCATGTCGAAAAAAATGGACAAGAAGAATACAATCCTGCCTACGACCAACAATCTGCTTTGTTCATGATCGACTCTGATGATAGAGGCTATCAGATCACTACAGGCAACTTTATAGTAAAAGAAAAGACAGATTCTTTGAAAACTTGGCTAGATGAGATAAATTCGCTCTCCGAACAGGAAGTGAAGGAGTTGTATAACAAGATTTTAAGGAACAAGACTTTTTCTGACAAAGGCACCGCAGGACTTGGATTTGTCGATATTGCCAGGAAAGTGGGCAAATTGAATTACAATTTTAACAGCATTGACGATAAGTACGCATTTTTTGCATTCAACTTGAATATCAATAAAGCATTAGCCTAATTTAGTTTCAAACATGGATCAGTTAATATTCGAACCAAAGGCAAAAACTCCAATGATTAATTTTGACACCAGAACGGGTGTCATGGAGATGAAGGGTATGTCTTGCTCTGAAAATTCTCTTGAATTTTACAAGCCGGTTTTGGAGTGGGTAGAGAAATACGGAAAAACGCCTCATGGTTCTACTGTTGTGAATATTGAGTTTAAGTACTTCAATACCAGTTCGGCCAAATGTATTTTGGATGTACTAGAGAAGTTCGCCAATATCTACAACATGGGCAACAACGTGGTATTTAACTGGAACTACGAAAGCAATGACGAAGAAATGCTAGAAGCTGGCGAAAATTTCAGCGAAATATTGGGCATTCCTTTCAATATAAAGGAGATGTAAGTCTTCGAGATAAAACTAAAATAGAAAAGGGAGGCGATGGTCTCCCTTTTCTATTTTAGCACATAGGAAACCTTGGCCGCTTGGCTAATCCCACCCAAGGGAGGACTTAATTTTGAAATAGAAATACTGATCGAGGTGCAATTGACGAATGTATTTTTCAGCTCCCTAGCTATTTTTTTGCAGATGTTTTCTAACAGTGGAGTAGGCGTTTTGAAAATAGCTACCACGATATCGTATGCTTTTTTATAATCGACAGTGTCGTGTAAGTCTAATAGGTCTTTTTCGGGCGTTTGAAGTTCAAACGAGACATCAATACTGTATTTGGCACCTAATTCCTTTTCGCCAGGATACAAGCCATGGTGGCCATACAGTTCAATTCCTTGAAGCGTAATCGTGAATTGTTCCATTAAATCTGATCAAAAAATGACTCCGCTTTGCTAGCCTCAGTAGCTCGCGCTGGAATTTCCTCGTGAGTAGGCTCTTCTTTGGCTACTATTGGTTTCTGGGGTTCTTGGTATGTATTTCTTATCGGCATATCTTCTTTTGCAAGCATTTTGCTAAAATCGGGCAATTGAACGGGGGCAGATATGCGATTTGCTTTGTCTAATACATCATTTGCAATTTGTTTCAGATCATGAACCACATTTTGCTTCTGATTTTCGAGCGATTTGATTTCCATTACCAAATCGTTTAGTTTGTTTTGGGCATTGAAGAGGGCATTTTTTACCTTTTCTTCGGCATCCTCCACCATGTTGCGTGCTTTGGTGCGTGCTTCGTTCATGGTCGATTCGGCATTCATTTGCGATTCTTTCACCAACAACTCGGCCGATTTATTGGCTTGTTCTACAATATTTGCACCTGTATCTTCTGCTGTTTTTAATGTTTTGTACAAAGTCGATTCTACTTCACGTAGTTTCTGTACTTCTTTTTCAGCAGCTTGAAACCTGATTTTCAATTCTTTGGCATCGTCCATCACTCGTTCCCATTCTTGAGACAAGGAAAGGAGAAAAGCATCTACTTCGTCTTTGTCGTAGCCGCGAAAGTTTTTCTCAAACGATTTTTGCCTTATTTCCAGAGGACTGATTTTCATATTCCCTATTTTGCCGCAATTTAGACAATTTTGGGTGTTAAAGAGTAGTATTTAGACAGTTGGGATGTACTTATAAATGGTTTTTAGGATAAAATGGACTTTGGTTTTTGCAAAATAAGTCAGTATTTAATCAATACAATTGAAGGAGCCGAAAGTGTAATTGTCGAATCGCAGGTTTGATTTTTATCTCAAGAACATAGTTCGTAACTTTCTAGTATGAAAGTAAGGCGCATACATCCCGACCAACAACAAGTAGAGTTGCTTGATTATATACTTCGGCTAACACACGAAGAACGCCTATTAAGACACAAAGCACTTTTAGAGAAAATATACATCGGCAAAATCAATACGACTAAATTAGAAGGATTAAAAGTGACTAAAAATCATGAGCATATTTAACGAAGTACACCAGAATTTTTTAAGTCTGCTTATAAAAAACAAAGTAGAGTTTATTTTGATTGGTGGATATGCAGTAATTTTACACGGTGGCAATCGTACAACTTCAGATATTGATTTGTTGATCAAACCAACGAAGGAAAATGGAGACAAAGTAATCAAAACCTTCAAAGAAGCTGGTTTAGAAATAGAAGATATTGCTGCGGAAGATTTTGAGACAGAAATATTTCTTTCATTTGGATTTGAACCAGAAGCGGTTGATATGATGACATTTACAAAAGGCATAACGTTTCAACAAGCTTTTGATAATGCCTCATATACGACCATCGAAGATCAATCTTTTAACCCAACTTGCAGCAATTACCCTGTAAGCACTTGATTTTGAACTACTCTTATATTGTTGGGTG
>JAYVIX010000316.1:0-10081 GCA_043769845.1 Cytophagales bacterium
GCATTTCAGAAATTTTTCCTTGGTGCAAAACGATTCCGCCCAAAAGCTGTACATCGTAGTGCATCATATCCCAAGTAACCTCGGTACCAGTGGCCAACCATTTGTTATGCCAAATAGCGGTATCACCAGAAATATCCACTCCAATTCTTTTTGCAGCGATTTTCCGGTCATGGTCGGTGGCTTTTACCGACATTTTGCCGATTTCTTTCCATCTACGAGCCGTTTCTTTCACAATTGCAAAAGCGACAGGCAACACTTCCATCAATATAATTTCGAGTTGTTTGTTGCGCTCGGTTTCTAATTTATCCGTTTCGTTAAAAATAGCTTCCTTGGCCGAAACTTCTAGAGAAGACTCGTTCAATTTAGCTCTTAATTCTGCCAAACGAGAGTCGATTGATGCGAGTTTTGAATTAATAATTGATTTAACCTCAAAAGTTTTTCCTCTTAATGAATCATCATCAATGGTTTTGAGTTTGGCAAATTCTGCGTTTATTTTTTCAACAATGGGCAAAAGCTCTTTCACGTCACGCTCTGATTTAGAGCCGAATAGTTTAGCAATGCTTCCAGTAATAAGATTCAACATCGAAAATAGGGTTATAAAAAGGTGTGCAAATTTAAACGTATAATTTGTTTTTGGGGAAGAAATTTAATCCTAACAGAACTAATTCTTCCCATTTTAGTCTTTGAGCGTCCATTCAAAATGACAATTCAATAGTCAATATGCATGTTGTTAACTTGGTTTTAACATTGTAAAGTCTAATTAAATCGACCTTTGTTTAAGCAAACAACAAACAAGAAAATGAAATCGTTAAAAACAAAATAGATTATCAAAATAGGCTTCAAATTAGCTTTGTTTGTCGAACAAACAATTACTTCAATTGGTTTCTTATTTCTTCCATAGCTCATATTTGCCGTTTTTGTGAATTTCGTCAGTTTTTAAAAGCGTCCTAATGTATTAATATATATTCACTTTTAAATCTGGTTTCACAACGGCATGATTTATAGTTTAAGAGGTCTGTATTTTCTTAACCCAAGTACTAAAACATACGAGTAAAATAAAAATAATGCAATTTCTGTTTTTATTACAATTTGCATTGGATATATTTGTACTTAAGGCATAACAGCTTAACCACAAATAGTCTATAAAGAACTTCTTACTGTTTTGACATGGAAGACTACAATAAAATCATAGAATCGCTCAGTGTCAGATATCTGAAATCTAAAAATATTAAAATTCTGAAGTCTCACACCATAGAGAATTTCTATGATGTAGAGAACTTAGTTATTTTATTGCATAAAGGGGAAATTACATTTGGCAAGGAGGGCGAAAAAGTGCGCGAAGGCGATGTACTTTTTATTCCTGCTGGCAAATTGGTGCCTTTGACCTATGGAACAGCACCTGCTGTCAGGCTCAAAAACGAAGACTTTATCAACAATAAAGAAAAGTACGTAGCGACCAATCGAAATCCGCAGATGCTGACAGCGCATCCTAACGAGAGTTATACGTACCTAAGTTTAGAGGCGAAAGTGTTCGATTCAGTTAACTTTTTTACTTCGCTCGACATTCCACCTTTTGTGGTTCAGGGCGATGAAAAGTTACAACAACTTATAACCGACCTTATTACCGAAAACATGGGTAATAAAGTAGGAAAAGAACGATTCATAAAATTATTTGCCGAAATGATCGTGATAGAAATTATCCGATTCATTCTTGATAAACGTCTATTTGTGGAACAGCTTGCCACAAATAGCAACTATTTCAAAGATCCAAGACTTATTGATATTTTTACATTTATTAAAAATAACCTAAGTGGCGATCTTTCAAATGCTATTTTGGCCGATGTAGCGAATGTATCGGAAGATTATGTGGGACAGTATTTCAAAATGCTCACAGGAATAAATCCGCAGGACTATATAGAATATCAAAGGATGGAAATGGCCGTTCATTTGCTTCGAACAACCAAATACAGCATTCGCGAAATTGGAAAGCAAGTTGGCTACAAAGACACTGCTTATTTCTGTCGAAGATTTAAAATGATGTTTGGAATACCAGCTGGAAAAATGAGGCGAAGAGAATCCCTGATGAATGTATAAGATACAAAGAAGGCTGCCCGAAATGAGCAGCCTTCTTTGTTTAATTATGGTCTGCTGAGAAACTCAGCAGACCATAATTATTTTATTTCAAAATTGGAAGCGCTAGCTTTTTAGCTTGCTCATTGTACTTACTCAGTGCAAGTGCTTCATTCTGAATATGATATCTTGCTCCTACATATTTCAACAAATTACCTTTTTCGTCTTTTATAGGGATAAAACATCCTTCAACCCAATAATGACTTCCGTCCTTGGCTTTGTTTTTGACGATGCCATTGAACGTTTCTCCTTTTTGGATCGCTTTCCAAAGTAGTGCAAATAGTTCTTTGGGCATATCAGAATGGCGAAAGATATTGTGTGGTTTTCCGATCATTTCGTCCATGCTGTATTTGGACACTTCTGCTAATTTACTGTTCGCATAAATGATATTACCAAACGAATCCGACTCTGACAAAATGGTGGTCATGCCAAATACATCTTCGCGCACTTTCAGATTAAAAACAGTTTCATCGGCTACATCCTTTAGTAATTTTATTTCTTCGAGAGCCTTTTTGGTTTGTTCCTCTCTCTCTCTTTCTGCGGTAATATCACTAGCAAATTTTGTCACTTTTACTACTTTTCCGCTACCGTCAACGATCGGATTGTATACTGCATTCAACCAAATAATTTTACCTTCGGAATTGATGTGCTTAAAAATGCCTGAATTCGAAACGCCAGCTGCAAGTTGTGACCAAAATGTTTGGTATTCAGCAGAAGCCACAATTTCCTCTGGTACAAATTTGCGATGCATTTGTCCTCTGATATCGGATAAGGAATAGTTAACTGATTTTAGAAAATTTTGATTAGCTGTCAATATTTTACCTTCTGGTGTAAACTCGATTATACCCATTTTTAGGTTCAAACCTTTGATAATACTTTCAGATTCGGCAATTGCGCTTGATAATTCCGTGCCTTTACGTTCCATTTCTTCTTGGGTCGCTTGCATTTCCTCCATGTTTTGGCGCATTTCTTCTTCTTGCGCGCGCAAAGCTTCTGATTGCATTTGGCTCATATTCAGTAAATTCTGTGTCTTTTCTACATCCTTTACATTTTTGATACTTGAAGCAATGTTTTCGGCAAGCTTGATAATAAATTCTTGTTTATATACTTGAATTTCTTCAAAAGAACCTAATTCGATTACTCCAAACACTTTTTCGTTGACCAATAGTGGGCAAATGAATACTGCGCGAGGAGTAGATTCGCCCAAACCAGAAGTGATTTCGACATAATCGTTGGGGATATCGGTCAGGTAAATGGTTTGTTTTTCGAGTACACATTGGCCTGTGAGTCCTTCTCCCAAAAGCACACGTTTATTGAGAAATTTCTTTCTGTCGTAGGCATAGCAAGCGACAGATTCCAAATAAGCCTCTTGCTGTGATTCTTCCTCTAAAATAAAAATCATTCCTTGATTAGCACCGATGTATTTGATCAGGTTCATCAATATTTCATCGGCCAAGCTTCTGAGATCCAATGACTTCTTGTTTCGAAGAATGTCTGAAAATTTGGCTAAACCAGTGTTGGCCCAAGTACGCTCGCTTTCTTCTTGTGCAATTTTCAAAAGGTGTTTGCGCATCGAAATAAGTGTAGTACCTATTTCGCTGTTATTTAACTCAATAGAAGCTTCTATTTGCAAATTACCATTTTCTATTTCTCTTATAAAACCAGATGCCTCAGCTACCTGTTTTTGCAAATGCTCAATTTCTGTTTTTAAAGTGGCTATTTCTTTCGAATTGCCTAGATCTATAAATGGAATCTTCATAATTATTTTAAAGTCTGTTTTAAATGAATTATTATTTATTTAATTTCAAAACCAACAACAAGCACATCGTCCAATTGTTCGTAGCCATTACGCCAGTTTTCAAATTCGTTTTCCAAAGTTGAAATCCGTTTGTGAATTTTCAACTCTCTTATTTTAAGTAGTTTATCTCTAAATCTAGGGTACATGTATTTTTCATTTCTGTTTTCACCGCCTATTTGATCGGCATAACCATCACTGAAAATGTACAATTGATCGTTCTTTTGTAATAAAACGGAATGCGTCTCGAACTGATAATTTTCTGATTTCTGCTTCCCTCCTATTCCTTGCTTGTCGCCTTTGTACACGAGTATTTCGTCTTGACGAATAAGATAAAGCGGATTGTTTGCTCCTGCAAATTCAAGAACATTTTTATCTTTATCTAATATACATAAAGATACATCCATTCCTGCATTTACTTTTCCCGATTGATACCTGTTCATCGAACTAAGTATTTCTTGGTTTAGCTGACTTACAATTTGACCAGCATTTAAATGCTGATTTTCTCTAAGTACCTGATTGAGTGTTTCATAAGCGATAAATGTCATGAACGCACCTGCTACTCCGTGACCTGTACAATCGACTACCGCCAAAAAATAGCGGTTTTCTATTTGTGCACACCAATAAAAATCGCCACTTACAACATCTTTGGGTTTATAGAAAATCTCTATCGAACCAAAATATTCTTCTAACAAATCTTTTCCAGGAAGAATGGCTTTCTGAATCACTTCGGCTGCGTGAATACTGTCGGTGAGTTCGTCATAGATTTTCTGGATTTCATTATTTTGCCTCGATACTTCTTCGGACGTTTGTTGCAATTCCTCATTTATTTGCCTCAATTCATTGGTTTGAGAAGCGACTTCACGGTGCAATTCGAGGTTTCGCTGGCGTATTGATCTGGTACGCCAAAAATAGAAACCGAGCAAACCGCCTATAAATGTGGCAACCATTGCGAAGCGAAACCACCATGTAGCCCACCAAGGTGGAGTGATGACAATGAATAGTTTTGAACTTTCATCGTTCCATTGCCCGTCATTATTGGCAGCCTTTACTCGGAATACATATTCGCCAGGGTCGAGATTGGTGTAGGTGGCACGTGGGTACCCGATCGGCTATAATTCCAGTCATGGTCGAAACCTTCTAGTATGTAGGCAAATCGGTTTTTTTCTGGTAAAACAAAATCAAGACCCGCAAATTCAATGCTGATCATCTTGTCGGTATAGCCAAAATAAATGGTGCTATCGTTCCAAAAAACAGATTCGGCTTTATTGTATTTAGGGAAAGAAGAAAGTGGTTGGTTGAAAATGCGGATATCAGAAATCGAAACTTTTGGCAAATGATAGTTCAATTTTATGTTCTTCGGATGAAAACGATGGTATCCTTCAGATCCTCCGAAATAGATATATCCTTGTGAATCACGAAACTTGGCTCCCGAATTGAACTGACCAGTTTGTACCCCATCGTGCATATCGAAATTCAAGAAACCACTGTCTGCAGTGCTGTTTTTTAGACAAGAAATACCAACATCAGTAGCCAACCAAATATTTCCCAATTCATCGTCTTGAATGGAAAAAACGGCATTTCCGAACCATCCACTTTGGTTAGTATAGACAACTGGTTTTTCGTTTCGATTGACGGGTACTTTGTAAAAAGCAGCATCACTACTTGCCACCCATAGGTTCCCAATTTTGTCAACACAGATGTCTCGAATATTGGAAGGCAATTCTACCCCAGAAAATTTATATTCCACAAACTGGTTTTTGGCCGAATCGAAATAATGCAAAGTTTCAGAAACAGCCCAGATCACTCCCTTTTTGTCCTTTTTGACCATCAAAACTTCCCTCGATTTCAAGCCACTATTATTAGGCATTTCGAAGGTATAATGGTCTATTTTAGACAAATCAGGAGAAATTCGTTCGACTCCATTATTGAGCAAACCCAACCAAATATTTTTTTCGTTATCTTCTTCTACTCGCCAAACATGATCCGAGCCTATTTTATCGTCAGGATCCTGATTATCAAATACTTTCAGCAATTTCATGTTTTTATCAAACACCGCTACTCCACCTGCATAACTACCTACCCAGAGTCTGGATTGGCTATCAATCATGAGCGATTTGGCTACGTTTGAATGAGGCATTTTGCCATTTTCGAACGTGAAATATGAATACTTGTGCGTGGCTGGATCAAATAAATTGACACCACCACCGTCTGTACCAATCCATATTTTACCACTATGATCTCTACAAAACGAAAGAACCGATTTGTGTGAAAGACATTCGCCAAAAGTACCTTTATCGGAATAGCTAGTGAACTTATGTCTGTATTCATTGAGTACATTGAGGCCACCAGCAAATGTCCCGATGAGCAACAATTCTGGTTCTACCTGAAAAATACTATAAACGGTATTGCTACTGATTGATTCTTCCAATTTTGCATCCGTCATATAACGTTTTGGAGCTGCATCGCTAGGATTTACAAATTCGTACATCCCTCCGGCATCGGTTCCTATCCAGATACTTCCTTTTTTATCTTTCAATAAAGTCAGGACAATGTTGGATAAAAACTTTTTATTTTCAATTGAAAAATTATTAATTTCTTTTGTTTTCAAATTATATCGATACAACCCTTCGTGTTCAGTTCCGATCCAAACATAACCTGCTCTGTCATACAATACTTTACCGCCTCGTGTGAGTAAATTTTCATGAATTACACTTCCAAAAGTAATAAGTTCGGTTGCACCAGATTCTGGATTATATTTGATGATTCGGTTTTTGGAGCAAAACAACCAAAGAAAACCTTTTTCATCTTCTGAAATGGACGAAACAAAGTAGTTTCCTTCCAACCGAAGTGGTACCTTTTTGAGCTTTCTTGTTTTTGGATTAAATAATTCTAATCCTTCGCTCGAACCAATCCAAATTTTATCATGTTGAGAATAAAACGCACAAAGCCATTTTTTATTCAGCTTGTTTTGATTTTTATCCAAAGGTTCAAATTGCTCTTTGTGATAATCGAATTTGAAAAATCCCTTGTTGATATGCCCTACAAACAATTCGTCATCGGGCAAGGCTAATAAATAATCTACTTGGTTGCTATTTAATGAAGTCGAATCTTCTTGGTTGTGCCTCCAAACACGGAATGAATAACCGTTGTAAAGTGCTAATCCGTTGGAAGTGCCAAACCACAAATGGCCATAACTATCTTGTTGAATGTCAAATATGTTGTTGTCGGGTAATCCGTCTCTTTTTCCGATTTTATCGAAATAAGTCGTCTGGGAGAATCCTAGAAACGAAATCAATGAAAATATAAAAAATAAGAAAGAATTCATTCTTTGCTAGTTGAGGATACCGAAAATATACGCCTGTGTCAACATTTAGTTACCAGATGTAATTTTATGTTCGAATCTAAACAAAACCTACGCATTTTCCTGAAAAACAGGTTGCTTAAGCTGATTAGTTGTTCTTTAATAAATAAAATCAACTATTAAACGAACTAAATAATACTAATAAATATTCACTTATTTAGCCACGCATATTTTTGTGCTTTTGCAACAAACGGCATCTTTAGGACTCAGGTAAGGAATACCCAAATTGAGTCCACGAACCACGAACAACAAACCAAGAACTAAAGTGAAAATGGGCATCCATCGCAAAGCTTTGGTCCTGAAACTGCTCGAAAAAATGGTATTGAAATGAAACACGACCGAAAGTGCTGGACTTGTACCTATTCCAAATAGAATCATGTAAGAGGCTGATCCTGAAACCGTACCAACTGCCAAACTAGCTACAATGGCTGTGTACAACAAGCCACACGGCAAAAAACCATTCAGAAAACCAAAGAGTAAAAAGTAAACTGGACTGTTTTTAAAACGTTTTAAAGGAAGAATGTTTTTGATTTTAGAATAGAAATACGTTTTTTGGTGTCCAGAAAATAAATGATGTTTGGTGGCAAAACCAAGCAGTACGCCAAGAATAAGAAGTACACCAGCAAGAATAGAAACGAGTTGAGGCAAACCTGTAAGCGATAATAATATTCCGCCAAAACCTGCCAATGAACCCAATATAGCATAAGTACTTAGCCTACCGATGTGGTACAAAAACATGTTAAAATTCGATCCGCCACTTTTTCCGGCCAAATACATCGCAATGGGGCCGCACATACCCACGCAATGCAAACTGCCTAGAATTCCAAGTATGATAGCGGAAAGTAACATTCTGTTAATTAGAAATTATTAATTAAAAGGTGATATTCTGTTCCATGTAGTACAATTTACTGTCACTTGTCCATTGTATTTTCATCAAATAAAGTCCTGATTTTATGCCGCTTGTATTGATAATTTGCTGATTTCCTTTTGCCAGTTTAATATCGAAATATTGGTCTTTGTCTTTATCAGCATGGCACATAAAATCTATTTTGCCCACAGCATTAGACGATTGAAATTTGAGTAATAGAGAATCTTCTCGCAATTCCCATTTCACTTCCGCTCCATCAGTTTGCACGTTTTTTAGCCGATTGATTCGATCTTGATAATTGATTTCATCTTCATAATAAGTCTCCGAAACCAGTTCGGGTTTGAAAGCAAATGTTTTCACAACCAGTGTGACGATAAATGCGCCAAAAGCAATAAAAGCGATGGTGATGTAGTTTCCGAAGTTCATTTTCATGGTTGTATAAGTTTAAACTAAAAAGCCATCGGTCCAATAAAGGTTATTTCTACTTCTTCTAGCTTGGTATTGCCTTCGTAAACGCCTATTTCTAGGTCTACTTTCATTTTGTTGATGTTTTTTTTGTCGAGAATCACGAACAATGCACCTTCTTCTGAAATGCTTGGTTTCAGGGTAGGCATAGCTCCTATTAGTTTCAATTCGCCAGGAATATTTTCTAGTTTCAAGTGAACAGGAATATCGCGATGGGTTTTGTTGATTAGCTTCCAGTTGTACAGGTTGCTGTATTTGTCATTGCCTTGTGCTTGGTACAACATACCTGGTGTTCGCAAAAGCGAAAGTTCAACATCGGTTCGGTTCGACAAAAAGATAGTCAGACCTAGCACAAGTGCCACCAAAACAGCACTATACGCAATGACTCTTTTTGTAATTTTGAACGGATGGCCGTGTTCGATCCCGTTTTGAGACGAATAGCGAATTAGCCCTGTCGGGAAACCTATTTTCTCCATCACGTTGTCGCACACGTCTATGCAGGCGGTACATTGGGTGCATTCTAGCTGCACTCCGTTGCGGATGTCAATTCCAGCCGGACATACTTGCACGCACTTTTTACAGTCGATACAATGTCCTAAATCGAGTGCTTCTCGGTTTTCGTCTTTGTGTAATCGTCCACGTTTTTCGCCACGCACAAAATCGTAAGCTACTGCCAAGGAATTTTTATCTAACAAAACTCCTTGCAAGCGCCCGTAAGGACAAACCGAGCTACACACTTGTTCGCGAAAAAAAGCAAACACATAATAGAAAAGACCTGTGAATACCGAAATGGTAATTAGACCTTGAATATGTTCGGTTGGTGAATCGAGAACGATTTTTTGCCATTCTTTGTAACCAATGATGTACATCAAAAAAACATTAGCAATGAGGAATGAAATGGCTAAAAACAGAAAATGCTTGGATGATTTCTTAACTATCTTTTCGGCATTCCATTCGGCATTGTCTAGTTTTATTTGAGCAGAACGATTGCCTTCAATGGCATAATCTATCTTCCTGAAGATGAAGTCTAAAAAGATAGTTTGAGGACAAACCCATCCGCAGAAAATACGACCAAAAACGATGGTAAAGAGCGCAATAAAAATAACGAATGTGAGTGTAGCTACTACAAACAAATCGAAATCTTGGGGCATGAACACAAAGCTGAACAAGATAAACCTGCGGTGCAGAATATCAAGCAGAATCAAAGGTTCGCCAGCGACTTCGATAAAAGGAAATGCAAATAAGAGCGCAAGCAAGCCATACCCAACCAGATGGCGATACGTGGCAAAAAAGCCACTCACCTTTTCAGGATACACCCATTTCCGATTGCCTTCTTCATCCATCGTATAAA
This sequence comes from Cytophagales bacterium, assembly GCA_043769845.1. Lineage (GTDB taxonomy): Bacteria > Bacteroidota > Bacteroidia > Cytophagales > UBA9547 > UBA9547. Next base: position 9,974 of record JAYVIX010000316.1, read on the forward strand.
GGGAGTCGCGATAAGAATCTTCCATCTTTAATTAAGAATTAGTAATTAACAATTAATAGAAATTGTCATCTTGATTATCCGTGGTCTGTTCCCTTGCAGACCTTTTTC
>JAYVIX010000317.1:0-7779 GCA_043769845.1 Cytophagales bacterium
TAGAATTAAAGGCATCAAATTCCCTTTTCATCATGTTTTTGAGGAAATAAATTTACGTTTTTATGTTCGCCATAAAGAAGGAAACGAATGGAGGCGAGGAGTCGTGTTCGTAAAAGAGATCGTTCCGAAACATCTTATTTCGTTTGTAGCTAATACTTTATATGATGAAAATTATGCTACTATGCCTACTCGACATCAGTACATTCAGTATGAAAACCAACTACATGTTCAATACGAATGGAAAAATAAGACTTGGAATCACCTCTCAGCGCTAGTGGAAAGCGAAGGTTATGAGTCAAAAATAGGAAGCGAGGAAGAATTTATCACTGAACATTATTGGGGATACGCTCAGAACAAACGAAAACAAACAACTGAATACCAAGTAAATCACCCAAAATGGAACATCCATAAAGTGGTGAAATACATGTTGTCGTGCGATTTGAATTTGCTATATGGAGATGAAATAGCGTCTGCGATGGCACAAGCTCCTTCGAGTGTTTTCTTGGCAGACGGATCGGAAGTGAGTATCATGACAGGGAGAAAGCTTGTAGGCTTATAGCTATTTTATTTACTCTATTGCCTTCATTTAATCCTCACTCTGTCGAGAAACAGACCTTGGTGGACTAAAAGAACGGTGAGTACACCTGTCCCACAGGCCTAAGTCTTCCAAATTAAAGAAATAACTGGCGCAATGTCTTAGTATTGAGCGACTTGTGTCAATATCAATAATTGCCTTTGTTGGTGTTCCCGTCTTGTGCAGTTATTGTGTCTTTTCGACCAACAACTGCACATTGTTTGTTAATGAGAGCATCAACAAAAGCGAAAGACAACAGGTTGAGAATCCGTTTGTATTTATTGTTTTAGATCTGATTCAAATAGTAACTCTTCTAATTGATTAGAGATAAAATTATACGAGAACAAGTATTATGCCAAGTCAAAAAATGTTTTCAAAACCCTGAGGCCTTGTACGGCATCAAATTGCTGATCTTCAATCAGTGCTTTGAAAATGTTTTTATCAGTTTCAGAAATTTCAGTGTTGAAACTTACAGATTGCTTGGAAACTTCTTTGAACCCCATATGCCAAGATGGAAAAATTCGTTTTTCAATAGGGGCAAATTCTCTTTGGTTTACACCTCCATGCCTTTCATCTGTTTTGATACGTTCAAATAATGCATTGATTTCATTTTTGTCTCCTTCAATGTATTGCAAAAAGCGCCTTTCAGAGTGCAGCAGCACGCCTGTAATGCTTTTGCCAGGATTGTTTCGTTTACATGAATCGAGGATTTTTTCAATTTCTTCGTCTGTGCATTTAGATCTGCGGCTGCTGGTGTACACTAGGCAATACAAATTTTTCATGATAAAAAATTAAGATTTTATAAGTGTAAAACGAAAACAGACAGTAATTAGTTACTAAACTATTAGGAATTATTTTTTGAACAGATAAAAGCCCAACTATTTTTTTGAACAAATAATCGATTGTATTCTTCTGTAGAAAGCACAAGACCAGCTTAAACAGGATTATTGTGCAAATATTCTAGCTTTTGAGCTGTTATTTTATGGTTTTAGAATTGAATTGGATAATTGTCCCATACTGGCGCAAGTCTCGAATCGATAGATATAAGATAGTTTAAATACAACTTTACTTTACTGTATCTAAGATATCACTTGATCCGCTAAATAAATATGTTCAAATGACTCACTTTCAGAATAATGGATGAAGCGTCCCCATTTTCGTTATAAGAAATTACTGAAACAGAAAAATTGCCATAACAATATATTAATTCGTAAGCTTTATTATCTTCGGTTGAAATCCAAGTTAGAGATATATCTTCTCCGCCTAGTATTTTCTGTAATTCCCCAAAAATCAATCCCGATTTTATTACTTTGAAAGTGATTTTATCATTCAATTCAATCGACAATGGTTGTTCATCGTCCTCTAAGTTTGTAAAGTAAATCGTTAGACCATTATCGAAAATTAACGCGGGAATCATTTGATGAAACTCGGCAATTGCAAAAGTTCCTTCTTCGTGTTTGCCAAGAAGTGCTATTATTTCAGATTTTTTCTTGGTTAATAGAGCTACAATACTCTCGTCCGTCAATTTAAAATGAGACTTTTGTGTCTGTTTTTTTTGATTCCGAATCTTCCTCTTTTACTACATGATCAGAAGTTTCTTCTTTCTTATTCTGTGTAGTACTGTTACAACTTACTATTAACAGAATAGAGAGCATAAATATAATTGAATAAATATTCATTAAAAACTTACTGTGAAAATAAAACAATTACAACCCCTTCGCCTTCATCTCCAGCATCACATCCGAAGCATCTTTGAATGTGGGTGCTTGTTCTACCAAACTTCCAGCACGTTTTTTGTTGAGTTTAAATGAAAGGTCACTCTCGGTAGTAAACAGGATAGCGGTCAAAAATGGATTTGCTAAAAATGGAACTAGTACCTCATAGGCTTCTTCTAGCGAATGGAAACTTTTTGTTTCATCAGTCTTGAAGCGTTTAATAATCGAAATACTCATCACATTGTCGTTCAGAACTGGACGCACATAGATGTTTTTCAAGTTAGGATCGCCTATCGTTTTGGCTAAAGTTAACTTGGCAAACGTTTTGTTTTCAATGCTTTCGAGCACTTTTGTCCAAAACGTGATAAAGACTGGTAAGTAAGACATGGTAATTAGTTAATAATGAATAGTCAAGAGTCAAGAGTTGATAGTAGAATTTACTCCTTCCCACCTAAAATCACGACAAACTCGCCACGTGGTTCGGTTTTCTTGAAATGTTCTAGCACTTCGACTACTGTGCCACGCTTGGTTTCTTCGAACAGTTTGGTAATCTCTCGTGAGACGGATACTTTTCGATCAGCACCATAATATTCCACAAACTGTTCTAGCAACTTCACGATCCGATAAGGCGATTCGTAAAAAATAATCGTCCTCGTTTCTTCTTTCAATCGTTCGAGCATTGTATGCCTTCCCTTCTTTTGTGGAAGAAAACCTTCAAACACAAAACTGTCGCTCGGCAAACCCGAATTGACCAAGGCGGGTACAAAAGCCGTAGCTCCTGGCAAACATTCCACCTCTAAACCTGCTTTCAAACACTCACGCACCAAAAGAAAGCCTGGATCAGAAATAGCAGGAGTTCCTGCATCCGAAATCAAGGCCACTTTCTGTCCGTTTTCGATTTTCTCGATGATCATCGCTACCGTTTTGTGTTCGTTGTGCGTGTGGTAGCTCTGCATCGGTTTGCTGATGTTAAGATGTTTCAGCAAAACACCCGATGTGCGCGTGTCTTCGGCCAAAATCAAATCAGCTTCCTGAAGCGTGCGAATGGAACGGAGCGTAATATCTTCCAAATTGCCGATGGGCGTTGGAACGAGAACAAGTTTATGCGTAGTTTTAGCAATCATTTGGGACGAAATTAAGAAATATAAGTTCAGCCAACAATTTCATTCCTCTATGTGTTAAATAGTAAAATAAAAATCATTATGAAAAAGCTAGTATTTATCATTGCCTCTCTCCTATTAATGTCGATGACTTCAGACAAAAAAACGTCTTTCTACGATTTCAAAATAAAAACGATTGATGGCAAAACGTTTGACTTCAGCACCTTGAAAGGCAAAAAAGTATTGATCGTCAATCAAGCTTCGTATTGTGGCTACACCAAACAATATGATGGTTTGCAGAAACTAAGCGAACAATACAAAGACAAATTGGTGGTGTTAGGTTTTCCATCCAACAGTTTTTTTCAGGAGCCTAAAGAAAATGAAGAAATTGGGGCTTTCTGCAAAAAGAATTATGGTGTTACTTTCACCGTTTTCGAAAAGATAGATGTAAAAGGAACCGAACAGCATCCACTATATAAATGGCTTTCGACCAAAGACATGAACGGATGGAACGACAAATCGCCTTCTTGGAACTTCAACAAATATTTGGTGGACGAAAACGGAAAACTATTGAAATACTTCGGTTCTGGCACTGAACCACTGAGCAAAGAAATAACGGATCTTATCAAGTAATAAACACTTCTTTTTTCGATCTCAAAACCATTACTTTCATCGAACAAGTATCTCCACCAAAATCTTGTGAAAGAATACTGGCTCCAGTTTCTTTCACAAGTTTCATAACGGCATTCATTTTCAGATACGGAAAATCAAATTCCACTTCGGCAGTTATTGGTTTTTCGATTCTTTCTGCAGATTCAAGTGCTAATTTTGCGGCTGATTTGTAGGCCGTTACCAAACCCGAAACTCCCAATTTGGTTCCGCCAAAATAGCGTACCACAATCACCAATATATTTTTCAAGCCGATCGAACGTATTTGGTTCAAAATAGGAAGTCCAGCTGTTCCATTTGGTTCGCCTGCATCGTTGCTTTTAAGTACTTCATTTTCAATTCCATACGAATAAGCATAACACACATGGCGTGCATCGTAATATTCTTTTTTATAAGAATCGAGCCAAGTCTTTACTTCATCTTCGAACTCAAGCGGAATCGCAAAAGCTATAAATTTGCTGCCTTTTTCTTTGTACTCGCCAGTTGACGCAGCCTTAATGCTTGGATAATGATCGATTTTCATTTTGCAAACGCTGCTCGCATTCCTTTTTAATTACTTCATATTCAGCAATATTTAAGGCTTTGTGATAATACAAAATAGCCTTTTTTCGGTCTTTTTCTTTGTCGCTTATTCGACCTAAACCGAGGTAACAAAAACTTTGCAAATCGTCCGTTTTGTTAGGCAAAGTCGCAATTAACTTCAATGCGTGTAAATAATTTTGTTTTGCTACTGCAGGCCGATTTGCATATTCTTCCTCCAAGATACCAGCATACACTTCAGCCACCACTTTGAAAAAATCAGACTTGCTTGCTTGCAATTTTGGAAGTAACTCTTTGGTTTTTAAATAGTTTTTAGTAAAAAGTAAACCTTCCATATATCTCGCAAGCGCAAAAGGATTGTTGGGATAATTGAAATAGAATTTTTCAGAATATTCTAAAGATTTTTCAGGTTTGTTTTCGTATTTCAAATACACATAGCCAAGCAAAATGGCCGATTCTTGCTTGGTATACACACCTCGCAACATGCTAATATTCAATTCATTCAAGCCTTTTTCTTTATTCCCATTTTCAAAAAAAAGCATCAAAGGTTTGGCCATCGGATGGGTCTCTGGAAACTGATCTGCATAGTAATAAAACATGCCCGAGGAAAAGTAAAAATCAGGATACTCTATTTTCACCTCAATGCCTTGTTTGATAAGTGCATATACTTTTTTGGCCGAACCTACCGCATGTAAGTAATCTTTAGAAAGCGAAAACATCAAAGCCTGATAGCTTTGTGCCGAAAGATGACAAAATATTCCATCGGCATTATTAGGATCATTTTTTAATATTAATGAAGATTTTTTCAAGCAATCATTTACGTAATAATCAAACAGTTTGTATTCGGGATGCCCTGGTTTGATCGGAAAATTCTTGGTAAACAAGGTTAAAGCTTGCGAAAACGAATATGCTGGATGTTGAGGATACTTTTTTTTGATTTCGAGAAAATACGGTTGCGATTGCTCAAATTCAAAATTGTAGACATGGTGCAAGCCTTGCCTAATGGCGTTAAACATCTCAGGATCTTGATGTAACAAACGATTTTGTGCCACCACCTCTAGTTGAGTCGCTAGAAAAAGAAGAAAAAAATACAAGCGGGTGGAGCGCAAAATGAAATCGTTTTTGATAAAATTACAAAAAAGTATGTAAGGTAAAAACAGATTCAAGACCTAGAAACAAGGTTTGTTTTCAGAATTACGCGTTATGAATTACTTTTGTGAAAATCCAACTTTGCAATGATAATACCAATAGTAGTCTATGGCGATCCTGTTTTAAAGAAAAAAGCCACTGACTTTCAAAAAGAAGAAGCCGAAAATGTAAAAAAACTGGTGGAGAATATGTTCGAAACCATGTATGCGGCACGTGGTGTGGGCTTGGCGGCTCCCCAAATCGGAATCGGAAGACGACTATTTGTTGTAGATGGCGAATCGTTGGATAAAAAGGAGTGTAAAAATTTCAAAAAGATATTTATCAACCCTATCATACTGGACGAAAGTGGCAAGGAATGGGAATTTGAGGAAGGTTGCTTAAGTGTACCGGGTGTACGCGAGTTTATCAGCCGCAAAGATGTGGTCAAAATCAAGTACTTAGACGAGAATTGGGTTGAGAAAACAGAAGAGTATGATGGCATGAAAGCCCGTATCATTCAGCACGAATACGACCATATAGAAGGAGTGCTTTTTACCGACAAAATCACAGGTTTCAGAAAACGTCTTATTCAAGGCAAACTGACCAAAATAAGCAAAGGAAATACCGATGCCGACTACCGCATAAAGGTGTTCAAACAGTAATTAGTTGGTAATCAGTCGTCAGTTAGCTGAAAACTAATTACTGACGACTAACGACTGTTTACTGATGACTAAAAACTATGCTTGATTATAAAATGTACGAAAACCCGAGCCATATTGGATGGATTGAAGTCATTTGTGGCTCGATGTTTTCAGGCAAAACCGAAGAATTGATCCGCAGAATCAATCGTGTGCTGATCGCAAAACAGACTGTGAAGACTTTCAAACCCAAAGTGGACAATCGGTATCATGAATCTAGCATAGTTTCGCATCGTGAAAATAGCCAAGAAGCAATTGCTGTAACTTCCGCTTCTGAAATTCCTGATTTTATAAAAAATGGTGATGTAGTAGCCATTGACGAGGTACAGTTTTTCGGGCCAGAGATTGTGAACGTGTGTCTTGAATTAGCTAAAAAGAAACATCGGGTCATTTTGGCGGGCTTGGACATGGATTCGAAAGGACGTCCATTTGGCCCAATGCCTCAGCTTATTTCTATAGCCGAGTTTGTGAGTAAACTTCATGCCATTTGCAGCGTATGCGGTAATATGGCTAATTTTACCTATAGAAAAACAGCCGAAAACTGCGATATTTTAATAGGAGCTTCGGAAACGTACGAAGCCCGTTGTAGAAATTGTTTCACCGAGAAAAATTAGTGAGATGAAAAAAGATATTGAATTCCCGAAAGTAAAAGGAGTGGCAATTGCAGTAGTCAAACGCCATGTAGTTGCCGAAGAATACGAATGGCTGGTCTATCTTTTGAACCAGAACGATCATAAACTCGAAAATGCCATGGTATGCTCGAAAGGTTATGGTATTTTGGACGGAGAAAAACGCTCCTCATCTACCCTACGCCACGGTTTCCCATTAGTTGAACCAAACACGCCCGTACTCATCGAACCGATTGCTCCCGAAGTTTTTCAATTGACAAACGAATATTGGCTTAGTTATTACGTTGGCAATCAGCTATTTGATAAAAAATTCGTCTTTGTTCCTGATACTATTATTGACGATAACCTTGTGACCTTGCCTTTGCTGAATGAAAAGGGCGTTTTGCATGTGTGAATTAATATTTATTTTATTAAATAAAAAATAACCAACCAGAAATGAATTTTTGAAATAATAATTTGATTACTTGTTTCAAACCATTATTTTTGCACCTCTTAAAGAAAATATTCATGGCAGTAACTCAATTAGCTCGTAAAGGTCGCGTAAATAAGACTCGTTCAAGACAAAGAAAGCAACTTATCAAATTGCTTACAGCAAAACCAGTTATCAAGAACGTAGACATTGAAGTGATTAAAGCAGAATTTGCAGCGAAATCTGCACAAGCAAAGTAGTAGTAGAAACAGCATCCGCTGAGTGATCAGAGTTTTTGCTTCTTCATATTGACAAAG
>JAYVIX010000318.1:0-6194 GCA_043769845.1 Cytophagales bacterium
TCTAGGTTTATTTGTATCATTCTAGAACAGTTTTAGAAGGTATCGTAAGATTGAATTGCTTGTTGTTTTATCGTTTCAGAATAAGACTCATAAAGTTCAGATTCACGGTTTTGGATTTGAGACTCTTTCAAAGCTTCCTGTTGTGCTAGGGCTTCATCACGTTGCAGCTTCCAGTATTCAATTTCCATTTGAAGCGTTTCCACTTCGCTAGGGCGTACAAACCAGTCGTTTAGCCATTGTATCATTTTGTGTGCGTTGTGTATCATAATTGTAGTTCAGTTTGGCCGCTTTCTGCTTTCTTTTCGTCAATCTTAGCTTTGATAAACTTCTCGTAAACGCCTTTGATTTTAAAGGTCGGATCACCACCATAGCGACTGTCGATGAATGCTTGACCACGATGTACACGTACTTTAATCTCAGACCAAAACCGCATTCCTTGCGCTGGTTTGCCATCTGGATTTTTGCCGTCAGCCCAACTGATGACTATTACCGCCTTGTTTGGGAATTCTTCCCGTAATGCTTTCCATTGCGCAAGGGTTAATTCAAGTGCCTGAGCCGAATCAATCACAATAAAACCACACCTATTTTTTGAAATCTTTTTCATCATGACTTCATAGGTGTCTTTATTGCCCACAATGAAATTGTTACCGCATTCGTGTAAGTTGGTATGCCTAATCATCGACTGAAGCGATTTGCTATGTCCCTGTTCAACACTGTTGTAATAAACCTTTCCGAATGGGGTTAGCATTCTGCAAATAATGGCCACAAACGTACTTTTGCCTTGGCCTGATTCGCCCCATACTATCATACTGAAACCTTTTTCAGCATCGCCAATGATGTCACTCAGTTCTTTAGGGAAGCCGTAAGTTTTAAAAACCATCTTATCCAAACTGGTTGACGAAATGCTACTACCCATGAGTAACCCCCTTTCTAGTTTCCTTTTTCACAAGCTTGTGAACCATCTTGCCGTAAGTCTCTCGCATTACCACAGCGTTTGGATACTTGCCATTGAACCAGTTTGCTTGATGGAGCGTGTAGACCAATCGAAGTTTTGAAACGTCTAGGAATTCACCTCTGTAGATCAATCCACGACCTTCAGTATCCATTTGTACATGTGTTTCAAACACATCTTCAGCACGTGACCATTCGTTTTTATACCACTCCCAATAGGCTGCGTAATGCGTTATTTCGGGTTGGTTTCCGAGGTGTATTTCGTTGTATTTGCAGCCCGCAATGAATACTAATTCGTTGTGTTCGTCTTCGCTAATGCCCGTCCATAAAAGGATAAGAGCTTTCGTTGTATCTTCCATTTTATGAGATTGATTGATGAAATTGTCCTAGTAATGTTTTGACTGGATGATATTCTTCTATCCTATTATTGAAGTGGTAAAACATCGCCCATGCTTCGCCTTTGTCTAGCGTGATGGTGTATTTCTTATGCGCACCATGCCAGTGCTGTACCTTGTTTTGCCATCTACGTTGAAGGTTGTCTAGCACTTTCCATGTCAGATAATCATGGCCACGTACCTTGTGTTTATCTGCTAAGAAATGTTCTATTTCTATGCCTATCAGCGTGGCTAAACCTTCCATTTGCCAGCGATCTAACCTGTATGTGAGAGGATTTGGATTCATCAGAATGCTTTAAATAGTTGGTCTAAAACATGCTCTGTAATGTCCACTTCAGGTTTCGATTTCATGAACCGAACAATGTCTTTCACGTATTCCGACATCATTTGAAAGTCGTGTACATTTTTGTTGAACCATTTTACAGCCGATGGATTGACGATAGCGTGAAGCTTCAAAATCTCGACCTTTTCGGTGTTTTGAAGCGGGCGAAGGTGAATCACGTTTGTAGCAAGCCTACGTTTCAACTGAGGGAAACCAAATTTCTTCTTATCGGCTAGTTTGGTGATCTTGTCAGAAAGTCCCATTCCACAGGCCACTACAGCGCAATAGCCATAGGTAAAATCAATGATTTCTTTGATCAGGTGTAAGTTTGTTGTCTTGGCGTATTCCAATTCATCAAAAATGATGATGTAGCCAAACGTGGTTTGTACACGGCTTCTAATTGCTTCTAGAAGGCTTCTAACACCCATCGGTTTGTTAAGAATGCTTTCGCCAATGATCTGAGTAGCCACTTCTAAAAGAAGTTCTTTCTTACCCATTGTCCCCGTCACCTTCACGTAGGCAACTTGATCGTTGAAGGTTTTGAAGTATTCTAAAGAGTACGTTTTGCCTACACCGCTTTCGTCAGAATCGAACATTCCCACTTTTTTGCGCTCACGGAACGCTTGGCAAACCTGTTGGATGCGTGTGAAATTGTGCGTATTCCAGTGTATTTCTTCCTCAGTCACAGCCACGCCAAGGGCGATAGCCATCTTTAAAAAAGAAGCGGCTTTAATTGGGTAATCAACGCCTTTGTGTTTGCCATTCACGTAGATACCACGTGCAATGAGGCTGGTTTCGGTTTCTGAAACCTTGGCTTTAGCGGCTAAGGCTGCTTGTGTGCGTTGTGGATTGTCCTTGTCAATCCACTCTTTCATTTTGGCGGTGATTTGTTCCTTAAATTCGAGTTCCATAGATTTATTTATTATTGTTTAAATGGTCAAAGGCCGTTCCCGCATGGGAGCGGTTTTTCTTTATTGTTTAATTGTTAAAATCCGAATCTGTCTATCTTCATTGGCTCTACTAGCACTGTTTCAGCGTCTTCTATTTCATCAGGCGCATTGTTGGTTTCCGCTTCCATAGTCAGCGATTTGACGGCATTCATTAGCTCTTTTGGGTACATGTTGCCAAGGGTCACGGGCGTATAGGTCGCATCTTGTTTGGTCAATTCTATCGTGTCCTTGTGGCGTTGGATAACCTGCTTTTTGTGTTCTTTGCGAAGGTTATTCGCTGAATGAATAGCCGCCATTTCACCTTCTTTATGGTCTGCAATGGCACTGTGGTATACTTCTTTGTTTTTCAGGCAAACGAACTTGCCGTTTTCGTCCGCTACAGGCTTCCCGTTTTGGTACAAATACACACGGTCTATGTTGGTAGGGTCGTATTTCACGTTGAATTTTTCGCCAATGGATTTGCTCCACCAAGCGGCATCCATTGTGTCGAAATCATGCTTTACATTGTCAATCTGAAGGCGTAAGCCCCAATTGTTGTAAGTGAATTCTTCAGCTTTAAAGTGTGTTGCAATCTTCTTTTTGCCATCTTCGATAATCTCAACTTTGCCAAAATCGCCCGCCATAGTCCAAAATGCGTCTACCTCCATCATGTGTGTAAATGGGCGTTGTAGTTCGCTAGTATCTTCCATGCTCTTGCGGTACTTGGCAAGTGGCGATGAAAGGCCGTTGAACGTGTGTTTGTTCCACGTATTCAGCACTTCGATAAAGTGATCTATCGCACTTGCACGGCCTTGTGGGATAAGTCCCGCTTTGATCTGTACTTGTAATGCGTCACGATTTTGCGCACTGTCTAGTGTTTTCCCCATTACAGGACTGAAAGCATAGCCGTCTTCAAACTTCAGAATACGGGCGAACAGCTGCTTAAAAAATGGCTCAATCACTTTTGCACGGGCATTGCCTACTTGTGTTGGTGTACCGTATTTGGCAATCTTCTCAATCACCATTTGGGTACGCACACTTTTTATGGCTGCTGAATTGTCAAACTGTATTTGATGTGGCAATACCTTGTTTAAAGTGCAAGCCATTTGAAGGCTTTTTATAACCTGTTCGCTATTCTCGGAGTGAGAAACCATAAAGCCAAGTACACACCACGAATGTTCGTCTAACACTACAAAAGCATTCAAACGAGCATAGGCGTTCTTGCCTTCTTGGTAGTAAAGAGGTATCGCAGTACCATCTATTACCCATTTAGCGTTTGCAAAAGTGGCGGGAATACGTTTGTTGATGTGGTCAAACTTGCGTCTCCAAGCCTGTAAGCCATGTCTCCCCAAATACCACGTTTGTTCTACATCGGGGCGTTTCAGATAGTTTTCTATCGTAGCCTCTGTAATGATTGTTTTGTCGCTCCACTTGCCAGCTTCTACATGTTGCACTGCTTGAAGGCGGTACATCATGAATGTTTGAGTGAAAGAAAGCTTTTTCGGGTCGCTATAAAGCTGTACTAATAATGCTTGTGCGGCTGGCTCAATCACCAATTTGCCAGCGTTACACGTGCCAAACTTGGCAGAAATGAGGCTTTGAAGTGCGTCTTCTTTGCTAAAATTGCCCTTTAAAGCGTCTTTAAAAGGCTTTATACTATCCTTAAACTTGCGTAAATTCTTGATTTTCCATGTGCGCCAGTTTCTAGCGTTCATCAAACCGATACAGATTTCGTAAAGTTGGTCAACAGAAGCAAACCCGTTTTCACGGCTGTAGGCTAGTGCATCCTTCGCACACCACTTGTGCCAGCTTGCTATGTCCGCATATTCGGTAGCAAGTGGGTTAGCTTTCGGTATGTTTAGGTAGAAATCCAAGTCTGTAGTATCTATTTTGATCTGATCGGTAATGTTCTTGTGCCTATTGGCTGTTGTTATGGCCTCTTTATCGCCTATTTTATGCTTTTCAAGTGCGCTTTTAGGCACTGAATCGTAGTATATCAGCTTCTTTCTAGCATCTGAAGGGTCAGGAATATTCATGTAGCTGTTAGCTTCACCGTTCCTCGCACGCTTCATGGCAGTGAATAAGTATTCATGTGCCGATTCGGGAAAGTCGGAAAGCTCCAAGTACACTATGTTGCTTAGTATCTTCACGCTTGTTGTACTGCTTTAGGACTGGTATTATCCATCTTCAATTCGTTACAAAACTTCTCTAGATTCTTGTTTTGCTGGCTTCTAAAGGCTAATGCACGGTGTATGCTTTCTTGCAAAGGCGTTCCCGTTTTACCACGTTCACCTTTGATAATCTTGTGTACTTGTTCATAGCTACACTGTAGGCAAGTCGCTATTAGCTTCGTGTCGCTTTCCGTTCGTAACTGTCTAGGGCTATTTGGTTTATTCATTATATTTGTACTGCTTTGCTGTACAATATTCTAACATTTGATAGACTTATACAAGCATTTGATAGAATAAATTATCACACAGTACTAACATTTGACTGTATATGTCTGTAAATGATAGACTTAAAGTTTTTATAGAATCGGAGAATTTGAACCCAAATTCTTTCGCTAACCGCATCGGAGTGGATAGCACGATAATCTATAACATCATTGCAGGTCGTAAAGGCAAGCCATCAAGTGATGTACTAGAGAAGATTGTACTAGCATTTGATAGTATCAATCTCAATTGGCTAGTAGCGGGAGTCGGAGATAAATATTCAAAAAATGGTCAGGTAAAATGGTCAGGCAATAGGTCAGCTAATGAGGTAAAAGAGATCACAGGGCTTTCGCTAAATGAACCTGAAGAAGCCTACGAAGTCGCAATATCTGAAGGGATAAAAACAGAACTAAAACGCCTTAGAAACATTGAGGACGAATATTTAAGGCATAATAACATCATTTTTGTGCCCATGGCGGCACGTGCTGGATTTCTAGAGGGTTACGGCAACCAAGATTACGAAAAGGACTTACCACGCTTTTCTTTACCATTTTTAAACAGAGGCACATATTACGCCTTTAGCGTCATGGGTGATTCGATGTACCCAACCTATACAAACGGAGACATCGTTGTAACGATTCCTGTTAAAAGTGCAGCCGAAATAAGGCCAAAAGAACCGTATGTAATAGCCTCTCATTCAGACGGTTTAGTGCTAAAAAGGCTTAGGCCATCAAAGAAAGATGATTGTATAGAATTCCTTTCTGATAACAAGTTCTACGACCCTTACGATGTTCCTAAAACCGATTTTAAAGACGTTTTTAAGGTTATTCAAATCCTCACAGGAAACACAGGCGAAAGAAACCTTTACGAAGATCACATTTTAGAAATCCTAGAGCGCATCAAATCACTAGAAGGTAAAAAATAGTTCTAAAAGGGTTTTAGAACGCATTTAACAGGCTTTTTTGAATACGGATTATACTTTTAATGTCGATTCCAGACAAATAGCGAGCAATAATAGTGCGCTAATTATAGAAAATGTACTTTTGAATTTGGTTGGTATTCTTAGCTGTAAGTTCAAAAAGTGCCTTTAATCAAAATCTAGCGTGATTTTTGCGCTTTTTTGTATCACTGTACTATGTACCTTTCATTTTATGCCCCATAGTAT
>JAYVIX010000319.1:0-5716 GCA_043769845.1 Cytophagales bacterium
GAAGGCTAATCTTACTTCCGCACTTTCATAACGTAAATCGGTCTTTTCCATGACACAAATATACGAAAAAATCACTATATATTACCGTCAGGTTAATAGCAAATATTCTCTAGCGGTGTCTTTCAGTAAATCATAGTTTTTCTCGGACAATAGTGTTTGCAACTGTGCGGGCAACTCTTGTTTTTCAGCTTCTAAAATTTTAGCTTTTGTCGCTTCATCTCCCAAAGCGAGCAGGGCATCTGTAGCCAAGTTCGAGATATAAGTAGGAAGTTTCGGATCGTTTTTTGTTTTCTGCAAAAAGGAAATGGATTTAGAACCGCCACATCGTGCCAAAGCCCAAATGCTAGAATAGAGAATGGTTTGGTCGGAGGTTTCAGCCAGTTTTAGAATGAAGGTTTCAGCTTCTAGAATCATTAATTCGCCAGCTCGCCAAATGACCCTTGAAACTGGCCATGTTTCATGTTCCTCGTCATTAAGGGTCGCACGCAAGATCTTGACGATCGTCTTTCTGCGTTTCTCGCCTTTTTTGGGGCTTTCAGGAGTGAAGTCTTCAATGATGGCTACCTCGCCAGCAGCTGCGTATCCTTTCTTTCTTTTCTCTTGTTCCAATGCCGCAAAAACCTTTTCCGCTTCAGATATCGATACTGGAAAAATAGTTTTTGTTCCTTCCTTTAAAGCAGCGCCTCTACGGCCATACCTAAAATTGACCAAAAAATCGCCAGAAGGAGTTTCGCACAAGTCTATTTCGTACACTTTGTCCGAAGAGCCTTCTTGAAAAAATAGTTGTAACTGTCTGACAAGTTTCAAAATGTAGTTTTTATTTTTCGGAAAACATCAATACAAATGGTGGAGATAAAAATAGAAGTTTTATTTGCCGAGCGATAAAAATAGTCGCTTTTTAATTTTTATTGTACATCTTAAATTTAGCAAGCATAAGAATTTTACAATGGTAAATTTGATGTAGATGAAGGTTCTTTCTATATCGGCACAACTATCCCATTTGAAAAACATCCTTCCCCTTGTTTCGCTACTTTCGGAGAACGATTGGAAACTGATCACTCCAATGTTAAAAGTAATGCGACTGAAAAAAGGTGCGTTTTTTATGCTACAGTAGGTTAGATGTGAATGGGCATGAAAATAACTGATTATAACTTCAAAAGAGCCTGTTGTTTTGAAACAACAGGCTCTTTTGAAGTTATAATTTACAGGCTTTAGAAATGATTTTACACCTCTACATAACTCTCCAACGGCTCGCAAGTACATACCAAGTTTCTATCTCCATACGCACCATCAATACGGCTAACAGTTGGCCATACTTTGCTGAGTTTCACAAATGGTAGCGGGTAAACGGCTTTTTCACGAGAATAAGGTCGGTTCCAATCATCGGCCATTACAACAAAAGCAGTATGCGGAGCATGTTTCAGCACGTTGTTCAATTTGTCTGCTTTGCCTTCTTCAATTTCGCTAATTTCTTCACGTATTTGAATCAGCGCATCACATAAAAGGTCTAAATCTGATTTGGTTTCGCTTTCTGTTGGTTCTATCATCAATGTGCCAGCTACTGGAAATGAAACAGTTGGCGCATGGAAACCATAATCCATCAAACGTTTCGCCACGTCTTCTACTTCCACACCTACTGTATGTTTGAACTGGCGGAAATCTACAATCATTTCGTGTGCGCATCGTCCGTTGGTGCCTACATACAAAATCGGATAGTATTTCTCTAGTCGAGATTTGATGTAATTGGCATTGAAAATGGCGTATTTGGTTGCGTTTGTCAACCCTTCGCCACCCATCATTGCAATGTAAGCATAGGAAATAGGCAAAATGCTAGCACTTCCCCAAGGAGCAGCCGATACCGCATGAATTGCTTTTTCGCCACCAGTTTTTACCACCACATGTCCGCAGAGAAACGGAGCAAGGTGTTTCTTTACTCCAATTGGACCCATGCCAGGGCCACCGCCACCATGAGGGATACAGAAAGTTTTGTGTAAATTCAAATGGCATACATCAGCACCAATCGTGGCAGGACTAGTCAATCCTACTTGGGCGTTCATGTTGGCACCATCCATGTACACTTGTCCACCATTTTGGTGAATCATGTCACATATTTCATTGATCGCCTCTTCGAACACTCCGTGGGTAGACGGATATGTGACCATCAAACACGACAATTCATTTTTGTATTGTTCGGTTTTGGCTTTTAAATCTACCAAATCAATATTACCACGCTCGTCACATTTTGTGACCACAATTTTCATTCCAGCCATCGCAGCCGATGCCGGATTGGTACCGTGTGCCGAAGAAGGAATCAAGGCAATATTGCGATGAGTGTCACCATTGGCAATGTGGAAAGCACGAATCACCATCAAGCCAGCATATTCGCCTTGCGCACCCGAATTGGGTTGCAACGAAACAGCATCAAAACCTGTGATTTCGCAAAGCCATTTTTCTAGATTATCGGTAATTTCCTTATAACCAAGTGTTTGATCGGCTGGTACAAATGGGTGAATGCTATTGATTTCTGGCCAAGTGACGGGGATCATCTCTGTAGTCGCATTCAATTTCATGGTACATGAACCCAATGAAATCATGCTGTGTACCATGCTAATGTCTTTGTTTTCCAACATCTTCAAATAACGCAACATGCTGTGTTCGGCATGATGGGTATTGAAAACAGGATTGGTCATGAATTCCGTTTGGCGTTGAAGCGAAATTGGAATTTCTGCTTTAAGGTCATTCGCCAAAGCAAGCACTTCTTCTTTGCTGATACTCTTACCAGCGACAGAAGCAAACACTTGAAGTACGGAAACTACTTCGTCTAATGTAGAAACCTCGTCAAACGAAATGGCTACAAATGTATCTTCAAAACTGCGGAAGTTGAAACCAGCTTCTAAACCTTTGGAATGAATCGAATCTCGTTTTCCATCCACACGTACTTTTAGCGTGTCGAAGAAATACATATTTTCAAGTTTGTAGCCCAGTTTCGAAAGAGCCTTAGAAGCTACATTGGTTAAACCATGCACACGCTGTGCTATTTTTTTCAATCCATCAGGGCCATGATATACGGCATACGAAGCCGCCATTACCGACAATAAAACCTGCGCGGTACAAATATTGGAAGTAGCTTTTTCTCTGCGGATGTGTTGCTCACGAGTTTGTAAGGCCATACGATATGCCTTGTTTCCAGCAGCATCTACCGAAACACCAATCAATCGACCCGGCATATTACGCTTGAATTCGTCTTTCGTAGTAAAAAAAGCAGCATGTGGACCACCAAAACCTAGCGGAACTCCAAAACGTTGTGAAGAACCGAAAACTACGTCAGCTCCCCAAGTGCCTGGAGATTCCAATAAAGTAAGTGCTAATAAATCGGTAGCAACTGCGACACGAATTCCTTTTGAATGTGCTTTCGAAGTCAAATGGCTAAAATCAAAAATAGCTCCGTCCGAATTCGGATATTGTATTAAAACACCAAAAACGCTTTCGTCTTCCAAATTGAAACGTGTATGGCTCGCAACTACTATTTCAATACCCAAAGGTTCTGCACGCGCAATAAGTACATCTATTGTTTGCGGAAATACATGTTCAGATACTATAAATTTGATCGATTTATTTTTATTCGAAGGGCGTTGGCTATACAACAAATTCATCGCCTCAGCCGCAGCAGTAGCTTCATCTAATAAAGAAGCATTGGCAATTTCCATTCCTGTTAGCTCGCAAACCATTGTTTGGTAGTTGAGCAACATTTCCAATCGGCCTTGTGCAATCTCGGCTTGGTAAGGTGTGTAGGCCGTGTACCAACCCGGATTTTCAGTAATATTTCTTAGTATGACATTTGGCGTGATCGTTCCATAATATCCCATCCCAATCAGCGAACGCTTCAATTGATTTTTGGAAGCGATGGCCTTGAATGATTTTAGAAATTCGATTTCGGTTTGTGGCGAAGGCAAATCAAGCGGTTTCTTTAAGCGAATATTGGCAGGAACGGTTTGTTCAATTAATTGGTCTATCGACTGAACGCCAATCTCTTGCAACATTTCTTTTTGCTCGCTTTCATTAGGACCAATGTGTCTGTTTTCGAACGCTTCGGAATACGAAATCCAATCTTTCATTTCTGTGGTGGGAGGGTTTAATAGGGAAACACAAACTTAACACAAAGGGTTTTGAGTTCAAAAAAGGAACTCCTGATCGACTGTGTTTATTTCGGTCAGATGGAATGATTTAGAACAAAAATGGCTCAATCATCGGTTTGATTGAGCCATTTTTGAGAATGATAATGAATGCTTATGCAGTTGCTAGTTCGCTTCCGTTAGAAACAAATTCGCCTGCGCCAAAACGTTTAAGCATCACATAGTGCGAGGCCATGGCGCTCCAAAATGTTTTGTTTTCGATATATGGAACTCCTTGTTCTAAAGCTGTTTTTTTCACTATGTCAGAAATAGCGGAGTAGTGAATGTGACAAATTTTCGGAAACAAATGATGTTCTATTTGCATGTTCAAACCACCACACAGGAAAGTGGTGAGCCAGCTTTTTCTTGCAAAATTGGCTGTGGTACACATTTGATGTACCGCCCATGCTTCTTCAATATGATTTTCGTCATTTGGTTCTGGAAAAGTAGTTCCTTCCACCACATGAGCCAATTGGAATACCAACCCGATCACAAAACCTTTCATCAACAACATCGAAATATAGCCAATCAAAAACTGCCCAACTGTAATGTCCAACAACATCAACGGAACTGCGATGGTGAGGACATAATACAAAATTTTGAAAAAATACAGATTGAAATGTGCCGAAGCAGGGTGATTCGTGTTGTTGTAATTACCAATTTTTTTCTGGTAGAATTTTTTGAAATCTTTCCTGAAAATCCAAGAAATAGCTGCCACTCCGTACAAAACGAAGGCATAATACTGTTGGTATTTTTGGATCCAATTTACCTTGTCAGTAGGGGAGAGTCTGATCAAACCTGGAGCCACTTCGATATCTTCGTCATGACCTGGAATGTTGGTAAATGTGTGGTGAACTACATTGTGTGCAATATTCCACATGTATGGGTTTGCTCCGATGAAATAAAACGAATAACTTAACAAATTATTAATTTTCGGATTCGAAGAAAATGATCCATGAATGGCATCATGCGATACATTGAAGCCAATCATCGCCCCGAAAAAACCCAAAGCCAGACATGCCACATACATCCATCCTAAATGTGGCATCAAGACACCGCTAATGATCGTGGTGTACAAAGCAAATGTGCCCAAAAGGTAGAATGATACCTTGAAGTACATGGCTAAATTGGCGTTTTTGGAGATGTTTCGAGAGGTGAAATACTGTTCGACTCTGTCTTTTACGGTACTGTAAAACTGAGATTTGTTCGTATCAACGAACTTAAGTTTTGAACTCATCTAAGAAATATTTGTGGTATGCGAAGTCTATTGAATGCAAATTACGCTCAAAAATTAAGCTAAACAAATTGTATTGAACATGTTGATTAAAATCATAAAGCTAAATTTGCAGCAATTCTATATTCAAACAACGCAACATTCAAATTGTTTTTGTGGTTCATAAATTGTTTTTTTTCGGGGTATTGTTGCTGTTTTTTCAACCAAAGCTACAGGCGCAAAATGCGAGAATTGATTCGATCATTCACAGGATTTCTTTATGCCAAAAAATGGAAACGGATAGATTTTACGCCAAAGGTTTATTTGCATC
>JAYVIX010000320.1:0-2457 GCA_043769845.1 Cytophagales bacterium
GATAATGTCGTAAAAGCCGACATCGGTCTTGTGTGTTATCGACCCCAGAACAACTTCAAAAACAAGCTCCCGACCAAGCTTTTCGAATACACCACGGCAGGTTTGCCCATTATTCTACAACAAAATCCGAAATGGGAAGCCTTCTGCGAAAAATTCGACAACGCCATATCTGTTGATTTCCAAAACTTTAACGCAATAGAAATCGATAAAATGATTCAAACAAAAGTCTTCTATCCTAAAGGAAACATGAAAGCTAAGCAGTATGTTTGGGAAGATGAGGTTTTAGGTCTTGGGTTTTAGGAAATAGAAAATTCAACATCATTCAACTTGATATTTTTAATCAACTACTTAACAATCAGACTTATAGTTTCTTCCTAAAAAGATTTTTCGATTCGCCTAAAAAATGTACTTTTGCACAGATGACTACACCTCAAATCTCTTTTACCGAAGAAAACTACATCAAGGCTATTTACCACCTTTCGGGTAATGGCGACAATGAAGTGTTCACCAACGACATTGCCGAGATCTTGAAAACAAAGCCCGCCTCGGTGACGGACATGTATAAAAAACTGGCTCAGAAAAATCTGATCCACCATGTAAAGTACCAAGGTGTGACCTTGACCGAGGGCGGAAAAAAAATCGCGCTATTGGTGGTGCGCAAACACCGGCTGTGGGAAGTGTTCTTGGTCGAAAAATTAAAATTCAATTGGGACCAAGTACACGAGGTGGCCGAACAGTTGGAACATATCCACTCTCCCCTACTCATCCAACGACTGGACGATTTCCTCGGATTCCCACAATACGACCCGCATGGCGACCCTATCCCAGACGAAACCGGCACGATGACAATCGCCAGAAAAAAATCGCTGAGCGAAGCCGAGGTAGGCGAGAAAGGAATGGTGGTGGGAGTCCAAGATACGAATCCAATTTTTCTCAAGCATTTGGACAAAATAGAAATCGGCCTCAAGTGCCTGATCGAAATTACGGACCGAGTAGAGTACGATGGTTCGGTCGAAATTTTGGTCGACAAAAAGAAGCGCACCATCGTGTCGCAACAAGTAGCTCAAAACATTTTTATCTCATGCTAAAAGGAAAAATAATTCATATAATTTCCAGTCTAATTTTTGTTTTGGCTTTTGCTTCGTGCCAAAACACTACCACCGACCTCGACACCAATAAGCTCACGATCGTGACCACCACTGGCCACATTGCCGACATGGTACGCAACGTGGTAGGCGACCGAGCAGAAGTAACCGCCTTGATGGGGCCAGGCGTGGATCCTCATTTGTACAAAGCTTCATTGAGCGACCTCAAACAACTCTCGAATGCCGACATCGTCTTTTACAGTGGTCTGCACTTGGAAGGAAAAATGGGTGAGGTTTTTCACAAGTTAAGTCGTACCAAAAACGTGGTGGCTGTGAGTGATGGAATCCCAAGAGACCAACTCCTACTAGCCGACTCGACCAACCACATCCCCGACCCACACATTTGGTTCGATGTGACACTTTGGAGATTTTGTTTACAAAAGGTGAAAGAAACACTTATTAAAAATAATCCAAACGATAGTTTATTCTTGAGCCGAAATGCGGCAGCCTACGATATGGCTTTGGCCGACCTGAATGAACAGGTCACAAAGGACATCGCCTCTATTCCCGAGAAGCAACGTGTACTTGTAACTGCCCACGATGCCTTCGGATATTTTGGCAAACGCTACCACATGGAGGTCTTGGGACTGCAAGGCATCTCGACTCTTTCGGAATATGGATTAAGCGAAATCACTACATTAACTAAATTTCTTGTATCTCGAAATATCCGTTCGGTGTTTGTAGAAACTTCAGTTTCTGAAAAGGCGATCAACTCCGTAATCGAAGGCTGCAAGCAAAAAGGACATGAAATAAAAATAGGAGGCAGTCTCTATTCAGACGCATTGGGAGCAGTCGGGACGCCTGAAGGAACTTACATCGGAATGTTCAAGGCAAATGTGGGTTTGATTAAGAAAGGATTGAAATAATTTTTCTCTGAAGAATAAATTGAAAAATTATTCATTTAAATAAATAAACAAATATTCAATAAACTTTTTCTACTCAAAGGCGTATCACAATTGAGCTAACTTATAAGTAAACGATGGAAACTATAAAAATTGTAGAAAGCAATGCATATGATTTGAGTGTTTCGAAAGAAAAGAACCGTGTATTTCTCAAAATCAAAGGGATGTGGCGCGACAAACAATATGTTCCTAATTACCATGCCGATCTGAAAAAGGCTCTAAGTTATACAAAACCTGATTTTACACTTTTGACAGATGCTTCAGAAATGATCATTCATCCTAAAGAAATGAGGATTGTTCATGAAGAAGCACAACAGATGTTTGTTAAAGCAGGAGTACGCAAAGTGGCGGAAGTACAGAAAAATATATTTACTGAATCGCAATTGAATGGACTGGCGAAAGCTACAAAT
>JAYVIX010000321.1:0-3589 GCA_043769845.1 Cytophagales bacterium
ATTGCTTCAAAAATAAGCGTTAGTTCATCGGCATCGAGTAGGGAAGGGGTGCCGCCTCCGAAATAGATCGTTTGTAGGATGTTTGTACTGGAATTTTTAAAATAGTTTTTCTGCAATTGCAATTCGCGCACTATTGCGTGCACCATTGCCGTTTTATTTTTCAAATTTGTACTGAAATGAAAATCGCAATAATGACATGCCTGCCTGCAAAATGGAATGTGTAAATAAAGTCCTGGCATTTGATCGGTTTGTTCAAAGTTCGTTTTTTTGGTTCAAAGTTCAATGTATGCCATTTCGTTCGTAGTTCCTGGTTCGTAGTCAGCGAACCACAAACCACGAACCACGAACAATATGAAAATAATCACTTTTATATTTCTCTTTTTAGGATTCATAAGCAGTTCAAGTGCTCAAAAAGCACACATTGTGAGGCTTTTGCCTGAAAAGGAATTATTGGCCTATTTTCCATCTTCGTCTATCGCTTTTGTTTCGAAAGATACTATTGAAACGAGTCGCAGAGTTTCGGCCGTTATCGCACATTTGCACGCCAAAGGATTGCTTACAGCTGCTGTCGATTCAGTGGTTTTGCAACATGATACCTTGAAAATTAGCTTGTTTTTGGGGCCTTCATTGAAACGTGCGGTTATTAATACTAAGAATATCAGCGTTTTAGTACTTCGCAAAACAGGGCTAAAAACTTCTTTTAATAATATAAATAAATTTTCATATAAAGAGTTCTCTAAAATGGAATTCAAATTGGTCGATTATTATCAGACAGTTGGCTATCCGTTTGCGACTGTTTTTCTTGATTCTATTTCACTTGAAAACCGAACTGTAGTTGGAACTCTGAAACTGGAAAAAGGTCCATTTATTGTCTTTGATTCCATTCAAATAGAGGGAAAAACAAAGACTAAAAAGAAATTCTTGTATCATTTTACACGGATTAGAGTGAACGATCCCTTTGATCAAACCTTGGTCGACAATGCCTACAAGCTACTCAAACAATTACCCTATTTGCGAGTGAACGGTTATCCAAAAGTGTCTTTCGTCAACGGAAAAGCGAGTGTTATTTTCCCGATTGATGATCGAAAGGCTAACCAAGTGGATGGTGTGGCAGGTTTTGCGCCCAATCAACAAACCAATTCGACCCAACCAACCAAGATTATCGTCACGGGCGAGTTCAATCTGAACCTGAAAAACATGGCTGGACGAGGCAAGAATCTAAAGATCGAATGGCGAAGATTAAAACCCGAATCGCAACAGTTAGATTTAGAATATTTTCATCCCAATCTGTTCGGTTCGCCTATAAATGTGATTCCCGTATTTGGTCTTTTGAAACAAGATACTACTTTCCAGACCGTCACGAGTACACTTAAAACCAATTTTAATTTAGGTGCGAACGTGAGTATGGGTTTTTATGTGGGCAGCAAACAATCGCGCCTGCTTTCTACCAAACGATATGCCACCTATTTGAAACCGCCTTTTTTGGACTATAATCTGAATACCTATGGTGTTGATTATGAATGGAATAACTTGGATGACTATTTTTATCCGAAACGTGGAAATCGTTTTTTTGTAGATGCCAATGTAGGTGTGAAAAGTATTAAGTCGAATTCGCGTCTGCCTGAAAGATTGTACGACAATGTGAGAAAGAGCAATACACAGTTTTATTTCAAAAGTGAACTAAGTCACTATTTTAAAACTGGGAAACGAAGTACGCTTTTGGCCAACGTGCGAACAGGAAGAGTATTCAATGATAACTTATTGGTAACGAACGATTTGTTTTTGATTGGTGGATTGAAAACGATGCGAGGTTTCAACGAGAATTTCTTTTATGCCGAATATTATTCGACAGGCACATTGGAATTTCGGCAGTTTACAGACGAACGTTCGTATGTGATGGTTTTTGCTGAACAATCGTTTATGAAATATCGCCTAGGTCCCGATTCGGTAGACGATTGGCCAATTGGGATGGGGCTTGGACTTAGCCTCAGTACCAATACAGGTATTTTCAATTTTGTGTATTCTCTTGGACAGGCACAAACGCAGAAACTGCAATTCAATCAAGCCAAAGTGCATTTTGGCTACATTACAAGGTTTTAAGGCTATTCAAAATCTTTGTACAAGAGGTATTTTTTTCTTTTTGCTTTGAAAGCAATTAGGTCATTTTGCCATGTTTTTCTAATTTCATCAGCCTTTATTCCTTTTTTGATGTCTTCTTGAAGCGAAGCATTTCCTGCTAATTTGTTGAAAAAACTATTGAAATATATTTCATGTTTATTTTGTTCGTAATATTTGATGATCAGTTCTAGTTGGATGTTTTTTCTGAAAATAGTACTGTCTAGTTGTTCTCCCACACATCTTTTGCCTTCGTAAAGTGGCTTCTTAGCCATGCCGTGTATACTTTTCGGGGTGAATGCAAAACCAGTTCCCACAGAATCGGGTACACCTACGATTTGAAACGGTAGGCTGGTACCTCGGCCCACACTTACAATCGTTCCTTCAAACAAACATAGCGTAGGGTAGAGTCTGATTGACAAAAGGTTAGGCAGATTTGGTGAAGGTTTTATCGGTGGGCTAAATGAAGTTGTATGATCGTAATTTTGGCAAGAGATTACTTTCAGATCGCATTTGAGGCTGTCTTTTAGCCATTTCTCGCCATTGATCATGATGGCCAATTCGCCCAATGTCATGCCGTGCACAATCGGGATCGGATGCATCCCTACGAACGATTTGTATTTCGGTTCCAATACTGGCCCATCCACATAGTCACCATTTGGGTTTGGTCGGTCGAGTACAATTAGTTTGATTTTATTTTCTGCACAAGCTTCCATGATGTAATGGAGGGTACTCAGATAAGTGTAAAAACGTGCACCTACGTCTTGCATGTCGAATACAATTACTTCTATTCCAGTTAGTTGTTCCTTCTTTGGTTTTTTATTCTCGCCATATAACGAGACTATTGGGAGGCCAGTTTTGTGATCTTTGGTGTTGTCGACTTTTTCGCCAGCATCGGCATCGCCTCTTATTCCGTGTTCGGGACTAAATATTTTGGTGACTTTTATTTTGTGTTCAATCAAAAAATCGAGCAAATGCTTATCTCCTACACGTGAGGTTTGATTGACAACCAATCCCACATTTTTCTTCTTTAGCAAAGAAAGATAGACTTTAGATTGCTCGGCTCCAGCAATAGGTAGATCTTGCGTGGCTATATTTTGAGCCGAACAAGCCAAGGAGGAGAGGAGTATAAATAAGTAGATGATTGGTCGCATGTTTAAGGAATTATGAATGAAGTCAGTCACTAAATGGTTCGCCAATTAACAAATAATCAGCATTTTATTCATCACTCATCGTTTATAATTCATCATTCTTGAAAAAGGCAAAAAAAAGCCCCATCTTTTCAGACGAGGCTTTTGAATGTGTTTTTGAACATACTATTCGAAGAAAACAAGAGAAGCCGCTCCGATAATTCCAGCATCGTTACCCAATGAAGCCAATTTTACTTGCATTGTTTCGTTGTAATAAGGAGTTAGATGTGCATCAAATTCTTTCTTGATAGTTGGTTCGATAAAATCAAACACTTCCGAAACAC